>JBMFHI010000074.1:0-19376 GCA_049976905.1 Syntrophobacteraceae bacterium | reverse complement strand
GACGCGATAGATCGCGGCTATATCCTTAAAGACCTGCTCTTCTTCATCCGAATCGAGCGCTACGTTTTCGGCCTCGGCGATTTTTCCGAGCACCAGTCGGGTACGGACCTCCTTTTCGGCCTGGAGCCTCGTGCCCGTTTTGTATTCTTCCTTATCGAAGGCATCGAAATCGAAATTTAGTCCCTGGCTTTCAAACTGGAGCTTGAGGTTTTGAAGGATTCTGTCGGCTTCGGCCTCGATAACTCTGGGGGAAATTTCAAAATCGACCTTGCTAAGAAGCTTGGAGAGGACCTGATCGCGAACGACTTGCATATTCCTCTGGCGGGCTCTTTCGGCCAGGTTTTCGCGGATTTTGTCTTTTAAAGCCTCAAGGGTTTCGAACTGGCCCGAACCAATGGATTGGGCGAACTCGTCGTTTAACTCCGGGACTTCCTTTTCCTTGATTTCCTTTACGGTAACGTCAAAGCGGACGGTTTTGCCGGAAAATTCGGCAGGGGAGGCGTTTTCGGGATATTCGCGCTCAAAGGAGAAGTTCTCTCCAATCTTGTGTCCCTCCAGTTTCTCATCAAAGCCCGGATGGAAGTCCCCCTTGCCCACCTCGGTCATGAACTGCTCGGTTTTGCCCTGCTCGAAGGGTTTATCGTCGAGATAGGGCAAAAGATCGATGGAGACGATATCGCCTTTTTGGATGCCGCGCTCCTGCTCAAGGGAGCGCAACTGAGCGTGGCTTTGGACAAGCTTGTCCAATTCCGCCTGGATTTGTTCGTCGTCCACATCTGTTTGCGGTCTGAAGATCTTTAGTTCTTTATATTCAGGCAGCTCGAAGGGCGGGCACACATCGACCATGGCGGTGTAGGAAAAGGCACCGCTTTGCTCAAAATGTGTCTCGCTTACGTCGGCCTGGGTAAGAGGCTTTAGATCGGCTTCCTTAAGAGCATCCCCGAAGGTTTCCTGGATAAACTGCGAGGAAACCTCCTGCTCGATGGCTTTGCCATAGTAGGATTTGATGATGTTAAGAGGCACCTTCCCGGGTCTAAAGCCCTTGATCTTGGCCTTTTTGGCCAGATCGCGGTATTTTTTATCCAGCTCCCGGGCCACTCGTGACTCGGGGATCTCCACGCGCAGCTTCTTTTGACTCGGGCTGATGTCAGTTAAGGAAACGTTGATCTCCACTCTTTCTCCCTTTCTGCTTATAAAAAGAATTTCAGGATCTGCAAAAGCCCGCTTTCGTGGTGCGAGAGGGGGGATTTGAACCCCCAAGGGTTACCCCGCTGGATCCTAAGTCCAGTGCGTATGCCAATTTCGCCACTCTCGCATGGGTTTGCTACTTGTTGGCGGTACTCTCTCTTAAACTCGTTATTATATATCTTTGCCCCGCGTTTGTGAAGCACAAGCTTTGTGGAAAAATACCCTTTTGCCTGCTCAAGGCTTGCAATTTAATCGGTCTTTGCCTCCCCAGTCTCGGGAACCAGCCGTTTTGAGCCGTCGAGTTCCTCCAACACCTTGAATCCGAAAAGGGGAACCAACTCGGCAAAACTTCTACCCAACAAAAGATCGAGGTTTTGGGGAGCAATAGTGAACTTTTCGCTTACAAAACGGCGAAAATGATCCTCGTAGGAAAGAAGAGCGAGGACCTCCTCGATATTTTCTCCCTTGCCGGTGCCAAGTTTTTCGAAGGCTTGGGCAAGCGATTGAAAACTGCATCGGTTTTCATGCTCGGCAATCACCTCGAGGAGCAAGTCGATTCCTTGGAAAATATGTTTTCTTAAAAGAAAAGGCAATTGGGCGGTGTCTCTGGCGGGCATGGGGTCCCAGCACGCCTGAGCGCGGCATTGGAGGGGCCGCTCCGAGTAGATGGAGCATTGGTTGGCCTCCGTTATGAGGAACACGCATTCGCGAGAACCCTGCTTTTCGGCCACTTTAATTCTTTCCTCGGAAAGAAGGAAGGGCTTGCCGTCAAAGGGGGAGCGAACGGGTTCGCCCTTTCGAAGGGTAGTGAGCTTTTGCCAGGGAATTTTGCCATCCTTTAGAAGAGCAAGGTCTTCCACGTGAAGGGTGGGGCTCCCCATGCCGCAGCATTGGCCGCAGCGCACACAGAGGGGCAAAATGGTGCGGCAGGCCTGTTCGGCGGCAACCAGCAATCTTTTCCATGCGCCAAGTCTGTTGTTTGCCTCCAGACTTTCCCAGCTGGAGCGAACCTCCAAAAAGGCGTCGCAATGCTCGATTTGCCACCGGATGCGCGCCGCAGGGATTAAAAGACTTGCTTCTTCCCTCATAAGGGCTTCGAGAAAGACCGACCAGTTGGCATCAAACTGCTCGATATCCCACAGGGACGGATGATTTATGGAGGGGGCCGATGATCCTTGCGGGGATTGTGTCATGATCTTATCCTGTCCAGATTCTAGAAAGAGGGCGCGTTTTGGTCTGGTTTAAAACCGGAGTGAGCCAAAGCGCGCAGGAAAAATTTTAGCCCATTTGGGACCATTAATAAACCACCCTTATAAAAAGTGCCCCGTTGCGAGCATATGTTTTTCCCGGAAGGAGGGCAGCGGCTATATGCCCTTTGCCCTTTCGCGGCCAAGGCGTCCAGGCCCCTGAGCCGTCAGGGCCTTACTCAAGGGTTTTGGAAAGCGCCAGGAGTTGAAAGCCGGTTTGGGGATCAATCTTACGGAATCCTTCAATTCCCAAAATTTCCAGAATAATCACTTCTCCTATGAGCCATACGTCTACGCCGGCCCTCACACAACCAACGGTAGCCCTTCCTTCCCTGCCTGCGGCGGCGTGCATGTGCAGTTCGGGATTTCCCTGCTCGTCGGGGAAAAGCGTTCCCAAGGCCACCACTTCGTGAATGCCCCCAAGGGTGTGAACGAGGGGGATGATCTCCTCGCCGCTGTTTTCCTGCGGGCCCACGACGAACCGGCTTGTGGCATCGGCGCCTCCCACATACGTTACCATGGCGCTTCTAATGTTGTGCTTGCGGGCAAAATCGACCACCGAATCCGGAAGTCTGTCTCCGGACTCAAGCCTCAAGGCAAAGATGCGACCAATATTTCCCTGGCTGTAGCGCACCGCGAGAAATCTCCTATTGGATATAAAAAAATCCCGGGGATTTTAAACCCGGGATTTTTGTCCCATTATTTTATGGGCAGGCTTTAAGAATCGGCGCACCGGGCGCGAACGTCCTATTTTAATATTGAACCCCCGGCACGGCTGCAAATCATGCCGAGCGCATCATGCGCCGTTCGCGGCGCTGTATTCGCTTTATCGCTTTTTTCTTCTTGATTCGCCTGCGTTCGCCCTTCGAAAGGTAGTAATTGTGTCTGCGCAAAACAGGTTGAACGTTTTTCTGAAAATCTTTGCGAAGTTTGCGAATCTTCTTTTCTATGTTTTCTTTCGGTTCGGCCTCATTGCTTACCAATAAAATTCACCTGCCTTTCGATAGGGCCCCTGGCTTGAGGCAATAAAATAATCCGGCCCGAGCAAAAATATCGCCCGACCGGAAGTTTTTAGATTTACACCAAAGAGTAGACCAAATCAAGCAAAATGGGCTAAAATTCTACTGGGAGGCCACATCGTAGTGTGAAAAATGCATGGTGTAGGTGGCCCTGCCCTGGGTCGAGGACCTCAGCGCGGTCGAATAGCCAAACATTTTCGATAGCGGCACCTTTGCGCTTACCACCTGGATTGCTTTGCGGGCCGCGATGTTTTCAATCTTTCCTTTTCTCATGTTTATATCATCTATTACCACACCGAGGGATTCATCGGGCGTTAGAATCTCGACCAGCATGCAAGGTTCGAGCAAAACGGGTCCGGCCTTTTCGAAGGCGTTGCGGAAGGCGAGGGAGGCAGCCACGCGGAAGGCCAGCTCACTGGAGGCCCCTTCCTGGAAAAGGCCGCCAAAAGCCGTTGTCTCAACGTCAACGACAGGATAGCCCGCAACCGTGCCGCTGCCAAGCGCATCCTGGACCCCCTGCTCGATTGCCTGGTAGAAGAGTTCGGGAATAGAGCCGTCGCGCACCTTGTTTACAAATTCATTGCCAAGGCCTCTTTGCCTTGGGGCAAGACTTACCTGTACCTGCGCAAAGTTTCTCGTTTGGCCGATCTCACGGTCGAAGACCCCGGTGGCCTCCGCTTTGCAACTGATCGTTTCGCGGTAGACGACCTGAGGTTTTCCCGCATTTACGGTTACATGGTAATCGCGCGAAAGCCTGTTCAAAACGATTTCCAGGTGCAACTCCCCCATTCCGCTAACAATTATCTGCCCCGTATCGGCGCTTTCGGCAAACCGGAAGGTGGGATCTTCCTCGGACAGCTTCGCCAGGCTGTCAAAGAGCTTTTCCTGGTCGGATCTGGTTTGAGCTTCAACCGATACCGAGATGACCGGTTCATAGATATCGACGGGTTCGAGCAACAAGGGGTGGTCGGGGTCGCAGATGGAGTCGCCCGTCGTGGTGGTCTTTAGTCCCAGAACGGCTACGAGGTTTCCGGCTCCCGATTTTTCGATTCTCTCCCGCTTGTTTGCGTGCATTTCGAAGATGCGGGAGACTTTTTCGCGGCTTCCCTTGGAAACATTGAGTATGTCGGAGCCAACCTGCAGGACTCCCGAATAAATACGCAGGTAGGTAAGCTTGCGGCCCTGATCCATATAGATCTTAAAGGCGAGGGCGGCCAGAGGTTGCCTCTCATCGGAGGCGCGCTGTTCGACAGCGCCGGTCGCGGGGTTTTTGCCCTCGATTGCCGGCACATCCACAGGGGAGGGCAAAAAATTGACGACCGCGTCCAAGAGCGGTTGAACCCCCTTGTTTTTAAGGGCGCTGCCGCACAGGACGGGAACGGCTTTTAGCTCCAGGGTAAGCCGCCTTATTACCGCTATCAGGTGATCGGCCGTGATGGCCGTTGCGCCCAGGTAGCACTCCATTAGTTCGTCATCGAATTCTCCAAGCTTTGCAACAAGGTTTTCCCTTGCTTCGTTTGCCTCGTCTCTAAGCCCCGGCTCTATTTCCTCCACCTTGAATTCGGCACCCAGGGTCTCATCGAGCCACAATATCTGCTTCATGGAAATCAGGTCGACTATGCCCCTGAAGTCCGATTCGACACCGATGGGAAGTTGAACGGGCAGGGGGATGGTGCGAAACTTTTCTTCGATCTGGCTTACCGTGTTGTTAAAATCGGCCCCGATCCGGTCCATCTTATTAATAAAGGCGATTTTTGGCACATGATAGCGGTCGGCCTGGTGCCAGACGGTTTCAGACTGGGGCTCAACGCCGTCGACAGCTGAAAACACGGCTATGGCCCCGTCTAGAACCCTTAGGGAACGTTCCACTTCTATTGTGAAGTCGACATGGCCGGGGGTATCTATGAGGTGGATTTCATGGTCGGCCCACCGGCAGGTGGTAACCGCCGAGGTGATGGTGATGCCGCGCTCCTGCTCCTGCTCCATCCAGTCCATTACGGCGGTGCCGTCGTGGACCTCGCCCATCCTGTGGGAGCGGCCCGTGTAGAAGAGCACGCGCTCGGTAAGGGTGGTCTTGCCCGCGTCTATGTGGGCGATTATCCCGATGTTTCTAAACAGTTTCAACCGTTTTGGGTCGGCCATGAACTTTGCTTCCGCCTTGATCTGGTGTGCGCTGTTAAATTAGTGTGTATCCGAAAGCTTGCCGATCGCCGTAATGAGGCGACTATCCGGATAGAGTCCAAACCTGCTGTAAAAAGTTTCTAAATGTAGAAAATCAGCCAGGATATGTCAAGACCGCCCTTGGGAGGCAAGCGGGAGTATTCTGTTTTGATTTAGCTGGTAAGGATCGACTCGGATGGAAACTCTTGGGAGGGCGCAAAAATTCCACACCGCAGCGCGGCCTTTCCTTGCTCGACTAAAGGGTAAACAGCCCGCGGCAAAAGAAGAGGAGCCGCAAGCATCCCGTGTTTGTTTTTGGCCTGCCGAGCTGCGCGGGCCGGTCAAAAATAGATATCTCTTTGTGCCGCTGCTGTCTGCGGGGTGTGTTTTGAGTCTATTCCACCGGTTGAGCGAAAAACGAGGCCGAGTATGGTTTTAGGCTTCCTCCGCGGGTAGCTACTGTAAAGACGGGTATTTTGGAGTATAAAGCGAAAAAACACGCAATATTATGATTGATGACAAAAGAAATAGATTGGCTGAAATAAGAAGCCAAATATGATTGCGTTCAGTTGCAGGCCGCGTCGGCCTGTCGTAATTAGCCCGAACCCTGAGCTATCTTTGCGTATCGTTTCCTGTGGGCGGGTTAATGGGGCCATTTTGAGCACAATCGCCCCTAATGTTCCATAATGGTCAATTATGCGCTTTGATTTTTCTCTAATGAGCTGTTAGGGTCACACTCAATTCCTATCACTCTTGCGGATTCGTGAGGGCCATGGGGGCTTCTTTGAAAAATGTGAGGAGAAACCAGTATGGCGCCTGATTCAAGCCTCTACGGGCTCCATGCGGCGAGAACTGAGGCAAGCTTTAGCGGATTTTCCGCCAAGCTGGCCGTTCTGTTTTTAATATCCCAAGTGATTTTTCCGTTTGCGGCCATGGCAGGCGCAAATAATGCGGGAGTTCCGGGGGCGCTGGCTTCCTTGTCGTTGCCAAGCGATTCATTCAACGGGGAGATTTCCCCCGAGAATCTGACCCGGCCCGCTCCTGCCAATCCGGCTGAAGGGATCGCCGCGGAGCTCTGGAGAAACAGAATCCAGATACCCATCCGTGAACCACTCGTCAAAAAGTACATCCGTTTCTACGAAGGTGCGGGCAGAAGGAGTTTTTCGGCTTCCCTGGAAAAGGCCGCGAAATGTCTGCCCCAGATGACTGAAATACTGCAAAGCCGGGGGGTTCCAGGCGAGTTGGTCTCCATTGTGTTTGTGGAGAGCGGCTTTAGAGGATCTTCCGAGTCATATCGTGGAGCGGGTGGTTACTGGCAATTGTTACCGGCGACAGCAAGATTAATGGGATTGCGGGTCAACCGCTGGGTAGATGAAAGACTTGATCCCATAAAATCTACTAAAGCTGCCGCTAAATACTTAAAAAAACTTCATGATCAGTACGACTCATGGTTATTGGCCATTGCCGCCTACAATGCGGGAACAAGGCTGATTTGTGACGCGGCGGGAAAATGCCGCGTCGAGGACGGGAAGCTTTATGGGCGAAGGTTGCCCGCGTGTTCGGCAGTTTATGTTTCAAAAGTCATGGCCGCGATGAACATACTTCGCGACCCTGAAAAGCATGGATTTAAGTTCCCACACTTTTGCAGGCCTACGGACTATGATCCGGTCCTTGTCACCGCCAATCTCTCCCTTGAGAAGGTGGCCCAATGGGTCGATGTGCCCGTCAGCCGTTTGAAGGAACTCAATCCGTCGCTGCGTCAGGATACGATGCCTCCCAGTTCCGGATTTGCACTGCGTTTGCCACCGGGCACCAGGGAAAAGTTCGACCTCGCCTACGAGGTCTACTCCGGAAGGTAAACCCAAGAAAAAAGAGACTATGGCGCCTCACGAAATCTCGTCTTCACTAAATGAAAGTTGTCCGCATGAGTATAAGAATGGTCGCAGTCGAACTCTATCGGGTTATGAAACAGATCGGGGAGTTCGAAAAAGAGCTTAAGGGTGTGGCGGAGGGTTCTCCTGAGGGGGAACAACTCCGCAAAAGACTCCTGGAGGCTTGCGCTCTAAAAGATCAGCTACAAAAAATGATCGAGGGTGCAAAAGGCGACTAAAGGCCGTTAAGACGGTTTTCCATCCTGCGGCTTGAGTTTTAAAGGCAAAAGGCCCTCCGAAACCGGAGGGCCTTTTGCCGCTCTAAGCCCAGCGACGAGGCTAAAGAGTCTGGGAGGCGATCTTTTCGGCATAGTCTACCTCGAAAGTGTCAAGATCGTGTCCGATGCGAACGTGCTGGAATTGCTTTTGCGCCTCTTCTTCCAGTCCTTTTAACTCGCTGTTTTCATACCTTGGGCTTATATGGGTCAAAACCGCCCTTAGGACGCGGGATTGCCTGGCGATCCGGGCTGCTTCAGCAGCGGTCATGTGGCCCTTTTGCTCGGCATGTTCGGCATGTTCGGACAAAAACATGCCCTCGATGAAAGCCAAATCGGCGTCTTTGCACAAAGCGTAAATGCCGGGAGCCGGTCTTGTATCCACTACGAAAGCGATGTGCCTGCCTTTTCTGGGAGGGCCGAGCACTTCCGACGGGCTCACGGTTCGCTCCGATGGAGTTTGAACGCACTCTCCCTTTTGGAGTCTTCCCCAAAGGGGCCCCATTGGAACCCCAAGGGCCTGGGCACGCTCGGGGCTAAATTTTCCGGCTCTGTCGTGTTCGCAGAATCTGTAGCCAAGGCAAAAGCGGGTGTGTTTTACGGGCTGCCAATATATGTGCGCCTGTTCGTCCCGGTATGCCGCGCTGCCGCTCTGCGCGCTCCACTCGATTACTTCCACCGGGAAGTTTAGCCTGAAATCGAGCATTTCCCGGGTCCTTGCGACAAACTCCCTTGTCCCCGGGGGGCCGAGGATGGTAAGCGGTTCGGGGGCCTCCATCTGGGCCTTTAGCATCATCATCCCGGGTATTCCCAGGCAGTGGTCGGCATGCAGGTGGGTTACCGCGATGAGTTTTAGGCCGCGCACCCCGAGGCGGGCCTTTTTCCAGTTTATCTGGGTGCCTTCCCCGGCATCGAAAAGATAGAGCTTGCCGTTTAGCCGTATCGCCATGGAAGAAAGCATTCTGTAGGGCATGGGCATCATTCCGCCTGTGCCGATCAATACGCATTGCAATTTTTCGATCCTTTTTGTCGATGAAAAAATTGGAAGTTTAACCCTTGAGTCCCAGAGCTTGTCCAGAAAAATGAAAATTTCGCAGATGGTTCCCGCTCTGGATTCGCTTTTAGACTCCGCCTTTTGATGGAATTTTTTTCTCTGGTAAAGTATCATTAAATCGGTTGGATTAGAAACCGGCGTTTTTTAGAAGGGAGCATGCAAATGACTGATGATAACGCGTGTGGCAAAGGTTACGAAAAGATGTCGGTCCTTGGGCTCGACCCCGGGGAGATGGGGGTTTTGCTGGCAAGGGCCGGAGCAGGCAAGACGGCCGTTCTAACCCATTTAGCCCTGGGCTACATTCTGGACAAACAAGCTGTGCTCCATGTATGTGTAGACGTTACCGCGGACAAAGTGAAACTGTGGTATAACGAGCTGCTGAGAGATATTTTTTCCTCCGACCCGCAATGTAAGGTATCGGAGCTGCAGCATTCCATCGAACCTCTACGGTTTATTATGTCCTTTCTAAACCAGACGTTTAGTCCCGAAAAGCTGGAGATGGGCATCGCCAATCTCAAGAGCCAGGCGCGGTTTTCTCCCGCTCTGATCATCATCGACGGCCTGGATTTCGGCCGGGACCGCACTCTTTTGGAAAAGATCGCCCAACTTGGCCGAAGCCATCAGACGCCCCTGTGGGTATCGGCGCGGTCTCACCGTCACATCCCCGACGTCAATGAAAGAGGGATCCCTTATCCCATCGACGCAATGGACGATCTTTTCAGCTCCATTGTCGTTCTTCACCATGAAGACTCCGGCGTCCGGCTTAAGGCGCTAAAGGAGAAGGGCAACTACAATCCGTCCCGCGGCGATATTATTTTAGACCCTATAAATTTTTTGCCGTCTAAATAGCGGTTTGTGCGAGGTTTGCAGTCCGCTGATGGATGAAGAACTGGTTTCGAGTCTGACGCGACAGGTCAAAGAGGAGGTGGTGGGAAACTACCTGCTGGAGCGTCGCCTCCTTGAGCTTCAAATAGAACATCTCCACTCGCTGGCCGGCTCTGCGATCAGGCATGCGCAAGCCGCCGGTCTGCGATTGGCAAGGATTTCGAGCCTGATGATCGAGCCCGGGATGCGCCAAAGGCTCGAGGAATTGCTTGGCCTTGAGGTTTGCGGCTTCTGGGGAGCTTATCTTAGCTCGGGGTTCATGGGGCATGTGCGCTTTATTCGGGCAAGAGCGCTTACAAAAAATGCAAAGTTTCGCAAACTCATCCTCGAGTCTTACAGCCGGCTTCATTCCAGAATGAGTGGCTATGAGCAAGAGTATGGGCAAATTGTAGACGAGTGCTCCGCGGTAAACAGCAACATCGTTACTTTTCAGAAAAACTTTGATTTGCTTGGCATGATCAATTTCCTGAAAAGCTTGGACACTGCCGGGCTGGAGAGAAAAAAGATCCTTGGTGAAAACTTTACCGCGCAGGAGATATCGGCCCTGGATCAAAGCTTGTATGTAGGACCTGTGTCGGTGGAAAAACTCAATATACCGTTTCCCCTGCATCTGCCCCCCTCCGATGCGATAAGGGGAAAGCTCTCTAATCTGGCCGATGAGGTCTTTGCCCGTTATCCGGAAAAAGTCAGCAAAATTCTACTATAAACCGGTCTAGCGCCAAGCCGCTCTGGGATGTAGCTCATTTGCGGTTTGACGCTTTTCCGGTTTGGGTATATCTCTTACCTCGCTTGGGGTTTTGTCCACGAGCAGTTAAACACCATTGGAAGAATGTTGCTCACAAACATCCGGCGCTTAAATACCCTGCCGGATCATTTTCTTATCTATCGTCCGGCGAAGGTTGCAAGGGTTTAAATTCCTCCGGGGGCGATAGCCGATCGAGTGTGGAGGAGCGTTGGGAAGCATAGCCACTCGCAAGAGGTTCTGGATCGCTGGTTTTGTCGGTCTGCTCATCCTGGTGTACACTTTCAAGCAGGCCAACTTTCATAGATTTTTGGAACATCTGGGAGATATGGACCCCCTGTGGGCCGCTATGGTGGTTGTTTCGGCCTTCTTGAGCTATACCTGCATAGCCGGCGTTTTAAAAAAGTTGCTCAGCGGTATCAGCCTGTCCATATCTTTTGCCTCCTGCTTTAAAATCACCTTGCTGGCAAACACGCTTAACTCTTTGATGTCGGTAGCCGGTTTGAGCGGTGTGGCCGCCAAAGTCTATCTGCTCTCGCGAGAAGATATCCCGCCAAGCAATACCGTTTCGGTTTCCATTATTCACGGCTTTCTAACCAATACTATAGCTGTCCTGTTCATATATCTAGGTTTTTTCTATCTCTACAGTCAGCACCAGATAACGGATCGCGACCAGGTGCTCTTCGGGGTAGTGGTCCTCATTGTGGCATTTCTTCTAACCTTTGTGACCATCCAGACTATTATTCACGAGGGTTTCAGAACCCGAGCCTGGCATTTGGGCACAAGGGTTGTCACCGCCTTTTGTCAAAAAGTTGGCAAGCCCAACTGGATCAGGAGGGATCGAGCCCAGGCTTTTTTCCAAAACTTTAACGACAGTCTCAATATGATAATGAGCAACAGGGGGGTGCTGCTCGCCCCGGCCACTCTGGCGCTTTTCGATTGGATTTTCATGTTTCTTTGTCTTAAGTTTTCCTTTATCTCAATCGGCTACCCGGTGGGCAACAAGATCTTGATGGTAGGCTTTTCCATAGGCCTCTTTACGAGCATGGTTTCCCTTACGCCCGCCTCGATCGGCCTGATGGAAGCTTCCATGGCCGGAGCCTTCCACCTTATGGGACTCGATTACGATTTGTCCCTTCTCGCTATACTTATCTACAGAATAGCCTACTATTTCATTCCGATAGCAGTGAGCATGCTTTTCCTCAAACGTTTTGTGCCCGGTACGCAGCTTGGGCGGCGGGCAAAGACGCACAGCAAAGTTTAGCAAAGCCGCCGCCGGATGCGCGCAGGATTCAATGTGGCGGTCACGGACCAGCCGGTGGTCCACCCAGCTGAACTGGCTTGGTATCCGGCGTATCCGCAGGGGATAGAGGGGGAGCTTTTTGATCATAAATACCTCCTCGGCTTTGAATTGGGCGATTCAAAATATCGCTTCCCAATTTTTGGAAGCGCCGGGCGGTTTTTACAATGTCATCTTGTAACGCCGAGCCTGTTAAGTGGGAGATTAGTCCTATTAAAACAGCTGGTTGTGCGGCGAAGAGTTCTTGTAACGCAGGGGTAAAAGCGGGTTGCACGCCACCCAAAGACGATTTAACAGTTGGATTTTCAACATCTTTTCCGCACAAGCGATCTTGTAACGCTTCTTTTTTCCTTCGGGAATATCCCGGATGGGCCTTTCTCCACTCCTGAACACGCACCACATTGTGCGGTCCCCGAAAGTAATCTCGATTCTCCGGCGCACTCAGCCAACGGGCCTGGCTTGCCGCTTTAGAGGCCTTGCGGCACTCAGGTTTGGAACAATATTTCTGTCGTTGCCGGTTTCGGGGATCGGGGGTGAAGAAAATCCCACAGCACAAGCATCTCCGCTTCCTGATCCTTTTCGCCATTGACCGTTTACCTCCGTCGGTCAATGCATCGATTCCCGAAGAAAAAGAATTAAGGAAGAAAAAACAATAGGAAGAAGATTTTATGCGGAATTTTGGGGAAGAAAATGCAGGTGATCAAACTCCATTTTCAGGACGCCAGTGACAGATAGATGAGAAATTCGGATCATCAGAGGATGAGTTTGTGGTTTAACGCTATTAATAGCCCGAATAGCAAGTATTTGATTCCTTGTGAATATAATTGAGTCACAACTAATTTTTATTGCGTATGTATATTACTGCAACTATAGCGTCAACTATCAACAAAAGTGACAGAAGGATACATATGGTATAGGGACTTAAATAAATTTCGATTAGGCATCCAAGCCCCAAAATAGGTATTAACACAATAATACAACACAATGTGCTACTAACGACGATAATGCCAATCCTAATAGTATGCTGACAACAAAAAACGATATATTGATAATCTCTTTGTAAGGGGTTCTCATTTTCTCAATTTTTCTATCTCGCCAGTCACACAAGCGGTTCCAATAACCCTTAGAAACGATAGAAGGATCCATTTTACCCCCTTATCAATTTTTCTGATGTCCTTGATTCTGGTGTCGGCGGCGGCGTGCTGCGGGAGCAATAGCTAGAAGCGTTTGCCCCCGTGGCCTGGCTCAAGATTTGGAGCCAAAGAGCATGCCGCAAGGCCGAGAAACTTCGCGGCGCGCGCTCCAAGGGATTAAAGGCTCCATCCGAACGCGGTGGTCGATTCGAGCCCGTGTTTTTCCAGGACTTTTAAAAGAATCTCCACGCATTCCGGGCAAAGCTGGGTTCCCTGGGCTTCATAAAGAATTGCGAGCGCATTCTCCTCTGTACGTCCTTTCCTGTAAGGCCGGTCGCGGCGCAGTGCGTCATAGGTGTCCGCTACGGCCACCATGCGGGCCAGAAGAGGTATTTGACTGCCCTTTAATCCTTCCGGGTAGCCTTTGCCGTCCAGCCTCTCATGATGGTTGCGAATGGCTGGAAGTATGTCGGAAAGGCTCTGAATGGGGCTGAGGATTTCAGCTCCGATGATCGGGTGGAGCTTTAGAATTTTCCATTCCTCATCGTTTAGAGGGCCGGGTTTTAGCAAAATATCGTCACGAATGCCTATTTTCCCAAGGTCGTGGAGTTTGCCCGCGATTCTGACTCTTTCGATTTGGCCTTCATCCATGGACATCTCACGAGCCATATCCACTATGAGCGCGGCAACCGCATCGGAGTGGCCGCGCGTGCACTGGTCTCTGGCTTCAAGCGCCAGCACAAGGCTGCTTATGCTTGCAATCAATGAGCGCCGTTCGGATTCCAACCGTTTTCGCTCATTTAAGACCCGGCTGAAATGATCTGATAGAAATCTTTCCGCCGTAACTACCAGCTGTTCAATATTAAATGGTTTCACGAGGTAGGCCGAAGCGCCGGATTCGAGCAGTTGGCGCATCTTGGCCCTGTCGCCGTCAGAGCTCATGATGATAAAGGGGATTTGTGAAAAGTCTTTGTTGTGGTGGATGATCTTGCATAACTCCAGTCCGTCGAGCACGGGCATGTGCAAATCACTAAGGATCATATCCGGAGAATATCGGGCAAGCAGTTCCAGGGCCATTTTGCCGTTATCGGCCAGGATTATCTGGAATCCTGCCTTTCTGAGGGCCTTCTCGATCAAATTGCGAATCGAGGATGAGTCATCGACCACGAGGACCGTTCTGCCGTTAAGAAGAGAACGTTTGTCGAGAATCTCTTTTACCCGGGCGCGAATATCCTTTCTTGCATTGGATTTTGTAATATAATTTGAGGCTCCCACCTTGAAAGCATTTTCAATATCTTTTTCCGTTTCCCTGGAACTCAGAATCACGATGGGAATCGAGTTCTTTGTCGGGTGGCTCTTGAGTTTGGCGCAGAGGGTAAAGCCGTCCATCCGCGGCATCTCCAAATCCGTTATAATAAGGTCGAAATCCTGGGTTTCCACACTGCTTAGAGCCTCGCTTCCGTTTGCGGCTTCGGTAACGATGGCCCCCATTCGCAGCAGGTCCTTTTTTAGCGTGTATCTGATCGTGGGGCTGTCGTCGACGATCAAAATCCTTGGCGGTTCGCCCACCAGAGTAATCTTGTCGTTGACTTCTTCGATAGGGCCGATCTGCAGTGGAGCATCGTGTACGAGGTCCAATTTTGCCGCCTTCCATACGCGTATCAAAAAAAAGGCTTCTCGCGGTCCTAGTCGGCTGTTATTAAATTTTTCTTGAACTATTGTGCAAAATAATTTTGGAGCGGGCGTAAGAATTTTTCTACTTATAGCAGCCAGGGCACAACGGTCAAGGCCGCTCCGACTAAAATCATGCCCCAGGTGCCTGATATAAACCAGGGGAAAGCGCATAGACCTATTCCGGCAAGCGCGGGTGTGAGCGCTCCCTGTTTTTTCCCATAGGCGAGGTATGCCATGCCTATGGCTCCGAAAAGCACCGAGAGCATCAATGCGGTTACATTCATGGCTTTTTATGACCAATTTCATCCATGAGTCTTTGGCGCAAAACTTCATAGAGAGCTATGGAGGCCGCCGAGGCGGCGTTAAGGGAATCGAGGGGGCCTGCTGCAGGGATCCGCAGGAGCATGTCGCACTCTTTTTTTACCAGCACCCGGAGGCCCTTTTGTTCATTACCTATGACCAGGCAGAGGGCAACCCTCAAATCAGCCTCATGGGGCGCCAGGCTTGCCCCCAGATCCAGGCCAGCCGTCCAATAACCGGCGGCTTTCAGCTGTTGCAGGGCCCTCACCACATTGGTAACGCGAACGACGGGAACATAGACCGCCGCGCCCGCGGAAACCCTTATGGCCGTTTGGCCAACACTTGCCGACCTGTCTGCTGGAATCAATACTGCCCTTGCCCCAAGAAAGCAGGCCGAGCGCAGGATGGCCCCGAGATTTCGAGGGTCCTGAATGGAGTCGAGCACCACGATGGGATCGCGCTCGCAAAGAGGTTTTTCAAGCAACCCTTCGAGGGTCGCGTAAGGAAACTGGCTGGTCCTCAGGGCTACTCCCTGGTGGTGGGAATGTCCGGTAAGCCCGGTTAGCCGGTCTCGGGGGCCATAAGCAACGGGAATGGACCTTCGGGCCGCAAGTTGGGCTATTTCCTGGCCTCTCGCATCGCTTCTGGAAAGAAGCACTTCGCTTGCGGAGGCTTCCCCTCCCAGCAGGGCTTCTTTTACGGGGTTGATTCCCGAAATCCAGATTTGCTCTTCGGCGGAGTGAATCTTTTTCATCACTTAGGACTAAGCGTCGAATCGACAAGCGAGATGAGAAGTTTTTTTACGACCGGGGAGTGGACCCTGGACCGTGATCGGCACGCCCGGACTATGGCCCCCAGATCTTGGACAGCCTCCTGCAGATCTTCGTTTACAATAAGATAGTCATACCATGAAGCTTCAAGTATCTCGCGCCTTGCAGCGGAGATGCGCACAACCAACTGTTCCTCGGTCTCGGTTGCCCTGCCGCGAAGACGCTCTTCGAGGACCTCCATGGAGGGGGGCAGGATGAAAATGGTCTTTGCCTCGGGGTGGGCCCAACGCACCTGTCTAGTTCCCTGGACGTCAATATCTAGAAGGACGTCGTGGCCCGAGGCCAACCATTTTTCGACAATGTCTCGGTCAGTGCCGTAGAAATGGCTGTGGACGCGAGCCCATTCCAGAAAACGCCCGGAATTTATCCCTTGCGAAAATTCTTCAACAGAGAGGAAATGGTAATCTTTTCCCTGCGTCTCCGATGGACGCGCCGGCCGAGTGGTGCTTGAGACGGAAAAGCGAAGTTTGGGAAAGGCCGAGAGTAGTTTGCCGATAATGGTCGATTTGCCCACCCCGGACGGGGCCGAGACGATGAAGAGCTCTCCGTAAGGCTCAGTATGCGGCATGAACAAGCCCCTCAAATCTTAAGGTCCTGGGGGTGTTTTGACATGTTGGCCTCTTTTACGCTTCCATCCAGAACGAGCCTTTGGGCGATGGTTTCCGCCTGAACGCCCGATAAAATCACGTGGTCGCTGTCTGTGACTATTATGGAGCGCGTTCGTCGGCCCATGGTTGCATCTATTAATTTGTTTCCGATCTTTGCGTCTTCTTTGAGCCGTTTCATGGGCGCCGAGGCGGGCGACACGATGGCCACCACCCGATTGGCTATGACTGTGTTGCCAAAACCGATGTTGAGCAATTTAACTTCCATCTTTTCTCCATGACGCAGGGTGGAACGGTTTAGAAAAACGGGCAAACCCATCCTTGCTTCTGTCGAAAGGCGCCGCCCTCAATCAGTTCCCAAATAACGTCCGATTGAATCTGGTATGAGCGTTTCCCAGGAAAAACCCGATGAGACGCCGAAGCTGCGATTAAAAAAGAAACCCTTTCAGGGTCGGAAACCGGCCTGAAAAGCTTCCGAAACGATATGCGCCCAGCCCCAAGTTTGGTTCTGACAAAACAGGCCCCTGAATTTTCATAAAACGCAATAGAAAATGCAAGACAATTCCGATCAGTCGTTCAGGTTTTCTGCATTTGGAAATAAGTATAACTATTTGACTTAAAAATCCAAAATTTACCGGTTGGTTTTTTGGATAGAGCCTTTCGTCCCCCATGGCTTAAAAGCGGTCCGCAGGCTTAATACGGCTTGGAGCCGAGTATGGTGGAATGGATCACTGCTTGCGGTAAGCTTTCGAATGTGGCAAAAGGGTTGGTCGCGGCAAGCGGGCGTCCCGGGTCGAAATAAACCTCCAGGAGCAATAAATTTAATGAAAACAGCTTCACTTTTTCTCTTAGCCCTATGTCTTTTTTTTCAGCCGGTTGGGCATGCCTGCGCGTCCACCGGCCGCTCGGATCTCTCATGGACACTGAGGTCTGTTTCCGAAGATGAACTGATTGGTCTTGGGATGTCAAATCGGGCTCCCGACCTCAATGCCTGCCTTGATATCCTGAGCAGGCTAAATACTCAGGAGCCCTTCTATATCTTAAGAGAAATGCGCGCGGGCAAAAAAATTAAGGTTCCCGATGATTTCAACGCCTACAGGAATTGGACTCCGCTTCCGGCCCATCTTCCCGAAAAGCTTTGTGCTCCAAAGGTCATAGTGGTGGTAAAACACCTTGGCTTTATGGGCTGGTACGATCACGGGACCCTGGTTGGCGACAGCCAGGCCTGTTTTGGCCGCCCGGGGCAAAACACCGTACCCGGCCTCTACGACATCGATAAAAAAGATGCAAAACACACTTCCAGTTCTTACCGCAATGATTACGGCGAGCAGGCCTGGATGCCCTATTCGCTTCACGTCTACGGGGCCGTCTGGATTCATGCGGGTAACGTTTACGGCCTCCACTGTTCCCACGGCTGCATCACCATGCCCTGGGGAAAGGCCGAAAAACTCTATAATTGGGCTCCAATTGGGACCCCGGTTTTAATTACCGACGATTTAAAGGATGTATGCTCCAGGTATGCGGGTAGAGGCGAAGGCAAAAGGTTGGCAGTCCAAAAAAACCCCACCCCTTGAGGGGATTAAGCATGACTTTTGCATTCTTTTTTGCCGTACAACCAGCCGGAGGTATGCAAAATGTCGGTAAATTTTAACGAGCTTAGAAAAGCGGGACTTGCTGAAACGGACACTAAAAACCCTGAGCGCTCAACTAGCGGCCTGCAGGGAAAAGAATCGGAGTCCGCCGGCGTTTTTCAGGCCCTTCTTAATATCTTTAAGCCCGACAGGGGAGGCGCGCCGCCTGGTGGCCTGAGAAACAGGCCCCCATCTTCGCGGGTTATTGGATCGGTTCCCTCTGGGGCTGCGTCTGTAAATTCCACCCGGAGCGCGACAGTAAACAGCCACGGTGTCAATACTATGGCAGCTTCGACCCTGATTGCCCTGGCCGCTGTTTCTTCAGGCGGCAGTTGTTTGGAAGGCTTTTGCGGGCAGGGGACGGCAATGCCTGGGGGATTATCCCGGCTGGTGTCGAGCGCAGTTCGAGCCTACGCAACCGAGGATAGTGCCGGCTCCAATCCTCAGGGGCAGGAAATTGGCGCTCTATCGGCCCGTTTCGAGTCCGGCGAACAAGGGCCGGCGGCGATAGGCTACGATGAAAGAGGTGGAACCTCCTATGGAACCTACCAGATTTCGTCGGGGGCGGGCACAATGAAGCTCTTCCTTGATTACCTCTCTCAAAGCGCACCCGACCTCGCACAGAAGCTCCGAGGCGCCGGGCCCGCAAACACAGGGGGACGTTCGGGCCAAATGCCCAAAGTCTGGAAAGAAATAGCCTCCGAGGATTCGGTGCGCTTCGAAAAGCTTCAAACCGCTTTTATTAAACAAAGCATCTATCTGCCCGCCGCCCAGGAAATTTCCGACAAAACGGGCCTGGATATTTCCAAGGCCCCAAAGGCTCTTCAGGAGGTGCTCTGGAGTACGGCCGTTCAACATGGTGCAAGAGGCGCGGCAGATATTTTCACAAAGGCCGTTAGAAGCGTGGAGAGTCAAAGCGACCAGGTGGGGGTAGCAAACCTTATAGGCGCTGTCTACAATGCGAGATCGGGCCGGTTTGCCTCCTCTGGGGCGGGCGTGAGGGCGGCCGTTATAAATCGTTTCCGACAGGAAGGCAAAATGGCTCTGGCCATGCTTTCAAATGAAACCTCCGATACTGAGGACGTTGGCGCTTAAAACCAGTTTTACACATAACCTCCACACCCGATCCTCCGAGCCGGACTTTGTCCGGCATGCGGTTTTTGTGCTGTTATGTTGTGAAAGCCAAACCACGGTATAAACCGTTGTTAAAAACCTGCTGCACGGCGCGCTGGTTGCCGCCCCCCACTTTTTTTACCAATAGGCCACCATCCCAACACAAACCACACTGTCCTTGGACTCGACACGGACTCTACTGCAACCGGAAATATTTTCTTGTCCACTCGGAAAAATTATTCCTTTGAAAGGACAGGGAATACCTCTTTAGGGATGTTATAGAACTAACATGTGGATTTTACATGACATATTTAATTGTCCCGTTCTGGCATCAAGCTTGCTCTGCTCA
>JBMFHI010000073.1:0-19562 GCA_049976905.1 Syntrophobacteraceae bacterium | reverse complement strand
GGGAAAAGCTTTTTATGTTGATACCATTTTTTCGGCAGTACTCAGCTTGGGTAAGTCCGCTTGACTTCCATTTCTCCAGCAATTTCCGGAACAGCCATACCCTGATTAAGAAAATATTAGGAAACGGGGCACCTCCAGCTTGTATCCCTGTCAAATCGAGAATTCCGGGTTAAACCAGGGGCAATTTGGAGGCCGTTTTTGTATAACGCAACAGTCTTATCTTCTCGAAGGCGTTCTTCCTCCTTATCCTTGTGAAAGCAGTGCTCAAGAAAATTGGCGTTCTCCAGGTCTCATTTTCACGTTCCTGTTTTCAGGTTGAGTCGTAATTGATTTCCGGATTGCGTTTCTTGTATCCATAGAGAAGCGCTTCGTAGGGCTCAAGGGCTATGGTGCTTTCGTGTTTTAACGAAAGAACGAAAGCTCTGCCATGGCCTCCCTTCAGGCGCCGTCGGTCACGCGCGGCTTTTTGGGCCGGCCGCCGAGCTTGCCGTTCGCGCGCGAGGCCTGCGCCTTGGCGGGCGTGCTCACGCTGCCCCCCGCCTTGCCCAGGTGCGAGGCCATCCATTCGCGCGATCCCATGACGCCCGCCAGGAGGCCCGGCAGGTAGAGATCGGCGTCAAGGGCCGGAAAATACAGGCCCAGGCCCGAGGGCGAAATCTCGATCGTGGCCAGCTCCTCCGGCCTGGCATTCTCAAGTCCTTGCGCGTCGCGCGGCTTGAACATGATCGACAGGCCCGTGCTGAGCTCGATCACCACGGCGCCCAGGCGCTCGTCGAAGCGCGCCGCCACGGCGGTCGGCGTCTTCTCAAGCTGGGCCGTGGCCCGCGCGTTCGCCGCTTCGAATTCCTTATGATCAATCATGAATCTCGCTCCATTTGGCGCACAGCTGTGCTCTTTTCTCCGTCAACGCCGCCTTGATCTTCGCGAGTTCGCTCGCCGGGAAGCCGTAATTCTCCCGCAGCTCTGGCGGCCCCTCCGGGCCATGGAGTCGGAAGACGGCTTCGTGGTCCTTGCCGATAACATGCACGTGGGCCGGCCTGTGGTCGTTCGGATAGATCACCACGCGCAGGCTACCGATCATGTCCACTGTTGGCATTGTATCACAAACCTAAGCGGTTGGGTTATTTTTTATCTGCTTTGTCCTAAGCCCTCAAACCTCATGGAAAACCCTATAATTTCATCCCTGTGGTGTCCAGGGCTATTTCCCCGGCCTGGCGCCCAGATCGGCCGGAGGGCTTTGGCGTTCTTTCGTGCTTTAACGAAATGACGAAAGAGCACCCTGCCCCCCCCATGCGTGAGCGTATCGCCTCGGCTCCCCCTTCGCTGACAAAAGAGAGCGAATTCTTTTTCTTATTGGTCTCGGATGGCGGAAAGGGGCATCATGTTGATACTTCCAAGCCAGCATAATGCTTGGCCAAATCTGATTTAAGCCTTGTTTTGCGCTCCGGAAAAGAAAATTTCAACTTTACATGGGAGCCTCTTGCAAAAGTGTTAAGAACTCCGTGGTCAATTTCTGTCCGATGGGCTCCAATGGATCATTTTTGAAGCCAGAAGCTACCCCTAGTGTGGCGTCCCATAAATTAGCTGATATATTATATGTAGTTGGTGGGCACGAAAAGCTGTGCCCACCCTCTGGATGTTCGGTTATTTATGCATTTTTTAGTAACCGCTAATTCCAGGACCCGAGTCTACCTCATTAAAAAATTAGCCGGACAGGAGCGGCCCGGTAGAGGTGTCGGGAGTGAAGTCAAATGGTGAAAGCGAATTTAGCATCATCATACTCCTTGTGTTTTTTTCATTACAGCTTTTCTCGCCGCATTTCATTTGGATTTCCAGAAAACGTATACAGTTATCGATATGGCTTATAAAGTGTTGTGCAGGAATCATTTCACTATAAACTCGAGTAACGGAATAAATGCACATATTATTGGAGTGTGCCGTTTCGGCTATAGCGCGGGCACGCCGCAAGGCCTGTATGGCCTTGGCAATTACATCGGGTGTACGGATAACCATAAGCTCCCACAAGGACACGGCATAACAATAAAAAATAGTAGGGCGGTAGCTGTATAGCGCAATCGCGTCATCGTGGCATGTTATTTTGGACATGAGCAGATTTTCAATGTATTCGTTTTGCTCTTCATTCATTAGATTGCCATGTCTAAAACCAATCTGTCCCATGGTGTTTCTAGAAATTTGAATCCGTCTTTCATCTGTTAGGGTAAAGGGCTTTTCTGAATTTATAAAATGCTCGTCATCTTCAAAAAACATGGCTCGCAGCAGCCTTACACTGCACAAAAGATAAGCGGCTCGAACGCCTGAAGGCGACACGGTGATGGCCTTTTCAAAATAGTCCTCCGCATCACCGAGCAAGGAGAAAGTTTTGCTTTTCAAAGCATCCAGAGCTTGGGGCGCAAGGGGTTTTGGCTCCTGCCGGCAGTGGCGCACCGCGCACAGTGCCTGTGCGATACTCAAGATGGCGTATTCGCAGTAGAAGTCCTCAGCCTCGCAGTCGCAGTTTGTTTCAATGAAAACCGCCTCCTTTTTTGCCTGCCTGAATAGGCACTGCGCGGCTTCGTGGTCTGCGGCATCGATTCCCGCATTTGTTAAGAGCGTCATCCTCAGGGTGCGGGCAATAAGGTTTTTCGGATTCAAGGAAAGGGTGACTTGAAGTATTTCCAGCGCCTCGTCAAAGCGGCGCCGAAAATAGAGGGTCTTGGCGATTTCCACGCCCAGCATGGAATTGTTTGGCGATTTCAAAAAAATAGAGACCGCATTGGCCGCATTGCCCTCTGTTTGCGGGCAGTCCCCGGGCAGCTTCCAAAGCAAGCGGCTGAGCCTGTCCCTGGAGGCTCGATTATTTAGCAAGACCGTATCTTCGAGCAACTCGGAAACAAAATCCAGATACAGCGTGCTCCAAAAGGATTCGATCCACCACAGCAGCAGCACTTCCCCATTAAACAGGGTCGTCTCGGTTGGAACCAAACACATAAGAACGCGGATATCGTTTATGAGCAGGCACTGGCGGGCATACTCGGATACGCGGATGATCGGATCGTTTGGCAGCTTGGCGCTAAGAAGGGGTAAAAGATATTTGTCGAGTACCTGGAATTCTCCAGCAACGATGCCTATGGAAAGGAATCTGTTCTTTGTGCTGTATCGGGATAAAGCCCACTTGATTGCAATCTGGTGGGCAAGTGAGACAGCCCCGTGCAGACATCTGCGGTAAGCGCCGGGGTCGTCTGATTGGGCCTCTTTTGGAAAGTCGATATATATGGTGGTGATGTCATGGGAGCGCACTTTGCCCCATTTTCCATAGGAAAGATGGCTGATGGACTGCTCGATGTAGTTTTTGACCATCTTCTTTAGCCACCCCAGAAGATCATGATCGATAACATCGCCGCGGCTGTAAAGGGCAAGACCTATGCGCACTCCCCCCTGCACATTTGCCGCTGTCTTTTTGCCGCTGCACATTTTAAATAAGGTCTCATAATTCCATCTCGCTATGAGATCCCCTCGTTCATAGCCCAGCCAGAAAGCCAGACTGCGAAGAACATTTCTTTTGTATTCGGTGTCGGCAGGCTCCTTTTTAAGCCTCGTAAGCATCGAATTGGTGACTTTGGGCAATTGGATTTTATGCTGGTCTAGAAAAGAATTGATGCGGGCCGTGAGGCCGCGAAGCGAAAGATTAACCCGCAGAAGCTCATCTTTTCTGTCTAAAAAATCTTCAAAAGCGATCTCTTGCGCCTCATTTAAATCCGTAACTCCAAGGGAGTTTGAGACAATGCAGGCGTCCAGACTCTTGATGTCGGTATCCTTTATCAGCGCGTGGCGAAAGGCGAAATTGAGGACTGAATCTTTTATGGGGCCGTTATCCCTGTTTTGAGAAAAACTTTGCCATGCCTGGAAGGAAGGAAAAGTTGCGATAAGCGCATGGCGCGCTTTTTTATCGGTTGTAATCAAAAAAGGCCTCCCCGATAGAATGTAAACGAAGGAATTGTCCGAGCCAAAGTGGACCACTTTGCGAAGCGGGCCCAAGCACATGGGAAAAACATGAGTGTTTTATTATAAAACAGCTTTTTTAATAAAACACTACAATAACTTGACTACCATTGACGTACCTACTAAAAGAGTTGCAAGGAAAGTGAATGATTTGCCTTGCGGCCGTCTTCCTGTCCTCCTCTACGGTTCCGGCGGCCCTAGCGCTTTTTACGGGATGCAATTTTCGCGGCTTCGCGGCTTTGCGGCTTTGCGTGAGATAAGCAGACCTTAAGTCGACGCTATTGAGCTTCCTGGGGGGTAATGTTGTTTGATTTAGGTTCACGCGAAGACGCGAAAGAAGAGATGACTTAGGTTCACGCGAAGACGCGAAGACGCGAAAGAAGAGCTGAAAGAAACACAATGCACAATGTGTCTGAATTCATCTGAGGGGCTCCAGGCTTGAATTAGCGCTTTTTAGGGGTTCGATTTTGCGGCTTCGCGTGAGATAAGCAGACCTTAAGCCAAGGGGGGCAGGGGCCTCAACAGGGTCCGCTGCTTTAACCAACGCTTCGCACCGCCTTTGTTTAGCCGCAAAAGGAGAACGAGTATGCTAGTCGAAAAAAATGAAAAACTTAAAACCGCTCAGCAATTGAGTGAATCCCATGCCGGATTTACTGTTAGCACCTGTCCGGCCACCGGGGAAAAGATTGGCGAGTTCGCTGTTAACACCGTTAAGGAAGTGGAAGAAGCGATTCGCCGCGCAAAAATCGCTCAGCCGCTCTGGAATCAAATGCCCTTAGCCCAACGGATAAAACACATAAGGAAGATTCGCGATTATATCATGGATCATCTGGACGAAATTGCCCAGACGATATCCCAGGACGCAGGTAAAACCCGCGTGGACGCAATGATAACGGAGGTCGTGCCGGCCTGTATGGCCATCAGCTACTATTGCAGGAAGGCGCGCGGCTTCTTAAAGCCCCATAGATTGCGGGCGGGCAATATCATTTCCTATTCCATCGGCAAAAGGAGCAAGATGTTTCGCTCCCCCTTTGGTGTAATCGGCATTATCTCTCCGTGGAATTATCCTTATGCGATTCCTTTTTCCGAAGTAATCATGGCGCTTTTGGCTGGAAACAGCGTTGTCTTGAAAGCCGCCTCCGAAACTCAGGCGGTCGGCCACATTTTGAAGGCGACTATCGAGGCCGCCGAGCTTCCGCCGGATGTGTTCACCTATGTCAATCTTCCCGGCAGTCTAGCCGGTGACGCTTTTCTTGACGGCGGGGTGGACAAACTGTTTTTTACAGGTTCGGTGGCAATTGGAAAATACCTGATGAAGAAGGCCTCCGAGACTCTGACGCCCGTGTCTTTGGAGCTGGGCGGAAATGACCCAATGATAGTGTGTGAGGATGCGGATTTAAAACGGGCGGCGGCGGGCGCGGTGTGGGCCGGCATTCAAAACGCCGGGCAGAGTTGCGGCGGCGTTGAAAGGATCTATGTCGATCAAAAGGTATATTCGGACTTCATGACGCTTTTGAAAAAAATGGTGGAATCTCTTCGCCTTGGACCCGATCGCGACTTTAACGTCGATATAGGCGCGGTTACCACAAGGCGGCAAATGGAAACCATTCGAAGCCACATCGATGACGCCATAAACAAGGGAGCCAGGATTTTTGCCCGTTCCCAATGTCCGTTGGAACAAAAGGGGCAGTTTCTGCCCGCCGTGGTGCTAAGCGAAGTAAATCATGACATGTTGGTGATGAAGGATGAGACCTTCGGTCCAGTCCTGGGTGTTATGCCTTTTAACGATATAGATGAAGCCATCGGGCTGGCAAATGATTCCTACCTTGGATTGACTGCTTCGATCTGGTCGCGGGACAGGAAAAAAGCAGTAAAAATCGCTCGACACATTCAAGCGGGGGCCGTCACTATTAACGATCATCTGCTCAGCCACGGTTTTGCCGAAACCCCCTGGGGCGGGTTTAAGCAAAGTGGAATAGGCCGCACGCACGGGGAGCTTGGCTTTGCTGAAATGACCGAGCCTCAGTGCATCGTAAATGATATCTTGCCGTTTGCGCGAAAACAGCTCTTCTGGCACCCCCACAGCAAAAGTGTCTATAATGGATCAAAGGGGATATCTCTTTTTCTTTACGGAAGAAATTTATTCGAGCGTGTAAACGGCGCCTACAAGATGCTGCGGGTCATGCCTAGAATGTTCTGGTCCGGTTTGTAGTCAGTATGGTTATCCAGGTCATTGAGCTTTAAGAGGGAGGTTGCCTTGCAATTGCCAAACTTTTACGAACACTACTGTCCCGCCAAGATTATCGCCGGTCAGAGGTCCTTGAGCAATCTGCCCTTCGAAATGGGCAGGTTCGGGACAAAAAGAGCCCTGGTAGTAATTGATGAAGATATTTATAAGACAGGGTTTATTCATCTTTTGGAACAGGCCTTCACGGATTCGGGCCTAAGCCTTGGCCTGGTGTTTCCGAGGAAAAACAGCAGGGTTACTCTGGCGGGCGCCCGTGGGATCGCGGAGCTTTTCCGCCGAAGCGATTGCGACTGTTTTATCGCCCTGGGCGGAGGGGAGGCAATGGACGCGGTAAAGTCCGCGGCCATTTTGGTTGGCGCCAATCCAGCAGAGCTTCCCCGCGAAAAGCGCTTTTCCATGACTTTGCCCAAGATCTTCGCCGTGCCGGTAGCCTATGCGCCCGGCTACCAGGTAACCAATCTGGTCGAACTCTACGATGAGGAAAAAAACCGCTCTCTCTATTTTTTCTCCGATGACCTGATTGCCCGGCTGGCAGTGCTTGACCCCAAGGCCACTCTAAAGACGACGGCGTCTTCGAGGGCTTCCTACGCCATGGACGCCCTTGCCAGAAGCGTTGAAGCTATAATGCAGCCCGAAGTGAACCCCATAGTTTTGATTTATGCCAGGGCGGCCATCGGGCTGGTGGTAAAAAATCTTGAAGCCGTTCTAACTGAAGATAAACGGGAAAGACAAGCCGACCAGGCTCTGGCCAATGCTTCGCTCTATGCGGGCATCGCCTTTTGCCACGCTTCGCGGGGCCTGATCGCGGCAACGGCCCAGGGTCTAAATTGGATAACCGGCATGCAGACCGGTATCGCCAGCTCCATTTTGCTTCCCCACGGCTTTGAGATGTGTTGTCAAAACTACGCCGCACAGATTGGCGAAGCGGTTGGAGCCTTTACCACCAAAGGTTTACCCTCAACCGACGATCCGGTTGGCGCCGTAAGGCGCTCTCTTAAAGGGCTCCAGGCGGCCGCGCCTCTTCCCGGAAGCCTGCATGAAGCCGGAATTATTGAGACCGAGCTCAAAAGGGTTGTTGAGGTTGCTCAGAAAACGGTGTTTTATTCCGAGTCCCTTTTTAACTCTCAGGATGTCCTGGCGCTTTTGGAAAAGGCATTTTAGGAGGATTTATGCTCGAGCTTACGCATTTTGAAAAGACTATGATTTTTGCCAGGAAATTTGGGGTTTGGCGAAAGAGCGAATCGAAGGCTAAACGGGTCTATCTGGCTATAGCTCTCAGGACCTTCGGCGCGGCCTTTGAAGCGGTCACATCGCTTTGCAGGGAATGCGACAGTGAGCTTGCCCCCTGGGAAGAGGGCAGAAGGTTTGCGCTGGGCGTTGAGCCCTCGGGTCCATACATTACCCTGGAAAAGAAGGGGGGAAAGATCAGGATGATCGGTACGGGCCTAAAAGACCCGGTGCTTTCCATTGTTTTTAAAAACCTCGATTCGGCCATGATGGTCTACACGACCTATATGGGGGTGGTGCAGGCCACGGCGGAAAACCGCGCGGTGATACGGGGCGATAACGGCAAAGCCATGGAGGTGATCCGGATTCTGGACATCGTCATGATCTACCTTCTTCCCGGGTTTATACTCAAGAAGAACTTCAGAACCGCGCCGACTCTAAGCGTCACACAGTACCTGGTCAAGTTGAGGGTATATGCGTCGCTTATTCCTTTTATAGTCAAGACTTTGTTTTGAGCAAAGAGAGAAGCCATGAATATGCCGAATTTCTACCAGCATTACTCACCGGGAAGAATCATCGCGGGCTATGACGCCTTGAAGAAGCTGCCCTCACTCATGGACCGCCTTGGATGTAAAACCGCAATGGTAGTTACCGATAAGGGGGTTGTGGCCGCCGGGCTCATTAAGCACGTCGAAGAGGCCTTCGAGGGGGCCAGCTGTTCCATAGCCTATGTTTTCGACGAGGCGCCTACCGATTCGAGCAATCTCGCTTCCAATAAGCTCGCCAGGCTGTTTAAAGAGTACCATTGCGACGTTTTCCTGGCTGTTGGCGGCGGCAGCGCCCTGGATACGGCCAAGGGGGCAAACATCGTAATCTCGCAGAAAAGCGACGATCTTCTAAACATTCAAGGGGCGGAAAACATCGAGGCCGACCTTTTGCCGACCATCGCGGTCCCAACGACCGCGGGCACCGGTTCGGAGGTTACAAAGGCGGCGGTAATATACAATGAGGAAAAAAAGGTCAAGATGCTCTTTAGCGCAGACAAGCTCTATCCAACCATGGCGGTGCTTGACCCTAAAATGACGGCCACCGTTCCGCCAAAGATAACCGCCGCAACCGGCCTGGACGCTCTCACGCACTCCATTGAGGCATTCATCAATCTGCAGAAAAACCCCATTGAAGACGCCTATGCCGTAGCGGCCATAGAACTGATCAACAAATACATCCTGCGGGCCACCCAAAACGGCGCCTCAGACATGGAGGCGCGCTTCGGCATGGCCAATGCGGCGCTTATGGCCGGGGTGGCTTTTTCCAATTCCATGGTGGGCATAGTGCATTCGCTGGCACACGCCTGCGGGGCGGTGTGTCACGTTCCCCACGGCATGGCCAACGGCATACTGTTGCCGTGGTCGCTGGAATACAACCTGCCAAGGGTTGCCGAATATATCGCGCAACTCTCAAAACCTCTTGGCTGCGAGCAGAGCCGCGAGGAGCCCTTGGAGCAGGCAAGGGTGACCATCAAGCTTATCCGCGATCTGGAGCAGCGCCTAAACGAAGTCTGCGGCGTGCCGCTAAGGCTAAGAGATGCGGGCGTAGCCGAGGAGAAGCTGCCCCTGGTTGCCAGGGTGGCCGTAAATGACGGCTGTCTTATGTATAATCCCCTGGAGGTCCCCTACGAGGATGCTTTGCGGGTTTTGCGCAATGCCTATTAAAACGAGGCGTTGCTAAGGATTTACGCCTAAAAAGAAAAAGTATGGGGGCCAGTCAGGGGACCGGTTATGCGAAAAGATGCATGGAAGGTAACCAGTAGAGATGCGTTTTAATAAGACCGTGATTAATTAACGATGGCTGGTGGGCAACGCTTTCGCTTTTGCCCACCTTGAGACCGTTATTGTTGGTAAGCGCGATCGGGGTCTTTAGAAGACCCTGGACGCACCTTAGCGCGATACCTTTACAAGGGCGTTTACCGTCTCGGCGATTTCTTCGGATGTCACTCCAGCTCTTAGCGTCTCCATCTCGCGCATAAGAGCGGCAAAGCGGATCCCTTCGGCCGCGCTCACCCATTCGAGCCGGAGCCGATCGGGTCTTATTCCAAGCTTTTCCATTTTCTTTTTAATCTTTTCGATCCGTTTGACGGTCCACTTGTTGGCATCGATGTAGTGGCAATCGCCGATGTGGCAGCCGCTAACAAGTATTACCGGAGCCCCGTTGGCAAATCCGGCCCAGATGAAGGATTCGTCGACCCGCCCGGAGCACATGGTGCGAACAAGCCGCACGCTTGGGGGATATTGGAGGCGGGATACCCCCGCGTAATCGGCCCCCGCATAGGAGCACCAGTTGCAGGCGAAAACGAGAATCCTGTTTTCAGGGTTTTGGGAAAGGAGGTTATCGACCTGTCCCATGATCTGCTCGTCGGTGTAATGGTTCATTACAATGGCATCGAAGGGGCACTCGGCCGCGCAAGTGCCGCATCCGGCGCAGGCCGCGGGGTTTACCACCGCGGGGAGCTTTCGCTTTGCATCCAGACTGATAGCCCCGTAGGGGCAGACTTCCACGCATTTTGCGCAGAACTTGCACTTTTCGGCTTCCACCTCGGCGGTAATGGGCTCGGAGAGCATCTCTCCGCGATGGAGCAGCCGTGCAACCCGCGCCGCGGCAGCCGAGCCTTGTGTTACCGATTCCTTTATGTCTTTGGGGCCTTCGGCGCACCCGGCAAAGAAAATTCCTCTGGTGGCGGCGTCCACGGGCTGAAGCTTCGGGTGGGCTTCAAGGAAAAATCCATCGGAGGTAAGCTGGAGTCCGAGCATCTCCTGAAGTTTTTTCGTGGCCCTGGCCGGTTTTAAGCCAACCGCCAGAACCAGCATGTCCAGATCGTGAAAGACTATCTTGCCGCTTGCGCCGTTATCGACGGCTACGCGCAGCCCTTTGTCGGCGGTTTCCACGATGCTGCCAGGAAGCCCCCTTATATACTGCACCCCCAGGCTTCGGCTTTTCGTATAGAGGTCTTCGAAGCCTTTTCCAAAAGCGCGGATATCTATATAAAAGACCTTGATCTCGATTTCAGGATGATGTTCCTTCAATACGAGGGTGCTTTTTATCGTGTTCATGCAGCAGATGTTCGAGCAATAGGATGCGCCTTTCCTTGCCGAGCGCGATCCCACGCATTGGACAAAGCCGATGGACCTGGGGGCCAATCTGTCCGAGGGCCTGATGAGCTCGCCTCCGCTAGGACCTCCCGCGCTTACGAGCCGTTCGAGTTCCAGGCTGCTCAGCACATTTTCATAGCGCGTGTAGCCGTATTCGTCCAGTTCGGTGGGATCGTAGGCTTCAACGCCCGTTGCCACAACGATGCCGCCCACCTTTTCCACCACTTCCTCATCGGACATGTGGAAGTTGATGCACTTTTTCTCGCACACCTCCACGCACTTTCCGCACACTACCGGGTTATGGCCCAGGCACTCGTTTATGTTTATAACGTAAGCCGAAGGTACGGCCTGGGGAAAGGGGGAGTAGATAGCCCTTCTGGAGGAAAGCCCCGAATTGAACTCATCGGGGCGCACCACGGGACATACCCGGGTGCAGTCGCCGCAGGCGGTGCACTCTTTTTCGGAAACGTATCTGGCCTTCTTTAAAATCTTCACATCGAAGTTGCCCACGTATCCTTTAACGTCGATCACTTCGGAGAGGGTCATGAGCTTTATATTGGGATGCCGACCGGCATCGGTCATTTTAGGACCGAGTATTCAAATCGAACAGTCCATTGTGGGAAAGGTCTTATCGAGGCGCGCCATGTTGCCGCCAAGCGATGGACTCTTTTCCACAAGGACCACCTCGTAGCCGTTATCGGCCAGGTCAAGGGCGGCCTGAATGCCCGCGATGCCACCTCCGATAACCAGAGTTCGTTTGTTTAGCGCTATTTTTCTGCTCTGAAGCGGTTCGAGGCGCGAGGCCCTGGCAACAGCCATTCGCACCAGGTCCACGGCCTTAGCCGTAGCCTCGCCCGGCTCGTTTATGTGAACCCAGCTGCACTGTTCCCTTAGATTTGCCATCTCGAGCACGTAGGGGTTAAGACCCGCGCGTTCGAGCATCTGCCGAAAGGTCGGCTCATGGAGCCTTGGGGAACAGGAGGCGATCACGATGCGCTCAAGGCCAAGCTCGACGATATCTTTAACTATGGCATGCTGGCCGGGTTCCGAACAGGCGTACTGGATGTCTCGCGCATGGGCCACGTCATCGAGCCTTGCGATTTCAGCGGCCACCTTCGGGCAGTCGACCGTTGCCGCGATATTTAACCCGCAATGGCAGATAAAAACGCCGATTCGGGGTGCATCATCGTTTCTGGAATTTTTTTTCATTTCGCAACTCTATGGTTAACTCGTTATGCGGCAACCACCTGGGCGATTGACCGCTTCAGCAGTTCAGAAAATTATTCCCACTCGATGTTTCGGGCCAAAAGAGAGGTTAAATCCATCATCTCTATGCCGATTTCATTTTCGAGGAAAGGATCTTCCATGGCGCACTTTAAATGGATCTGGCATTTGGGGCATGCGGTAACCAGCAGATCGGCCCCGGTTTCCTTCGCCTGTTTGAGTCTGCTAACCTGCATGGCCTTCGAATAGCTGTCGCAGCCGGTCCATGCGCAGTTTCCACAGCAAAGGGAAGAGGGACCATGGTCGCGCATCTCGGAAAAGCCCTCGACGTTTAGGCGCTTTAGCAGGCTTCGCGGGAGCTCGCATCCGGTCTGCGTCCGGCTTAGCCTGCAAGGGTCCTGGTAGGTAATCTTCCTGTTAAGTTTTGAAAACCCTACCGCACCCTTGCCGATTTCGGCTTCGGCCAGCTTGAAGATATGTTTTACCTTGAAGCCGGTCTCTATGCCGTTTTCGGGATAGTCGCGGGAGAAGGCCCGGTAGCATTCAGGGCAAGCCGTGACCAGTTCCTCGATTCCCATGGCCGAAATCATTTCGACGTTAAGTCTGGCGAGCTTGAGAAAGTTGTCCCTGTCTCCGGACCATAACAAATCGTGGCCGCAGCACCTCTCGTTTTGAAGAATAGCCGGGCGAATGTCGAAAAAGTTCATAAGCCGCAAGGCGTCGATTAAAATGTTGTTTGTGCTTATGCCCAAGTGATTTTTAAAAAACGTGTCGAAATAGGGGGCGCAGCCTCCAAAGAAAAGGACCTTGGAGTTCTGGTCGGTTTGAATGTCTGCGGGGAGCCCTCGCCAGTGCTCGACGGGAAGCGCCGGTGAAGTCATCGCGCGCATGAGCGAGTGGAAAAACCCCTCGTGGGCGTTAAACTTCCCATTGGCTGCGGTCGCACAGCGCATATCTTTTATGAAATCGGGAAAGCTCACTGCAGAAGGGCACCGGTCGTAGCAAAGTCCGCAGGTAAGACAGGACCAGATGTCCTCTTTTATGGCCGGAGAGTCGAGATCCCCCGCGGCTGCGGCGTTGGCTATGGCGCGGGGGGAAAATTCCTTGCCCGTTAGCGCCAGGGGGCATGCGGAGGAGCATTTCCCGCAGTCCTGGCAGACGTAGATATTGTGAGTTCGACTAATCGAGGCCGCCGACTGGGCGGAAAGGGTGATTTCCTTTGCACGGCTTGTAACCACAACCGGGGTTTTTCCAAGCTCCGCGATCCTGTTTCTAAAGGCCGTCAGATAGTCGAGCATTTCCTGGTGCTGCTCGGGATTAAAGGAGGCAAAACCGAGCCGTTCCTCTCCAAGACCAAGAAGGTTAAGAATGCCGCGAGTGTCCTCGATGTTTGTCTGGGCAACCTTAGTGCCTATTCCGTAGCGGCAGGCCCCGGCTTCGCAGCCCAAAAGCACCACCCCGTCGGCTCCGGTTTCGAAGGCCTTAAACAGCAGCGCCTTGGTAATGCGCCCGCTGCACGGGATTCTTATCATGCGGATTTCAACGGGCAGCGGGGCAAGGCTGTCTTGAAGCCTCTGGTAGGCGGCGTGCGGGCTCCAATTGCACAAAAAAAGAACTATTTTCAGATCGTTATTCATTGTGGACTATTTCTTCTATGGCCTGTTCGAGTAAGCGCCGTTCACGATAGGGGCTGTCGGCAGCACCCGAGGGACAAACCGAAATGCAGTTGCCGCAGCCCTTGCAAAGGGCCTCGTCTACAACGGCGTAGCCCGAGCGCGGAGCACTGTTTGTATGAAAACTGATGGCCTTGTAGGGACACGCCTTGACGCACCGGCCGCACCCTCTGCAAAGGTCCCGGTCGACTGAAACGGTATAGCCCTTGTTTTGCCTCGGACCCCGAGGCATGACGGTTGCAGCAAGGATCCCGGCCGCCTCGCCTTTTAGCCGCTCGGATATGTTAACGCCCGGGGGACTGGCAAGTAAGAGTCCGGATATCGAGGTCGCCCCCGGAACGAAAAAGGGAATTCCAAGGCTCCCCTTTGACTGCATGCAGTATTCGAACTCATGGGGGGGCATGTCCGGGTGAGGCATGTAAGCGATGCTCTTTCGCGCTCTTTCCCCAAGAATCACGGCTCCAGCGCTGAAAACCTGGTGTGTGGAGTCCTCCATGCCGACAACTACCTGGAAGTCTCCGACCGTGCCCTTAAGAGACCTGGCGCAAGAGCCGGGAAACGCGTGCACGTTTGGATAAGCGTGGGAAACAGAAAGGGGTCTATCCCTGCTTCCAAACAAAAAGACTTCCATGCCCATCTGCCCAAGTGTTTGGGCGCTTCGAAGCGCTGCTTCCGATTCTCCGATAACGGCTGTCGTAAAATTGTACTGCCTGGCCGGTGTCGGAAGCGACTTAAGCATTGCGGTGCGCTTTATGGATCGTTGCAGCAGCCCCTGAAAGCGGCTTATGGCAAGAGCGCGGTTGGTTCCCAGAAGGGCGAGGGCCTCTCCTCTGACATTGCAGGTTTCCGCCATAGCCCTTGGAACGCCGGTCCCTTGGAACAGGGCGGTCTTTAGCCTGCTGCGCTGGTCGGTGCAGGCTCCGCACATAAGATCGAGGGGGCAGCACACGCAGGAAGCCAAAACAAAACGGGTCAGCCCCTTTTCGCGAATCGTTCTAAGGATTGCGGCCGCGCCTTCGGGGGTGCAGGCCGAAGGAATCGACTCGGCGTGCTCGACCTGCGCGTTTTGGGGCAGATAGGATATCAAGGTGTCAAGTTCCGCGTCCCAGCCCAGTGAATCGTTGCACCGGCAAACGAAAACTCCGATGCGAAGATCTGAGGCCAACTGGGGTTCGGGAGGCGAGAACATAATGCCCCCGCCCTTTAGCCTTCCGGTGCTCTCGCCAAGAAGAAGGGCTGTTTCGGCTGCCGCGGCAAACCCGCGCTGCATCATGGCGAAAACGTCGGGACGGATGGCCTTGGAACTGTAGGCGCGGATAACGTCTTCGCCTTTTACGCTGGGGGCCGCGGCCGGGTCGGTAATAATCACCACGCCGGCATGTTCTATTTCCTCGCAAGGTTCCTCTGCCTGGCAGACCGCATTTGCCGAGGAACAGGCCTCGACGCACTGGCCGCACTCGGAACAAACTCCGCACTGCAAACACCTGGAGGCCTCCAAGCGCGCCTGTTGCTCGCTAAGCCCAAGGACCACCTCGGTTGAAAGCTGGAGCCGGGAGGAGGGCTTTGTTTCGGATATGATTGCCCGGGCACAGGAGGCAATTTCGGGATTTATCTGCGGGTAGTCAAGTTTTTGCGGCCGGCAATAAACGCACTCTTCCACGGCTTCCCCGGCGGCAAGAAACCTGTGGACACCCTTTGCGGCGGCCCTGCCCGAGGCCATGGCCGAAACTACCGTCGATGGCCCGCTTACACCATCTCCTGCCGCAAAGACCTTTCCCACGCGGGTTTCCCCGTTTTCTCCAACCCGTATAAGCCCGGAAACCGTGGTGAAGGCTTCTCCGTAGCCGCCCCAAATGTGAGGGCTTGACGTCTGGCCAATGGCTACAACCGCTCGTTCGAATTCGACTTCGAGAGGTTTTGCCCCCTTGGCCGCAACGGGCCATGGAATTCCATTCTTATCGGGTGGGCCGGGAACGGTTGGAACAAATCGAATCGCCTTTAGCTTTCCGTCCCGGTCTAAAAATTCAGCGGCCCTGAGGCTTGTCTTTATCGTTATGCCTTCTTTTGCCGCCTCTTCGACCTCGTGTTCGTCGGCGGGGATCAACTCGCCGGGAAACCAGGAGCATAGTGTAACTTGAGCGCCAAGGCGAGCCAGGGTACGCGCGGCTTCAAAGGCCGAATTGCCGTCTCCGATAACCGCGGTCTTTCCGGGAGCCGATGTGATGTCACCCCGGTTAACAGCCGATAGAAACGATACGCAACCCAGCACGCCTTCCAGATCTTCTCCGGGTGCGCCGATCTTTCTATCTTCCCATAGCCCCGTGGCCAAAATGACGGCTGAAAAGTCGGCCCCCTGCCGGGAATCGAACTCGGTTCCAAGGCAAAACCTCACTCCCAGTTCTCGAAGATAATCGATTTCCCGGTCGATAACGCTTCGGGGCAACCGGTGCGCTCCGATTCCATAGCGTAAAAGCCCACCGGGCTCCTTTTCTTTTTCGAAGACCGTAACCTTGTAGCCCAACCGCGCAAGATCGGATGCCGCGGCCAGTCCGGCGGGGCCCGAACCCACGACGGCCACCTTTTCTTTACGGCTCTTCAGGGGTTTTAGCTTGAAAGGGGAAGCGGGCGCGCTGTCGGCTACGAATCGTTTGATATCGCGTATGGCCAGGGGTTCGTCTATAGCGCTTCTGCGGCATGCGGCCTCGCAGGGATGGGTGCAGACCCTGCCGCATATGCCGGGCAACACGTTGTCCTTGCGGATCAACTCGAGCGCTTCGCCATATTTTCCCGCCCGGGTAAGCGCCATGTAGCCTTGCACGTTTACTCCAAGCGGGCAACTTGCCTGGCAAAGAGGCGTCATGCGTTTGTCGATTACAGGTCTTCCGGGAAGAGCATGCCTGCCGCCATATTTTAGCGCTTTTTTGCCGTCCGGGCCGATAGCGGGGCAGGCATTGTAGCAGAGGCCGCACAGCGTGCACTTGTCGGCGTCTATGTAGGTGGGCGCTTTTGTGTAGCGGATCGAAAACCCTTGAGGCGTATGCTTGATCGACTTTACGCCGGCGGGAAGTATGAGCCTTGTCCTGGGGTTTCGTATAATCCTTAGAAGCCCGGGGCGCATGGCGTAGTTAAAGCCTACTCCCGATTCCATTTTCCAAGCTTGGGATGCGAGCTTTTCATTAAGATCGGCAGCCTCCTCGATCAGCGTGACCGGTATTCCCATCTCGCCCAGCTTGTTGGCTGCGGCAATTCCGGCGGGCGTCGCGCCTATTATGCACACCTTTTGAAGGCGTTCCCTGGGGTCTTTCATCAGTTAGCCCTGTTCTATTTTCTAAAGCCTTGCCGCGGCTTTTTTGGTTCTTGCCTTGAGCATCGCCTGGCCTAAATCATAGCCTTTGTTGAAGGCGGCAATGTTTGTCTTCTCGGTCCCCTTTGGAACCGAATCGGCCACAGCCGAAAGCATTCCCTGAAGGGAAACCGCACCGGTAACCGATGTGACAAAGCCCAGCATGACGATGTTTGCCATCATCTTTCTGCCAAGTTCTTCGGCCATGCGGGTGGCGGGAACCGGGAAAACATCGCCGGCAGCCGACTCTACCGAGCGCACCATGTCCTGATCGATTATCAGTATCCCGTCGTCTTTTAGCGTGTGGCGATATTTTTCATACCCGCCCTGCGACATACATACGAGAATGTCGGCATGGCGCACGTAAGGATAATGGATTTGCTTATCCGATATGATCAATTGGGCACTGCAGGCTCCGCCGCGCGCCTCCGGACCGTAGGACTGCGTAAAACTTGCCTCCAAGTGGTCGGAGAGGCTGGCGGCCAGACCCAACACCTGGCCGGCAAGCACAATGCCTTGTCCACCAAGGCCCGTTACAACGATTTCTTTTCTCACGACTCCTCACTCACTGGTGTGACACCGCGTAAACTTGCTGCTGTCTTGCGTTAGGTTGGTGGGCACAAAGGGGCGTGCCCACCCTTGCTCACGAGTCACAATTTACTGATTTGTAATTATCGGCATAGGTCGGCCTGTCGTATTCGACGAACTTGCCAAGAGTTATGCCCTGTTCCATGTCGAGAATCGTATCGGCGGGGTTGGCGCCGTTTTTAATTATTGCCTTTTCCTGGTAGACTTTGAGCAAATCGCTGTTTTTTAGCTTGTTTTTGCGCCCGTAGCCGGTAGGGCAGGGGGCAAGAACCTCGATAAAGGAGAATCCTGTGTGGGCAAGGGCCTCGGTTATCGACTGGGTAAGATCTCGGGTATGAAGCATCGTCCAGCGGGCGATGTAGGTCGCCCCGCACGCATAGGCCAGAAGCGGCAGGTTAAAGGGCCCTTCGGGGTTTCCGCGCGGTGTGGTCGAAGTCTTTGCCAGGTGAGGGGTGGTTGCCGCGGCCTGCCCACCGGTCATTCCGTAATTGAGATTGTTTACGCAGATCACCGTGAGATCCATGTTGCGCCGCGCAGCGTGGATAAAGTGATTGCCCCCGATTGCAAAAAGATCTCCGTCGCCGCTGAAAACAACAACGGTTAATTCCGGATTGGCGAGCTTCATGCCGGTTGCAAAAGGAATCGCCCTGCCGTGGGTGGTGTGGTAGGAATCCAGGTTGACATAGCCCGCGCCCCTTCCCGAACACCCAATGCCGGAGACCACCGCGGTCTTCATCGGGTCGGTGCCCATTGAGCTTATAGCGATCAGGGCGGAGGAAAAAACCGTGCCGATCCCGCAACCCGGACACCATATGTGGGGTATTCGGTCCGTTCGAAGCATGCCGTCCAGAGGATGTTTTTGTGTTGTGCCGGCGTTCATGAAAAATCCTGGTTAAATCGTTAGATTTTAAAGGTCCAATGGAACTTATGGGGCCGATCGGCCCCGTGGCGGATAAATCCGCCCCGTGATCGTCTTTTTAGCTCCTGGAGGCCTGGTTTTTTATTTTTTCGAGTATCTCTTCGGGCGTGATTGCAGACCCTCCCGCATGGCCGATAAGAAGGGCAGGGGCCTTGCCTTCCGAGCACCTTTGAACTTCGAGGTGAATCTGGCCCAGGTTAAGTTCGACCGTGATAAGACATTTCACGCGTCGGGCAAGCTCTCGGATCATATCTTCCGGGAAGGGCCAAACCGTTAAAAGCCGTAGCAAGCCGGCTCTAATGCCCTGCTCTCGGGCTTCGTCAACGGCTGCCTGACTGCTTCGCGAACTGATCCCGTAGGATACAAGCGCAATGTCGGCATCTTCGAGCCTATACTTATCGACCTGAATGATCTTATCGAGGTTTCGGCGAATCTTGCCCGTGATGCGCTCCATCATTTCAGCCTGCGCCTCGGCCGTCATTACGGGATAGCCTCTTTCATCATGGGTGAGGCCCGTAAAGTGGACCATGTAGCCCTCGCCCGCGTGGGCCATGGGCGCCACCCCGTTTGGACCCGGATGAAAAGGCTTGAAGCGGTCTTTTCTCCCCTTGGGGCGAGGTCGGGACTGAAGCTTTATTTTAGACGGTTCGGGTATTATCACCCGTTCGCTTAAATGCCCCACGATCTCGTCGGCCATAATCAGTACGGGAACCCTGTAGGTCTCGCTGAGGTTAAATGCCGTGATGGTCTGGTAGAAAATCTCCTGCGGCGATGAAGGGGCAAGGGCTATGATCTCGTAGTGGCCGTGCGAGCCCCATCTGGCCTGCATCATATCGCCCTGGGCTCCCAGGGTGGGAAGTCCTGTGGAGGGGCCTGCCCGTTGCACGTTTACAAGCACGCAAGGGGTTTCCATCGCTATGCCCAGCCCGATGTTTTCCATCATGAGGCTAAATCCGGGCCCCGAGGTGGCCGTCATGCTTTTTACCCCGGCACAGGATGCGCCAATGATTGCCGCCATGGCGCTTATTTCGTCTTCCATCTGGATAAAGTGGCCTCCGACTCCGGGAAGTCTTTTGGACATATGCTCGGCTATCTCGGTTGCCGGTGTTATGGGGTAGCCGGCAAAAAAGCGGCATCCCGCAGCCAGCGCGCCTTCGGCGCACGCCACGTCGCCATTGAAAAAATGCTCTCCGCT
>JBMFHI010000072.1:0-20442 GCA_049976905.1 Syntrophobacteraceae bacterium | reverse complement strand
TTGTTTCAATCCACGCCCGCCATGGAAGGCGGGCGATATCCACCAACCAAGGCATTCCCTTGTTGTCATGAAGGGTTTCAATCCACGCCCGCCATGGAAGGCGGGCGATATCACCCGCTCAAAAAGCGGGCAGTATACAAGATGTTACGATACCATTATCGCGAACCTTTTCAAACCCGGCATCATAGAGGAAGTTCGAACTCATGGCACTACCAGAAATATTAATGATTCCAAACAACGCGATCCTCCCGCTTTTATGCATGAGCACATGGTTCGCGGATCAAACAAGCAGGGTATCCTCATCAAACAAAATGGTCTGAATCTGGCCATAGCTTTCCACATGCTTGTCTCGCGGTTCGTTCAAACGGTAAATTCTAAGATTATCCTGCGTCAGGTTCACCTCTTTTAGCAGCTTTCGCCTCATCTGTTCTGACTTCATTTCATCGACCTGGCATTCGAAAACCGACTTTTGAACGCGCTGGCCATAGTTTTTACAAACCTGCGCGACCCGGCGCAACCGTTTGCGGCCTTCTTTCGTTTCGGTGTTCACGTCGTAGCAGACAACGATCCACATTTATATTTATGCCTCCCTCAAAGCCGGTTCCAGCTGCGCCACTCCCTCAAGGATGGATATAGGGCAAGTAGGCTTCCAGATCGCCCCGCAGGTGCCGGGCCAGCAGACGGGCCTGGAGGTGAGGCAACAAGCCGACAGGCGTTTTTTCCTCCAGAAGCGGATGGTCCAGCTCATCGAGTTTACGCTTTTGCCAGGCGGTTATAACCTCTTTACGCCCTTTTTCACTGAGATAGACGGCGCCGCCGGGTCGCGGCTCGAAGTCTTCCTTAGTGACCTGCCTGCGGTTGATCAGGGTGATGGCGAGGCGGTCGGCCAAAAAAGCGCGAAATTCTTCCATAAGGTCCAATCCAAGGGAAGGCCTGCCTGGGCGGGGCACATGCAAAAATCCCATCTGAGGATCCAACCCGACCCCCTCGAGAGCACTGATACAGTCGTTTAAGAGCAGAGTGTAAAGAAAGGAAAGCAGCGCGTTGACCGGGTCCAGAGGCGGACGGCGGGTGCGTCCCTTCATGGGCAGGCCGTCCCGCTCGGATGGCTTGATCATGAGCGGAAAAACTGCGAAATACGCGGCGGCGGCTTCCCCCTCCAGACCGCGAACATGGTCGACATCGCGGGGTTCTTTAAGGGTACGGAGCGCCTGGGCATGCCTGTCGGCGGATTTTCGCAGAAGAGCCTCTTCGTCAGCCGACTGGACCTCCCGAGCGCACCTCATCAGCACATTGCGGGCGTTCTTGACCTTGCCGGCGGTAACGGCGGCGGCCAGAGCGGTCGCCACGGCCCCATCCTGAACCGCCTTATACTGTGCCTGGCGCAGGAGAACATTTCCCGTAGTCTTGCCAACCATACGGCACTTGTAGCGGCCGCTGCGATCGAGGATCACCACCGCCAGCCCCTCCTCGGCGCATTTCCCAAGAAGAAACGGACTTATCAGGACATTTCCCATGGCAACCACGGTACCAATATGATGCAGGGGCGCCTGCATCTTCAAATCGCCTCCCACCTCCACCCTTACGGTCTCGTGATCGAGCGAGAGGTAGGCCCCCTGAGTCATGACGTAGAGCGTATTGAGGAGTTGTTTCATGGTTTAACCTCGAATAATTCCCTCGCCGCTTTGCGGTTCTTCTCCCTGGCGACGACCACCGAGGGAAGACAGACGTTTTTTAACGAGCATTCCGGGCATCGTTGGTTGTTTAGGGGCGGGGGCAGAAGCCCCGAGGTCAGCAGGCCGCGGATTGCATGAACAGTTTTTTCCACTTCGGCGCGCAAAGCGGGGCTAAACTCCACCTCCCGGCGCCGCTGCGAGCCTTTATGGAAAATAGCCCCGCGTTCTATGACAATGTTGAGCATCTCCTCAAGACAAACCGCCTGAGCAGCCAACTGCAGATCATCGTTTAGCCACTTCCGCCTTTTCCCGTGCTTATACTCCACCGGGTAGACGTTTCCGTCCGGGTGGAACTCCACAACGTCGCAGCGCCCTGAAAGCCCGAGGCGAGTGGACCAGATCGGCAGGGCATACTCCAGACGAACCCCTTCGGTCTCACAGGTATGAAACGTCCGATCGGCCCTATCATGCTCATCGGTGCCCCGCTGAGTATGGATGTTGTCTTCGAACTCGCCATCCATGAAGATCAAGGCGCACCGACGGGGACAATAGGCGTATTGGTTGAGCGCGGAGACCGCGATCGTCTCCGCGCCGTCTTTGGCTAAGGCGCTCATGGCACGAGCAGTTCCACGCCGGCAGGCAAACGCTCTTTGTGAATAGTGACCTCATAGTCGGAAAAACAGCGGGCAGAACTGGCCGATTTCCTCACTATCTCGACAATGGCGCCCTTGTCGAGCAACTTGTGGGCCGGAGCGCAGCCGAGCATGGCCTGTTTGACCCGCTGTTTCGGGTCGCTGTCGGTTCCGACATGCTTAAACACATAGAGACCGCGGCACGACATCATCCCCTTGCTGGCGGAACGGTCATGGTCGTACATATTGAGCAGAGCTTCCCACAGACAGGTCAAATCGTTTTCGGAAAAACCTGTCCCCTTTGCCAGATTGGCGCTGATGAAACCTTTGGCCACATAGAGACCGTAAGGAATGAGGGCCTTTCGCCCCATGGTGCGGAGCTTATCCTCTTCCTGCCCGTTTTCCCACTTAACATAATCCTCATAGGACTTGGCTCCCGCCACTTTCTCCGCTACAGCCATGCGGGTAATGGAGGCTTCCAAGGGCAGAATGGGATCGACCGAACGGGCAAAAGAAAATTGAACCGGCCCCCTTACCTGTCCGGCGTTTGCTCCCGTGCTCATTACCGCGCCAAAGGAGCGAACATCGAAAAATGTCTTACACATCCAATCGCGGGCATTTGCCACTTGATTTCGATTGCCTCCGCCCTCCGGTTTTCCATCGGTTTCCTGGTGAGCCTTGGCTATATACTTGTTGAGGTTGCTGGAATGCTGCACATACACGGCATTGGGAGCGGCGGACGAAATCTCGGATCCGAACTTCTCCTGGACGAAGTTACGCACACGCCGCTTTAGCGCCACGTCCGAGACAAGACCGTGCATGTCCTCCGGATCTATGCGGGGGCTGTTTCCGGCATCCGGGTCTCCGTTGGGGTTGCCGTTTTCGCAGTCAAAGAGGAAGAGAAATTCATAGCGGTTCTGGATGCTCATTATTTTTCTCCTTTGGTAGCGTCATTGTTATTCTTCCTGCCTGCCCGGTTGGCGGCAATCTGCTGGTAGTAGCCGAGGGCGAAAAGACTTTGACCTTCCAGGTCGAGGGTCGTGGGAATGCGATCCTTGATATGGCTCATGATCTCGGCGACATTTTCTTCGTACCAGAAGGCAAGCCCGGCCTCCAGTTTGTTGAGATGGTTTTTAGCGTTGCCGAAAAGTCGGCCGAGAGTAAGCCCGGGCGTCTGGCTGGCGGCCACGTAGTAGCGCTGCACGACGCCGGCGCCCACATCGCCAAGAGCGGCGCGTTGAAGACTGGCCAGCAATGCCAGAAGCCGCCCGCACTGGTAGGCAGGCTCGGGGTGTTCCTTGTTGAGGTAAGCACTCATGTTCTGATCTCCTCCTTTTCGGATAAAATATGCTTTCATTAAACCCATTCGGGCATGGCTAAACGGCTTGTCCTCAATGAGGTCGGCGCGAAAGCGGGCGAGCGCCTGGGCGATAAAGGGCCGAGGTATCGGCAGCCCCGCCAGGGCAACCCGCCACAGAGTCGTTGCCGTTGGAGCGGGAAGGTCTTTCAAGTCGCGCATGATTGCGCCGCACACCGCCAGGAACTTCGGGGCAAGCGCGGTCTTATCGCCGTCTCTGGCAACAATCTCGAGGTCGGAAAACCATTGTTCGATTCTGGCCGCCAGTTCCTCGAAACTGCCCTCCATCCAGTCACGCACCATTACCCGCCCCGCCGCGCCGGAAAGCGTCATGGCAAAGAAGCGGTTGTTGGCCGGTAGAGTCCGCTGCCCGCTGCGCAGTGCTTCAAGAATTTGGCGAACGCAACCGTATGCGGCCGCTTCGCTCACTTGCGGAGGCTCATAAAGAAAATCCAGGGGGTCATCTTCAGTTTTTACAGTCTCCTTGAACCAGTGGACTACAAGCGTACTGGCCAATTTGCGGGAGTGGTTTTTTATGAGATAATTGAGCGCATCCACATACTTGCGTGCCGCCGGCTCCCCCATGGCGGCATTGCTCGCCTGCTTGAGCCCAAAGGAACAAAACGCATCCTTATCGAAGCCCGCCAGAACATCTCCGGTACCCAGGCCGCCTACACCGGAAAGACCGGTAATCTTTGGCTGCGTGGCAACCGGCGTCAGAGATTGCCCGGTCAAATAGCAAACCATACCGGAAGCCTTCGGCTCACTAATGATTTTTGCTGCCGCTTTACCCCTTTGGGGTTTTTCCAACTTCGTTTCACTCGTCTGGTCCGCCTCCCGCCAGGTGCGCCACCAATTAAGAACCTCAAGCTCCCGCAGCGGGTCGGAACCATCGAGCCTCCAGCACAGCCAGTCGGTGGGCTTGGCCTTTTCCGCCTCCAGGCGCTCGCGCAAATGCTCGATTTGAGCTTCGTTTTCCAGGAACCGGGCAAGCGGCTGAAGCGTTGAAGCCACTTTCGAGGCCTCTCGCGCCCTGTCCTTAAAGAACGCATGTTTTTCGCGCGATTTCGCAAGATTTTTAGGATCTTCATTTGCTTTGCAGTGCAAAGCGACCGTCTGAAGGGTTTCCACAAGAAAATGGGCGCGGCCGCCCGCATTCATATTGTGCATTTCCGGACATTTAGAAATCTGCTCGCCTTTGTCGTCTCCCAGAGGCAACACATTCACAAACCTGCCGTCCACGGCGAGTTCCACCAGCCAGCGTACTGTACGGGTGGTAAAACCGGGTTCTGAATCAATGTATTTATCGGCGTAACGAACAAGCTCTGTCAGCATCAGGGTCCCTTCCTTTCCGGCTTTCGCACCGCCTCACTCTCAAACGGCGGCACCTCCAGCACGCCTGCTTTCACCGTTGCGTCGAAAAGGGAGATAAGCGGCGTATCGTCTCGCACCACTTCGCGGCGCAGATCGAAGACATCGTAGAGCATCCACCCGATGTGCTGGTCGACCGCGCAGGTCTTTAGGGAAGACTGTTCGACATTTTGCACATACTCGAAAAAGGCGGGAAACTCGCTGCAACCGAAGAAGGGCTGCTGAAAGCACTTGCCCTGTTTAGCTCGACGCTCGAATATATCGTTAAACTTGTTGACATGTTGCGGTGCGGCGAACTTCTGTTTGGGGACGATCCGGGCGCTCAGACGGTAGCGGACATTCTTCAGGGCCATCGTCTGGCGTTGGGTACGCCCCTTCTGGTCGGTCCCCAGCTCGTCCTTGCCGCCGTCGGCCCAAAGCGGCTCCGGCGGTTCGCGCCCCTCAATCCAGGCCTTGATGGTCCTCTCGGCCGGGACCCTGTCTTTTACCTCGTTTCGGCGAAGGGCGATAAACCTCGGCATTTCCAGCACCTCGATTTTCTCCACCTGCCAGTAAAAATAGGGGTGCATACCTTGGGCGTCACGGATTCCCTCCCAGTAGACGGCATCGAAGATCCCCCTGGCCGCCGACGGCGTGATGACCGGGTAGCTGAACCGCTCGACCTTCATCTCCGGCCTGGTGAAACAGGCAAAATCGCCCCAGACTTCCAGAACGTGGGTTTTCTTGCTCACAACTCTTCTCCCTTCTTCAGCCAATCAATACCTGCTGCGACTGCGGCAATCGCAGCCCGAAAACATCGTCGTAGAACTCTGCGTCGCGGTCTTCAAGGATGAACCATTCCTCCGAGCTCCCCCGGCCATAACGAAGTTTTGCCGGAATTAAAACCTCCCACGCGGGATGATCGCCGCGGGGCCGATAGAGACTCACCGCCAGTCCCTGGGCGCGTCGTATCCACTGAGCGTTTATCCCGTCTTCCTGCGCCCGGCGAAGTTCTTCGAACTTTTCGATACTCTTGCCGTAGGGGACCAATACCTGGACGGCGTCATTTTCGATCAACCGGTACTCCCGGGCGACGCGTGCGAAATCCACCTGATCAATGGCCTCATTAAGTTCTCTATTCTGAGTTTCCGGCTTGCTAAGATCGTAGAGCCGATGGTAGTACCTGCGGAAGACCTCAGGGTCGTTTAGATCGAGCCCCTCTTTTCCAGCCAGGACGAGCATGGTTCGCGTCACCTCCGCAGCCTGGAAATAGGCCCTGGTCGGATAGCGTTTCCGGCTGTCGCCCGCAACGTCAGGTTCGAACACCCGCACTTCCCCCATCTTCGGTTGGCCGTTAGCGCCGCTCAGCCGTCCTTCGCGGTTGCAGCGCCCAGCGGCTTGAGCGATCGCATCAAGGGGGGCCAGTGCTCGATAGACCACGGGAAAATCGACATCGACTCCTGCCTCGACGCACTGGGTGGAAACCAACCGGCACGGTTTGCCGGTTTTAAGCCTGGCGCGAACCTCGCTTAGAACGGCGCGCCGGTGCAAGGCGCAGAGGTTGGTCGAGAGATGAAACACGGCCTCGTCCTGCTTTAGCTCTTCAAGAAGGGCCACGGCATGGCTTTTGAGGTTCACAACGCAAAGCGCCCGCTCCTCGTTTCGAAGCTCCTCCGCCAGGGCTGCCCATTGTTTGACTTCCCCCGACTCCGGCCATCGCACCTCGCAACGGCGAAGCGCATCGTATAAACGGGCATGGTCGGGCGCAACCTCCATGGGACGCCACCCGGAGGCGACGTACCTGGAAACGGCGCCGTCCAGCGCATCGAAGGCAGGTTGAGTGGCCGTCGCAAAAAGGACCGTCGTCCTGTATGTCCGGCAAAGTTGAGAGAGCGCCGCCAATGTCGGCACTGCCAGGGATTGCGGCAACGTCTGGGCCTCGTCCAACATTACTACCGATTCCATCAGGTTGTGGAGCTTGCGGCAGGCCGAAGGCCGGTTGGAAAAAAGCGATTCGAGAATCTGCACGTTTGTCGTGACGATGATGGGCGCATCCCAATTTTCCGATAGAAGACGGCGCGCCTGTTCGTTGGCAGCCTCGGCATCCTCCCTTGCCTCTTCAACTCCAAGACCCGCCATGCTGTGATGCTCCACTACGAAATTGTCCGGAAACGCTTCAAAGACAGCCCGATAAATCTCGGCGGTTTGTTCGATGATCGAAAGAAACGGCACGGCTAGAATAACCCGCTTGAGACCGTTTTTTGCCGCATGTTCAAGAGCAAAGCGAAGCATCGCGAGGGTCTTGCCGCTGCCTGTGGGCGCGGTGAGCGTAAACAGCCCCGGTTCCATGGCCGCTGATTTACCCGCCATTTCCCACAGGCAGTTCCGGGCATCGAGTACGGGCTTATCGGCTTTACTCGCACAGCGAATCTTAGCCGACATGAAGGCTTCCAACGCAGCCAGAGCCGCAACGGCATTTAGCTCCCGGCCTGGTTCTCGGTAGCGCTTTCCCCTTTCATCTCCCTCGAAATGGGCCTCGGTATCGAGAAAATCGGCATCCGTCAGGCAAGAAAAAAGCATCCGCACGTCAAGCATGGCGGCAACGGGGTTTGTAAAACCTTCACGAAGATCGACGGCGACACTTTGGGGTTTTGTAAAATTTATGCCCTCCGTGTTGGCCCGCGCCAACAGATTGCCGATATCAGGATCGCTGAGCTTGAGATTTAAGGGGTGGCGCCGTGCAAGAGAAGCAAGGTCCATAGCGCGGAGCGCGTCCCTGGTGCCCTGCTGCAATCCCACATGATGGCCTTGTATCGCCAATGCGGCCGCGACGGCTTGAAACTCTTTAAGCGATACCCAGGCCCCCGCCGACCAATGGTCAAGGCCCTTAACTTCTCCGCGCAAGCGCGCCTGAAATAAATCGGGATACTTGCCAAGGTCGTGGAGCAGGCCGGCCAGCAAGGCCTCATCGGCCCACTTCGCCTTTAGAGCAAAATCCTTTGCATTTTTGCCAACCGAAACAAGATGATCCAACAACCGGTGGCAGTCTCCAACCTTGTTTGCGCTGTGGGCCAGATACCCGTTATCCATGACCTTCCTCCTAAAAAAATGGTGCAAGGCAAGGAGTCGGCGGATGCATAGAGGCAGGATTCCTGGTGCCGACCAAGATGAGGACCGTTTTTTAAGATATTCCCCGTAGAAAAGACCCAACGCCTGCAAGGTGTAGCTTTAAGCTGAAAGCGTCTACTGGAAGCGGCCCTTTTTGCTCAGGCGCATGCGGTATTCACCGCAATGTTTTATCTCCAAAGCTTCCAAAGCGCAAATGGTATAGGGAACGGGGGCTGATTTATATCAATGGATTGGAATCAAAGCTTATCCGGCTTATCGAGGGAAGGGGAAATTTCCAGGCTGCGAGGCAGGCGAGCGGTTTTTGACACCCGCTCGCCGCCACTTTTGCTCTTACACCCGGCTTACCAAGGTATGTGAATTCGAGTTTTTGGCGATTACCTGTTCAAATAGGCTCTTGCCTGCCGGTGCACGGCCGTACAGGTCGTATCGGAAACCTTTGCGACGATCCTTTCAAGAGCCGGGGTCACCAGGGCCTGGAGACCGGGCTTCATTTTGCGCACGTGCTGAAAAGTATTTAACATCCGGGCCGAGTTCGTATAGTTCAGGGGCGCCAGTTCGATCACCAGATCGGCAATCCAGTTTATCCCCCGCTCGTTCCAGATCATCTCGTTATTACTCGCCATAGTCAGGAAAAGCGCCCTGCACCATGTCGGCTGGGTTATCTGGAAGGTCGGCCGGGCGCGCTCCCTTTCAATCTGATCGAATACGTCGGGGCGGTTTCCACCGGCTATCACCCGAAGATAATTGGCGTATCCGGTTATGCTCGACTGCCACTGCGCGTAGGTTTGGTGAAGGATGTCGAGCCGCTCGGGAGCCGAGGACCGGTTCAAGGCGGCCAAAGCGCAAACCTTGTCATTGGCTATGGTTGCGCGGCGTAAATACTCCAAAATAACGGCATGACTCTCATCCGAGTCCTTTACACCGATAAGATCGATCAGAACGCTTTTTAGCTGCCTTTTTTCCAGGCCGTCCAAGAGGGTATCCGGCGACCAGGGAGCATAGGTATCCAGACTGTTAAACAGCTCGCGAATCCGGCTGCCGTATTGCTCGTTTACGGCCAGCATAAGCTGTTTTCTGGCCGCGGCAAGTTCTGGAAACCACGCACAGAAGCCCCTGTCCATGGGCTGTTCGTCGATTCTAAGGAAAAATGCTTTAAGAGCGGGCGAAAGGCCGGGATCGGAGAGAATTTCACCGTATAACTCAAGCCATGCGGGATCTACTTGCGCACTCTCTTCCAGGAGCAGTTTCTTTCGTTCTCTATCCGTTAGCATGCGCATCGCATTGACGCGGCAGTAAAAGTTGGGATCTTTTCTTGCCTGCTCCGCAAGAGTGCGCACGCTTGCGCTATCCTCGACAAAAGTCCCGTAGAAAGAGTAATCCCTGTTTATCGAGGCAAAAGCAGGAGCCGTTGGCAGAGCCTTAAAGGTTATTTCGGCCTCCGGTTGGTTTAGCTCGAAAACCTGGTCCGTGCCCGCCATATCCGCGCCGCCCGCATCTACCAGGGCAAGCCTGATCGGGATCACAAAGGGGGGCTTTCCCTCCTGGATTTGCTGTGAAAAGCGGATATGAAAGGAACGCTCTCTGGTGTCCCACCAGGTTTTCGCGCACACGGCGGGATATCCTATCCTGTAGAGCCATTGGTTTTTGAACTCGGAAAGCGACCTGCCCGAAGCCTGCTCGAAGCATTCGAAGAACTGATCGGTATTAGCGTTCCCAAACCGGTAGCGAGTAAAGTAAAGGGTTTTTCCGGCCCGAAATTTTTCGTCTCCCAGCAGCAGACGCAGCATTCGAATCACCTCGGCGGCCTTAACGTAGGTAACCCCGTCGATTAATTCGTCGGGATCGTTAAAGCCTTCGCGTACGATCCGCCCGGCGTGTCCGGCATCTTCGATCGAAAGGGGGCCAAGCAGAGGGCTTCGAATAGAGTCGACCTGGTTTAGCCTTACTACCGTCGGGTCAAAAACATCGGCCATGAACTGCCTTTCGACATCGACTGTGAAGGCCTCGTTTAGCCAGACATCGAAAGGGGTTTCCATGGTTGTTTCGCTGCCGCACTGGTTGTGTTCGAATTCATGAACGATCACGGCGTGGGCGTAAAAAAGAAACTGGTCCATCGTATGTTCGCCGATAAGGGCGGCATCGGTGACAATCGTAGTGTTTCCGACGTTTTCCATCCCCCCGAAGTTGGACCTGCTCATGCAGATGGTGCGGTAGGTATCGCCGCTATATTCATAGTCCTGGGTGGATTTTATCCAACGCACCGATTTTTTAAGGATCCTCATGGGGATTTCGGCCCCTCGGCTTTGGCCGCGTGGGACCAGGTATTCAAGATTTACCCTGCGACCGCTCTCAAAGGTCACGGTGTCTTTTAACACATCCCATGTGCCCGCGCAGGCGATGAAAAGATAGGGGGGCATCGGCACCGGGTTATCGAAGGTAATGACCTTTCTATTGGGCCGATCCGGTCTTGGGACCGCAACACCCTCGGGGTTTAAGGCGCGGTCGATATTGCCGTTGCTTATGAGGTGCGTGTAGGCGGCGTCGCCCTCCAGGGTGGTCCTCATTGTGCACTTGGCGCAACAGTCGTCGAAGATGGGCATTATCCTCTGAAAGCCCCACTGCTGGCACTGCGACATGTACTGCTGCGGAGCTCCGGGGGGAGTTACGTCCTTGTAAATACCCTCCAGGAGAAATTCGGAAGGCCGGCATATGCTTTGTGTTCTTACCCAGAAGGTTTGTCCCTTGCCCACGGTTTCGGGCAGCATTACGACGAGTTTGTTTTCGTCCCTACGGTAATCATACGGGAGGGCCACCGGGTCCGAATCCAGTTCCCGGCCCCATTCAGCGCCAACTATTTCCAGATCGCGAGCATCCAGTTCGAGCCTGTCGAGGTCGCGCGCGGCCGTCATTGTAAGCCGGTTTGTCGCCTCGACCCGGTCGTCAAGGAAGTTGATATAAATGTCCAGGTGTTGCAACCGTACGGGAAGCTCACCAAAATCAGATCGTAGATACTTGTATTTTGCGTCCGGCAATTCGGTCCTCCTCGGAAAAATAATTTAAACCGTGTCGATCATTCGGCCACGCACGATTATGTCATCGAAATAGCGGCTGCGCAACTCGTCCAATGCGCGGTCCAGTCGCGCGCTTTTCCGGCTGTCCTGCCCGGGCGTATCCATGCGCATCTGACAGGGGCCCGAAGAAAAGTTCGAGGCGCCTATGCCTATCAACCGAATCTTTTGTGCAACGCCAAGATCGGCCAGAAGCTTTTGCCCCGTTGCAAAAAGGGTGTCGGTGGTATCAAATGGTTCGCGCAGGGTGAGGCTCCTGGTAATCGTTTTAAAATCGGAGAATTTGATCTTAAGCGTTACCGTCCTTGCTCTCACCTTAGTCTTTCTAAGCTCGCGACCGACTTCCTCGGCCTGGGACAGGAGCAATTTTTCCAGCTCGGCCCTGTTGTCGCTATCGCAGGCAAGGGTGCGCTCGGCGCTAACCGACTTGGCAGCGCCGTATGGCTCGACCGGCGAATCGTCTATGCCTCCCGCCATGGCATACAAAGAGACGCCCCATTTACCAAGCTTTGCCTCCCAATAGTTTGGGGGAAAATTCAAAATATCGGCGGCAAAAACTATACCCAGCTTACTTAGCTGCTCCCCGGTCTTCTTGCCGACACCGGGGATTTTCCCAACGGGGAGGGTCTTCAGGAATTGCCCGATTTGCTCCTGCTCGAGAATGGTCAGCCCGTTGGGTTTATGATAATCGGAACCGATTTTTGCAAGGTATTTGTTTGGCGCTATTCCGATCGAGCAGGTAAGGCAGGCCGTTTCAAAGACAAGCGATTTTATCCGCCCGGCAAGCACAGGGGCTGAGCCGTGCAGTCTTTCGGTACCCGTAATATCGACAAAGGCTTCATCTACCGATACCTGTTCGACTAGAGGCGATATGTGCCGCAAAATCTCCATGACTTTGCGGGAAACCTCCTTGTAGCGGCTCATCCTGACAGGTAGAAAATAAGCGTGAGGGCAAAGCTTTCTGGCCTGGAAAACCGGCATGGCCGAACGGACGCCAAAGCGCCTTGCCTCATAGGAAGCCGCGCATACCACCCCCCGAGCTTCCCCGCCCACGATTACGGGCTTTCCGGCCAACTCCGGATTGTCGGCCTGCTCCACAGAGGCGAAAAAAGCGTCCATATCGAGGTGCATTATTTTTCTTTTCACCAGGCTCACCACACAAGATAAGGGAGCAGCGCTCCAATTTTAAACACCGTTTGGAACTCTAAGCCATCGCGGACTCATTATATTCCGTTCGCCATCGCGCGCCACGGCAAAAGTGGAGTGATAACCCATAAAAAAGGAGGAAAAAGAGTCTTACAAAATTTGGGGATTTAGAGGATAGGAAGGAGTAAAAAATAAAACCCCGAGTGACCTTTTCATCTGCCCACCTTCACCGCATTCGGTTCATCCCGGTTTACTATCTCAACTTCCCATCGAAGCTTCTTAGACTTCTTTTTTCCGCTGAGTTTTTCCCCGGGCATATCAACTGGGCATCTTACTCGAACCTCTCGGGGTTAGTTGTAAATTAAGACAGGAAAAACGATTGTCAAGGGTTTTTTAACGGCGGTTAAGCCCCGTGATTTCATCGCTTAATATGCCGACGTAGGGCAGATTGCGGTAGAGCTGACGAAAATCCAGGCCGTAGCCCACCACGAAACGATCGGGAACCTTGAAGCCCCTGAAGGCTATCGGAATCCTTACTATGCGCCGGGCCTCCTTGTCCAGAAAAGTGCACACGCGCAGACTTTTCGGACGCCGGGCTTCGAGATTTCTCAAAAGATAGCCCGCGGTCATCCCGGTATCTATTATGCCCTCGACCAAAAGCACGTCTTTGCCCTCGATTACGCAGTCGAGGTCTTTGGTTATGCGCACGGCCCCGCCGGGCCTGTGCATATCCGCATAGCTCATAAGAGATATGAAATCGATTTCCAGGGGAATTTCAATTTCCTTTACCAGGTCGGAGATAAAGAGGACACAGCCCTTCAGCACTCCCACGACCAGGGGCAAGCGGTCCCTGTAGGCCGCGGATATCTCCCTGCCAAGTTCGGCAATGCGCTGCCCGATTGCCTCCCTCTGTATCAAAATCTCCACGATGCCTTCCGGTTTATCGTTCATCTGTAACCGTTCCGCTCAACAAGCCGTATTTGGCCATAAGGGTGTAAAAATCGCGCTGGTAGAAAATGCGAATATTGACTTCCGGATGGAGCCGCCGCAACTTGCGCACCTTTCTGTTCTTACGGGTTACCAGGCTTTGCTTCAAAGTGGTAAGCTCGATGTAGAGGTCCTGCTCGGGAAGGTAAAAATCGGGAGTGAAGGCCTCGATGGTGCGTCCCTGAGCGTCGGTTTCCAGCGGAAAGGTTCTCGGTTCGTATTCGAAGGGGATATTGTAGAAGGTAAGAAAGCGCGCGAACTCCGATTCGGCATCGTTTACAAAACGGCCGTGTTTTTCCGGGCCCCTTGGCGCCATATTTTCAACTATCGTCTCCCTTGGCACCTGCCTGATACCCATGGTTTCAACGGCGGTGACTATAAGCTCCAAGGCCTGTTCGACCGACAACCGATCCATCCTGAGGGTCAAATCGTAAAGGGTGGGGTCCGAGGCATCCAGGTGATACAAAAAACGCAAATAACGGGCTCGTTCGGCCTCGAGCGCTTTTGTAAACCTTAGAGCTTTTTGCTCCGATAGCCCCTTGCGGCCGCATAGCTGCGCTACTCGAAACTTTCGCGGCGCCACAAAGCGCACATGCAATGTGCCTGGGCGGTTGTGAAAAAGCCCCTGTGCCCCTCGTTCCAGGACAACCAGGTCCTGCTCTTCGGCCAACTGGGCGATGAGATCCTGCAACAGCCGCGCGTAGCCTTCGGCTTCGGAATCGATCAGGGCGCCCCCTTTTGAAAAAGCCTCCTCGATCTTGAGCAGCCTTGCCTCATCCAGATCGACTTCCCCGCAGAGTTGAACGAGCCTTGCCCTGTCGATAAGGGAAAATCCAAGGCGTCCGGCAAGCCGTGCGGCCACCTCTTTTCCCATGGTTCCAGGTTCTCTTAACACTGTTATTACAGCCATATTGTTCCGCGCTTAAGATAAGAAAAGAACCCGCCGGCGCTACAAGCCCTCTCAAAGGACATTATAGCTTGCGCCCGAAAGCCAAAGGAAGACTAAACATGAGGTATGGGCTCATTTCGAGTTCGACTCCAGACTCGCCCTTCATCCTCTGGGCCACAACCAGGCAGCACCGCGAACCCCGCTCGAATCGCCGTGCAGACTGCGTAGTATGGGCGTATCGGCCTCGCCGCCGAATACGTAGCCGGGCAGCAGAGGGGGAACCAATTCGTAGAGTTCCTCGACATTGCTCATACCACCGCCCAAAACAATGACATCGGGGTCCAGGATATTAATTACCTGGGCAAGAGAACGCGCGAGGCGGTCGGCATAGCGTTTTAAAACAATCCCCGCGACTTTATCGCCCCTGCGGGCCAGGGCCACAATCTGGGGCCCATTAAGTTTTTGGGGGCCCTGAGCCTGGAGCGTTTCCCGCGCGTAGTCCTCACAAAAACCGGTTCCCGAGATCCATTTTTCGATGCAGGAGAACTTACCGCACCAGCAGGCTGGCCCGGGGTATTCGGCGGGAGTCATCCAGGGAAGAGGATTGTGCCCCCACTCTCCGCCAACCAGATTGCGCCCCGGCCATAGCCTGCCCTCGATTGCGATACCGGCCCCGCAACCCGTGCCCAAAATGACGGCAAACACCATGGGGAAACCCGCCCCAGCCCCATCGACGGCCTCGGAGAGCGCAAGACAGTTAGCATCGTTCATGCAACGCACTTCACGGCCAAGAAGAGTTGCCAGGTCCCGGTCGAACCGACGCCTGTTTAAAACGTTGGTATTGGCGTTTTTTACACGACCCGTCCCGGAGGACACAGCGCCCGGGATCCCGATCCCCACGGTTCCAACCTGCCCCGCAACCGCTTCGGCCTCGTTTACCAGCCCGGCTATTTGGGAAACGATCGCCTCGTAGCTTTTAGAATCGGTGCCAACCCTTTTGCGGTAAATTTCCACCCCGTCGTCGTCAAGAGCAATGATTTCGGTCTTTGTGCCTCCCAGGTCGATCCCCAGCCGCATCCATTCCCCCTACAAGACCAGGATGTTATCAATAGTAATGTTCATGCTGCCCGTATTCAAAACCACCCCCTGCCCCATGCTCCATTCTCTCCATCCTCATGCGATTATGGTCCAGCTTTTCGTTTAACCATCTTATCTTGCCAGGATCGAGAGTGCCCGTAGCGCGCGCCATTTCAAATTCATGCCGGATATGTCCCAGATTTCGCCGAAGAAAATGCGCCTGGTGTGGGGTAAGTCTACCGTATCTTAGCGCATGCTCTATATGATGCCATTGTCTACCGATTCTTTGATTGATTCCCCCTCTTTGCGCAAAGACCACACTTGCGGAAAAAATCGTCAAAAACAATACTGCCGAGGATAACACCATGTTTAACTTCCTCAATCCGAACTCCTTTTTCGTATAAGTTACAATTAACGGAGGCTTATACAAGCCCGCGAAGACTTTGAAAAATGTCTTCGCACTCATCGCCCGCGAAACAGTAGCGAAGTTCACGGAACGGTTCGCGCAAAGCCTTGACTTTATCGAGCGCCTTGACGCCGTAAATGACTATATCCTTCATAAGAGCCGCAAGAGATTGAAAATCGACTTCCCCCATCCCGAAGCGAGTCATTTCCGCCACCCCCATGCGTATGCCGCTTGCGGCCGAAAAACCTTCATCCGCGGGGGTGGCCTGGTAATTACAAATGATATTGTTGTCCTCAAGTCTTTTAGCAACCTCGGGCCCCCTCGCGTAGCCTACGTTCACAATAACCTGATGGGTTTGGGTAAAGTCCACGGACGGATCTCCCGCCACATCAAAACCGCAATCCTTCAGGGCCCGGGCAAAAGCTTTCGCGTTGGCGATAACGCTTTGTTGATACTGGTCTTTAAAGAAATTCATTTCATAGGCGGCCATAAGAAGGCCCACGAGGGTGCCAAGATGATGGTTGGAAACGGCCCCGGGAAAAGTCCTTCGCCTTACGGCCTCCCACAGTTCGTATCTTTCCTCGTGCTTTTCGTAGCAACCGGCTATTATCCCCCGCTGTGTGCCAAAAAAGCTCTTGTGAGTCGATCCCGTTACCAGATCGGCGCCTTCGGCAAAAGGGTTCTGGAAATATGCTCCGATAAGTCCGAGCACATGTGCCGCATCATAGAGGATAACCGAATCGATCCCGGATTCCAGCAGATGCTCTTTGATTTGCGCCACCGGCTCAGGGTGCAACATCATGCTTTTGCCCAATATAATCATTTCCGGCCGGCGGGACTCGATTAGTTCCAAGGCCGCGGGCAGATCGATTGTGTAGGGATTTTCGGCCATAACGGGAAAATTTACCACCGAGGGCCGCTCCGTTTGGGGATCTCGGGCCACGAAGTCGCGGAGCGCGCCCATGGGCTGGGCGCTAAGATGCCCGCCCTTGCCTATGTGATTGTTCATTACGCTCCCGATGCGGCGAGGCTCGCTATGACGATCGGCGCGATTGATATAGTCGACCATGGCGCTAAAAACGGTCATATTGGCCATCTGCCCGCTAATAACGCGGGTTTCGGCCTCCCGGCACCCCAGGTATTTGCGGAACTCCTCTTCGAGCAGCCATTCGACTTCGGCAATAAAATCGGTGCCCTGGTAATAAAAGATTTCCTCGTCGTAGAAAGCCTTTGCCCCCTTGTGTTCGGCGTACCTGAAGGCGGGATCGGTTATCGAGAGCAGCCGAACCATGGGCGAGGCGGTCATCTCGGAAGGTATGAGATTGATGCACTCGTGCTGACGCCATCGGAAATTTGCCACGGCCTTGCGCACGAGTTGGACAGGACCGATGTGGGGCTCGCCTTCGACACCCGAAGCAGGCTCTACCTGCTTGCCGCCCCCCTTGCAAAACGGGCGCGGACAGGCAATGGGAAGCTGCGGGATTTCATGGCCGTAGACTATGGGGTGGGCATAGGGAGGAGCATCGGAGCGCAGGTGGTATTTCACAACGACGGCTTCCACCAGCTTGGAGCGAATATCTATGGTCAGCACATCCTCCTCGTTTAGCTCGCTATCGAGGTAAGCCAAGCATAGAGAGCGAAGCCCGTGCTCGCCGCTTTGCCGGGACAAAAGCCCTTTATCCTCGAACTGCCGGTAAGGGACCATTGTACCGCTGCTTACATAGCCCACCGCTTTGCCGTCCTTAAAGACCTGGGCCCCGGCCCTGGCGATTCCCCTGCCGGTTACGGCCACACACAGGAACATGCGGGGAAGATCGCAAATCAGCGAGTAATCGCGACAGATGATCTTGGAGAGGGCGGCAAACTGCCTTTGAAGGGGCGTGCGTCCCACGAAATCGCCCTTCAGAGGGGAAAAACTCACGGCCCATCTGGCTATGGGAAAGGCAAAACAGGGGATTTTTCGACCATGCCTGTCGATTCCAAATTCATGGCCGTAGAGGGGCAAAGAGGACTCGAGGCGCAGGGTGTCGCGGGCGCCAAGCCCCGAAGCAACAGCCCCTTTTTCCATAAGAGAGTCCCACAGTTTAAGGGCGTGCTCGCGGTCTGTGAAGAGTTCAAAACCAAGAGGCTCTCCCGTGTAGCCGGTACGAGATATCATAACTTTAACGCCCGCAAGGAAAGCAATGCCCACCGCATTTCGATACGGTTCGGGAAGGCCGGCCGGGTCTTGCGCAACCGCCTCGATTATGGCGCGGCTCTTTGGGCCCTGCAGCGCAAACATTGCCATATCATATGTGATATCAAGGAGTTCAACCCCCTCAAAAGCCGCGGCATGAACCGCAAGATGGTCCCAGTCCTTCTTGCGGTTGGCCGCGTTTACGACAAGCAGATACTCTCCGTCAACAAAACGGTAGAGAAAGGCGTCGTCTATTGCCCCCCCGGTCTCGTCGGGGATGAGGGTATACTGAGCCGCAACAGGAGAAAGATCGAGGGCCTGGGCGTTATTTGAGAGCACATGCTGAACGAAGCGCAGGGCCCCTTCTCCGCGAATGACAAACCTGCCCATATGGGAGACGTCGAAAAGTCCCGCCCCACTCCTCACGCCCAGATGTTCGGCAACTACCCCTCCGGGATACTCGATCGGCATCTCCCACCCGCCAAACTCCACCATACGGGCGCCCAGAGCCTTGTGCCTGTCATAGAGAACGGTCCTTTGAAGCTTTTCCATCGCAATATACCTCCAGGAACTGCGGCGATCCCCGGCATATTGACACTTAGCCGTCCATTGCCGAGGGCTCCCTGCAAAGCATTATATTCGCCGCCTTCATGGTCATTACCGTTTCCCTGGCCCCGTTTGAGACCTCGATAAAGGATTGGATAATGCCCCGGCCGGGTTTGGAGCGCGAACGTTTGGCATCCATAATGGTAACTGTGACGCTTAGCACATCGCCAGGGCGAACGGGCTTTAACCAGCGAAGCTCGTCTACGCCCGGAGACCCAAGGCTTGCCGCCGAAGACAGAAAATGATCCACCAAAAGCCTCATCATCAGGCAGGACGTATGCCACCCACTGGCTATAAGGCCTCCATAGACCGAACTTTTGGCCCGTTTCGGATCCCTGTGAAAAGGCTGCGGATCGTAGCGGCCGGCAAATTCAATGATTTCAGCCTCATCCACGCCAATCGAACCCAATTCGTAGACGCAGCCAATCTCGTAGTCTTCAAAGTAGAGCTCATCCTTGGCTCTATCAAACTTGCAGTTACTCATAGCTATTCACCTTCTACCTATCTCCATCAAACCGATTCACCAAGCCTGAAACATCACAGCCCGGCGCGGCGGAGCCATTTGGACAACTCCCCCAATTACCCGTTTTTTCCGGCCTCGTCATCAAAAGGAAATGTCAGGCGCGCATTTCGCGCGGCCCCCGTTTCATCGAGCCGGCGCACTTTCGTGCGCAACGGAGCGCCGTGGAGCAACTCCGGTTTCTCACCGGCCTCTTTGACTATCTGCCTTATCGCTTCAACAAACAAGTCCAATTCCTCCTTGGTCTCGGTTTCAGTGGGTTCGATCATGAGGGCCCCGGAAACAACCAGAGGGAAATATATCGTTGGAGGATGGAATCCGTAGTCGATCAATCTTTTGGCTATTTCCAGAGTCGATATTTTCAAGGGAATCTGGAGCTTATCGGAAAAAACACATTCGTGCATGCAGGCTCTGTCATAGGCAAGGTGCAGAATGTCCCTTAACCTCTCCTTGATATAGTTTGCGTTCAAAACTGCAAGACGGCTCACCCTTTTAAGTTCGGGTCCAAGGCTTAGTATATAGCTGTAAGCCCTTATCAGGATCCCCACATTGCCGTAGAAGGCATGAAGCTTTCCAATCGAGAGGGGGTAATCGCTTGAAAGCCTGAAAAGACCATGATCGTGGATAATGCGCGGTATGGGCAGGAAGGGAGCGAGTTTTTTTACCACACACAGTGGACCGGCGCCTGGGCCGCCTCCTCCGTGAGGGGTCGAAAAAGTCTTGTGCAAGTTGAGGTGAAGAACGTCTATGCCTATATCCCCCATCCTCACGATCCCCATCACGGCGTTCATATTTGCCCCATCGGCATAAACCAGCCCGCCTTTTAAATGCACTATTTCGGCAATCCCCCTTATGTTTTCTTCGAAAAAACCGAGCGTATTGGGGTTTGTAACCATTATGCCGGCGCTGTCCTCATCCATTGCCGCCGCAACGGCTTCCAAAGAGAGCACACCCCTTTCATTGGAGCCCACTTTCACGGGAGTAAAACCGCACAGAGAGGCGCTGGCGGGGTTAGTGCCATGCGCGGTATCGGGTACGATGATCTTTGTGCGCTTCCTGCCCTTGCTCTTAAGATAGGCGTTCAAAAGCAACATACCGGCCAGTTCGCCCTGCGCGCCCGCGGCCGGTTGAAGACAAACGGCCTCCATCCCGGTTATTTCCGCCAAAAACCGTTCAAGCTCGAACATCATCTTCAAAAGGCCCTGCGCTAATTCTTCCGGCAGCAGAGGATGAGCACCGGCAAAGCCGGGCAGGCAGGCCTGTCTTTCATTGGTTTTAGGATTATACTTCATGGTGCACGATCCCAGGGGATACATACCTGTGTCCACGCCGAAATTCCACGTGGAAAGCCGCGTGTAGTGGCGCACGACCTCGACTTCGCAAAGATCGGGAAAATCCGGCCCGCTACCTGTCAACTCCTCGT
>JBMFHI010000071.1:0-20518 GCA_049976905.1 Syntrophobacteraceae bacterium | reverse complement strand
CGCAAGAGACAACCTCCTAAGCGGCTGCATGACGATTTATCCAATACTGCTGAGCAATTGAGAGAAGATTGTTCACAAACCAGTAGAGCACGAGGCCCGATGGAAAATTGATGAAAAATACCGTGAACATGACCGGCATTAATAGCATTATCTTTTCCTGCATCGGGTCACCGCCCGTAGGCGTCATTTTCTGCTGCAAAAACATGGTGATCCCCATAAGGATCGTTAATACCGGCAAACCGTCCAAATTCCCTATGAAAGGAAGTGTGACCGAAAAACCCATGTGAAGACGGTCCGGGGCGGTAAGATCGTTTATCCAGAGGATAAAGGGCTTGTGACGCAGTTGAACCGTCTCTTCGAGCATGCGGTAGAGAGCGAAAAAAACAGGTATTTGGAGCAGCATCGGCAAACACCCTCCCGCGGGGTTTACCTTATAAGTCTTGTAGACCTGCATGAGTTCCTGGTTTAGCTTTTCGCGATCGTCTTTGTACTTTTCCCGGATTTGCTGGATTTTAGGCTGCAGTTTTTTCATCTTCTGCATCGACGTATAGCTTTTGTGCGTTAGCGGCCAGAAGATGATTTTGATCATGATCGTTAGCAAAATGATCGCGAGACCGTAATTGCCCACATAGCCATAGATCCATTGCAGTACGGCAAGCAGAGGTTTTGCTAGAAAACTAAACCAGCCGTAATCGACTGAAGCCGCAAGGTTGTGGTCGGCCATATTCAGGGCCGATATCTCCTTGGGGCCGCTGTAGAGGTCTAGAGTGAACGTCTTGGCTTCGTTTGGCGCAAGATCGAAACTACCCGTCAGGTAGACAACCCGTGTGATCACCTTGTCAGGATCCTCGGGGTTTATTTCTCGTGGAATGAGCTGGTAAGAACCTTGCGTCGCCGGAATTATCGCCTGGATAAAGTAGTTGTCCTGGTAGGCAAGCCAGTCGATGGTGGAGGGTATTACTCCGGGCTTGTCAAACTCCTTCGGGCCTACATCGTGGTTTGACCCCTTTATGGAGTAGGTAAGCCGCGACGGATTGTATCTTTCCCCCGTCGTGTAAGGCCTGAAATAGAAACTGGTGCCCAAACGATCGGAAAAATTCTTCTTGGATAGATTCCTTACCCTGATCTCCATCGTCATTGCGTAAGAGTCGGGCTTTACGGTAAATATTTTTGTGATGCGGATTTGTCCGGGCACTTCGGCCTGGAAAGATATGTTTTTGGCTCCCTCGCCCGGTTCCACCATGTCGTCGGAGGGCGCTGAACTCGAATAGGTAAGAGCGCTAAGATCGATGTCGCTGTGGGTAACGAACTGAACGTCCAGGGGCAGGTAAGAGGTCTCCTGTACAAGCTGAATGGGAGGCGAATCGTGTTTTAGCGTCTGTTTAAACTTTAACAGCTCAAGGGAACTCTCGCGCGCTCCCTGGGAGATAATCTTCATCCTGTAGAGCTTGTCGCCGATCGACCAGCTCTTAAGCGTTGCCAGGTTGACCTTGGCAACCGGGGGGGGCGAAAGAGCGCCCTGCGGGGGCGCGGCCTCTTCAGGCGTGCTCTTGGTGGTCGAGGTCTGCTGTTGCGCCATATGGGTGAGTTCGGGGGGGGCAAAATAGTAGCGCCAGACAAAAAAGAGCAACAGCGACAGCACTATGGCCAAAAAAGCTTTCGAATCCATTCAATAAATCTCCACTAATCCAATCTTTTTCGACTCCGGAACGCGTTTTCCGGAACCGGGTCGTGGCCTCCAGCATGGAAAGGGTGACAGCGCAATATGCGCCTCAGGCCCAGATAGACGCCCCGGGGAAGGCCATACTTTTCTATCGCATCGTAGGCATAGCTGGAGCAACTCGGCGTGAAACGGCAGGCCTGAGGAAACAGAGGCGAGATCACTATTTGATATGCTCGAATCAGACCCAGAAACATCAACCGGATCATCGGCCATTTTCCTGCTTACGGAAAACCCGGGTAAACTCCTCGTGAAGCTCTCCGGGCGAAAGTTTCTCTGCTCCCGGGCGGGCAATGACGACGATATCTTTTGACGGCTGTGGGATTTCATCCTTGGAGTGCCTGAACCATTCACGAATGACCCTCTTTATGCGGTTGCGCCTGACTGCCGATGGCCAGAATCGCTTTTGCACAACGAGGCCCAAACGGTGAAATTCAAGACCGTTGGAAATGAAATTGAGGCCGAAATGGTTGGTTTTCGCGCGTTTGCCCGCCACTTTGACTCGCTGGAAATCAGCGGAACACCGTAGCCTTTCATGTGGCCGAAAAGTGTGCGAGGCCATCAAAATGCTCTGTTCCAATGATTCCGGGAGTCCATATCGTCTCAAACCGAGAGGCGTTTTCTCCCCTTTGCGCGCCGGCGCTTGAGTACGTCGCGGCCGGCCTTTGTCGCCATGCGTTCCAGGAAGCCGTGGGTGCGTTTTCTTTTAATATTGCTTGGTTGATAGGTTCTTTTCGACATGAAAGCTTCCTCACAGGTATAGTTTGCCCGCCTGACGAGGGCGGGAAGTTCGCACGGAGCCGTTTAAACGACGCGGCGTACACAAAAACTCAACTTTAATCGCAAAAGGGTGCGCTTGTCAATAAGTAGAAATCCCGCGCTCGGAAGGTGTTGTCCTCTCTAAATGCGGCGCCGTGGTGTGTCCCGGGTTTATCCCACTCCCCGGGCGGACAAAATGTCGCTGCGCGGCGTTTAAATCCTCTGCCTCGGATGTCAAGGACTGCCCTGGTGCTTCCTGCCGTTGCCCTTTTGGGTTGCCGTCCCCTTTTGCCGCCTCTTGCTGCCGCTTCGCTCCTCAATGGAAAGTATGCTATAACAGCCCTCGCAGACAAGTCTTATCGGCTAACCGGGGCCTGGAAGGATTTAGCCGCGCCGCTCATCTTTAAATCCTATTAGTATCTTATATCACTTCCGAGCTTGTCTTGCAAAAGTCGATTGTGGTGCCCCGGCCTGTTCGACTCGCTGCAAACTCTTTTTGCCGCCGCTGTTTTGTCTCTGTTCCTACGCTGTTTTTAAAGGGGCCTAAATTGTTAAAGCTTAAGGAAATCGGCATGATAAGAAAAACTACCGAAAAAAACCCTGTATTTACAGCGAAAACAGCGTGCCCGCCTTCGCCTCTGCCGGCATCGCGTGGAAATTTCCTGCGACTGCCCTGGGACATTTTCCTTTAGGCGTTGCGTGCGTGAGTGTCTCATGTTATGAATTACTTTTTAAAGATTGGTGCGAAAGGAGAACATTACCGGATGCTGAGCAAAATACTTGGCTTTTTTTCAAAAGATCTCGCCATAGACCTTGGGACCGCCAACACGCTTGTTTATGTGCGCGGAAAGGGGATTGTTCTTACCGAACCATCGGTTGTCGCGGTGCGCAAGGATGAGCGCGGAGCCAACAGGGTGGTCGCCGTCGGTAAGGACGCCAAGATGATGCTTGGAAAGACCCCGGGCAATATTACCGCCATTAGACCCATGAAAGACGGTGTCATTGCCGATTTTGACGTTGCCGAGGCGATGTTGCGCCATTTCATCCAAAAGGTGCACAATAGGCGCAAGTGGATAAGGCCAAGGGTGATTATCTGCATTCCCTCCGGTGTAACTCAGGTGGAAAGACGGGCTGTCAGGGAGTCGGCCGAGTCGGCTGGCGCAAATGAAGTCTACCTCATTGAAGAGCCAATGGCTGCCGCCATTGGGGCGGGTTTGCCCATAACCGAACCGGTCTGCAATATGGTGGTCGATATCGGTGGAGGCACGACCGAGGTTGCCGTCATCTCCCTTGCCGGTCCAGTCTATAGCCGTTCTGTGCGCGTTGGCGGAGACAAGATGGACCAGGATATTCTCCAGCACATCAAACGCAAGTACAACCTCTTGATAGGCGAAAGAACGGCTGAGCTCATAAAGACGACTATAGGAAACGCCTATCCTATGGGTGAGATCGAAACTATGGCCATAAAGGGCCGCGACCTGGTTACGGGAATCCCTAAAACCGTCGAGGTAAATTCCGATGAAATCCGCGAATCGATTCAGGAAGAAATCGATTCGATTCTGGAGACCATTAAAGTCGCCCTGGAACAAACCCCTCCCGAGTTGGCCGGTGACATCGTTGATCGAGGGATAGTGCTAACGGGCGGTGGCGCGCTTTTAAAAAACCTCGATCATTTCCTGAGGCTTCAAACGGGTCTGCCCATCATGGTTACCGAAGATCCGCTCTCAACCGTTGTGCTCGGTTCGGGCAAGGCTCTGGACGAGCTTGAGATCTTGCGCGATGTATTGTCCTAGGCCCTGAACGCTGGTCTATTGCGAAGTTTTTGCCCGTGCGGGCTCTTTGAGGTTTTCCTGTGTCTTTGAGAAATCGGGCAATCCTTTTCCATCAATTAGCTGTTCGCACTCTCATGACCTGGGCGTTTGCCGCGAGGGGCGGACTGTCGTTTTTTTGTCGAAGTCGTTGATATGAGATTTTTTACCACGGGCGTCTGGATTCGCCGGTTGCGTAGCGCGCTTCTTGTCCTCGTTTTTGTCAGCGCTTTCCTCTATATCTTTTCCTTGAATTTCCGGGTCGCCGGCAAGATGGATGGCCTTCAGCGTCTGGTTACCGAAGTTGTAAGCCCCCCCTTGCGACTTGTTGGCGACGTGTTTACCTCTCTGGATGAGGTTGTAAAAAATTATGTCTGGCTAAGAAATTTGCGCAGCGAAAATGAAGCGCTTAAAAGTCGGATCGCCCTGTTGCAAAACCAGGTTACCACTTACCAGGAAGCCTATATAGAAAACCAGAGATTGCGCCGGCTGCTCGATTTCAAAAAGGCAACCGGTTATAACACCCTGGCCGCCCAGGTCGTGGTTCACGATCTGACCGGATGGTTCCAGACTCTGTTGGTCGATAAAGGCTTTAAAGACGGGGTCTCTGCCGATATGCCCGTGGTAAACGAAGAAGGCGTTATCGGGCGTATCCTCGAAGTCTCCGACCATTACAGCCGGGTCTTGCTCATAACCGACCAGGGAAGTGCGGTTGACGCCATTGATGTGCGCAATCGAGTGCGGGGCATTCTGTGCGGCAAAGATGCGAATGGATGCATTTTAAAATATGTTAACGCCAACCTGGATATGGAGGAAGGCGATCTGATCATCACTTCGGGAAAGGATGGTATTTTCCCAAGGGGGCTCAGGCTGGGAGTTGTTCATGCGGTCTATAGGGATCCCGCGGGCATGTTCCAAAGAATCGACGTAAAGCCTCTTGTGCAGTTGAGCCGGATCCAGGAAGTGCTCATTTTAAAATGCGCAAAAGTGGATATGGGGCCGGTGCGGCAAACCTCCCAGAGTGTGGGCCAACCCCCCCCGGGCACCCCGGTTGGCTTGGATGTTTCTAAACGGGGCTCAGGGAAAACCGTAGGCCCTTCTGGCTTAAAGCCCGCCAGGGAAGCCCCCGGGGCTGCAACGGGGCGCAAAAGCGGGCAAAAGAGCAAACCCCATCGAAAAAAATCAGTGAAAAGATCCGGAAATGGATTTAGCGGAAAAACTAATTCCGGCTCTCCAAAGGTTGGGCAATGATCGTTTCGAGGTCCCTTGACCAGGGCGTAACTGTGAAAACGGCCGTAAAATTTTCCCTGGCTGCTTTCCTGCTCCTCTCGCTCCAGGCGCAGGTCGTGCCTCAGTTTCCTTATCCCGCTTTGCGCATTGATTTGTTCTTGCCTTTCCTGTTCGCCGTGGCGATCGAATACACCCCTTTTGCCGCCTTTCTCTGGGCCGGGGTGCTCGGCTTCGTTGTCGATGTCTTCTCCGGAGAGTTTTGGGGCCTCCATGTTGGCTCTTATATCGTTGTTGTTTGCCTTACAAATATTGCCTCCTCCAGCTTTGACTGGGATAATCCCGTCTATCAGATGTTTCTGGTCGGCCTCTGCGCTCTTGGACAGTCAATCGCCCTGGGTTTGTTTTTTTCCTATGTTCCCACGGATTCGGCGACGCTTACCTCGATTTGGGTCGCTCTCTCTATTCGAACGGTTCTTTGCTCCACGGTCGCTCCCCTTTTGATCTACCCGCTTTTGGGCGGGAAAGCTTAGGGCCGCCCGGTGGGTTGGATTTTGTAAAAAATGAAGACAAAAGGCAGGAAATTGGATGGCCCCAAGGTCTTTAACCTGGATAATGCCGAGTCGCTTTCCTTTAAAAAACAATATGTAGTATTTTTTGCCCTCATGCTGCTGGTCATGATGGTCTATCTTGTACGGCTTTGGTACCTCCAGGTCATAAACGGCCCCTACTACCGCTACCAGTCCGAAAATAACAGGATAAGAAGCGAAGACATCGTGGCGCCCCGGGGCATCATATTCGATAGAAACGGCGTGCCCATCGTCGAAAACCGCCCGGCCTACGATCTTATGATCGTTCGAGAAGATGTTAAAGACCTTAAAGGTACCATCGAGGAAGTTGCCCGGTTGTGCCGCTGCGACCCGGCTGATTTGTTCGCCGTTATCGACGCCAATAAATCCACTCCCAAGTTCGATCCCATAAGGCTTGTTCCTGATATAGACAGGGATTGCCTTGCAAGGGTTGAGGCCGAGCTTATCAGGCTTCCGGGCGTGGAAGTCGAGATTGAGCCAAAGCGTCAATACAATTGGGACGGAACCGCGGCCCACCTGATCGGCTACCTTAGCCAGATTACCGAAGGTGAGCTCAAAAGCGGAAAATACCCCGGTTATTACTCCGGTGAGGACATTGGCAAGATGGGCATCGAGTGTGCCTTCGAAAAATACCTTCACGGAGTCAGGGGGCGCAGGCAGGTAGAGGTTGACGCTGTTGGCCGAAGAGTCAAATTGCTCGAAGAGCAGCCCCCCGTTGGGGGCCATGACCTGTGGCTTACTATCGATATTGACGTCCAGAGGACGGCCGAATCGCTTCTCGCCGGAAAAACCGGGGCCATAGTCGCTGTGGATCCAAATGACGGAGAGGTGCTCGCTTTCGCCTCGAGCCCGAGCTTCGATCAGGAAAAGTTCATTAAAGGCCTTAGGCTGCATGACTGGCTCGAGATGGCCAAAGACCCCTCTCACCCCATGCTAAACCGGGTCTGCGGGGCTGCCTATCCTCCGGGGTCCACCTATAAGCCCCTGGTAGCTCTGGCCGCCCTGCAGTGTGGGGCCATCACCCCGTCTACCACCTTTAATTGTCCAGGTTTTATGATGTTTGCCGGCCGTGCCTATCATTGCTGGAGAAAGGGCGGACACGGCACGATTTCCGTGGAAAGAGCCCTCATTCAAAGCTGCGATGTTTTCTTCTACCACACCGGCCTTGCCCTGGGCGTGGACAGGATGGCCCAGTATGTCAAAATGTTTGGCCTTGGGCAAAAGACAGGAATCGGACTTCCGGGTGAAAACCCCGGCCTCATACCCTCTTCAGCCTGGAAAAGACGCGCGACCGGCCATCCCTGGGAAAAAGGTGAGACCATCTCCATAGCAATCGGGCAGGGCTATGACCTCGTTACCCCCCTGCAGATGGCTGCTGCCTATGGCGCGATCGCTAACGGCGGAAAGCTTTGGACCCCTTACGTGGTTAAGAAGGTGGAGGGCATGGCTCCGGGAGAGGTTAAGCGGGCCGGGCCCAGGCTAACGCGCGAGATTCCCATCGACCCGCGTTGGTTCGAGGTGGTGCAAAAGGCTCTGGCCGAGGTTGTAAGCGATCCCCGTGGCACCGCCCATTCGCTCTACGATCCTGCCATGCCCCTTGCCGGTAAGACCGGCACGGCTCAGGTAATCGGGCTGGGCAGATCCAACGGTAAAAATGACAAGGACGATGCATGGTTTGTAGCCTATGCCCCCGCATCGGATCCCAAGATATGCGTGGCCTCCATTATCGAGCACGGAGGCCACGGAGGCTCGGCTGCCGGACCCCTGGTAAAACAGGTCATGGCGGCCTACTTGCAAAGCAGGCATGAGCCTGCGAAGCCTTAGCTTTTAAAAATTGGAAGGCATTTGCCGCTATGATGGATAGACGGTTGATTGAAAATTTCGACTGGTCCATTATCTGGACCCTCTCGGCTATCGTATGCATTGGACTGCTTAGCATCTACAGCGCCGTCTATCCCCAGATTCAGGCCCGGCCGGCAAACAATCTCTTTGTAAAACAACTCATTTGGCTCGCCGTTGGGCTCGGGGTTATGTGCGCTTCGCTCTTTGTCAATTACCAGAAACTAAAGTCCATCGGTCCCTGGCTCTACGGTATCATCGTTTTTTTGCTTGCCGTCGTCTTGGCCGTCGGAAGAGACGTCCACGGTTCCAAAAGGTGGCTTGAAATCGGAGGCTTTCAGTTTCAGCCCTCGGAATTTGCTAAAATCGTAATCATAATCCAACTGGCCGCCTATTTCTCATCCCAGGAAGTAGCCAACTTCCCAAGCATTAAAAAACTGATATTCCCCTTGGTTCTTACCATAGTGCCCGTGCTTTTGGTGCTTGCCGAGCCGGATTTGGGAAGCGCTATCGCCTTGGCCTCCACTGCCGGCTTCATTATTCTTTTTGTCGGAGTTCGCTGGAGATATATCGCAATAGTGGCTTTGGCCATAATTCCGCTTTTGCTCCCTGTGTGGCAACGCGTTCTAAAACCCTATCAGAAGCAGCGCGTCCTTATCCTTCTTAGTCCCGACCGCGATCCTTTGGGGGCGGGCTACCATATACGCCAGTCAAAGATCGCCATAGGCTCCGGGATGCTTTGGGGCAAAGGCTTTCTTAAAGGCACCCAAAACAAGCTCCACTTTCTGCCCGAAAAGCAGACTGACTTTATCTTCTCTGTGTGGGCCGAAGAATGGGGGTTCGTGGGGTGTGCTGCCCTTATCCTCTTGTTTTGTCTTCTCATTTTTCTTATGTTAAGAATCGCGGCACGATCTCGCGACAGGTTTGGCTCCCTCATCGCCGTTGGCGTGGGAGGCCTTATCATGTGCCAGGCTCTCATAAACATCGGCATGGTGCTGGGCTTGCTCCCGGTCGTGGGCATTACTCTTCCCTTCGTTAGCTACGGAGGCTCCTCGATTATCGCTCTGTGCCTTGCCGTTGGGCTGGCGGAAAATGTGAGCATGCGCCGCTACGTTTTTCAAACTCGTTAGAAGTGGTTGAATATTAAATGAAATGCTTGGTATTCTTTCTGGAATAATTGTGAATCTTTTTGCTTTTCACTTGCCAAGATTGCTGACCTGTGCTACTAAGCACGCCCATGCTAGAGGCCAAGTGAGAGTTTGAAATACCACTTTAAGATTAAAAACTGGGTGAGAGGGGGTTACCCCTTTTTTGTGCGCCATGGGTACGGTCGGGTCACCAGGCGCTGGGGCCTGTCTTTGCCGCTTGAGGTCAATCCCAGGGTTGGATTGACTTGATTTTTGACTGTGTGCATGCATGTCTAAGGACATTTGATTTATCGTCTTAGCGGGAGGGTGGAGTAAGATGGTCGAAATCAATTACTCGCTTTTGATCCAGATGGCCAATTTCCTTGTTTTTCTTTTCCTCATGAACCTCGTGCTGTACCGCCCGATTCGTCGGATTGTCGCTGAGCGGAAAAGACTTATCCTGGATAGGCAGGAAGGGATCGAAAAGATCGAAGGGCTGACGCGCGCCGGAGTGCTCGATTACGATTCTCAGCTCAAGGATGCCAGGGGCTTGGGGATTCGCAAGATCCAGGAACTCAAGGCGGCTGGCTACGAGCAGGAAAAGGAACTCCTCAAGCAGGCCTCGGAAGAGACTGCCGGGAAGCTTCACAATCTTCGGGCAAAAATTCAAAAAGATGTTTCAGCAGCACGCAAAGATTTAAAACAGCAGGTAAAAGCCTTTTCTGGCGAACTGGCGCAGAAGATTCTCGGGAGGAAGGTTTGATGCACGCGAGTCTGAAAGGAAAGATGTTGAGAACCGGTTTGGTTGCATCTGTTGCCGGGGCGGTGTTTTCCTTGACCTGGCTGACCGATGCCTTCGCGGCGGAGGCCGAGGCTGCCCAGCCCAATAACTGGTCGGATTTTATCCTGCGTACCGTGGCCTTTGTTATCGTGGTTGGAGTACTCTATAAGCTGCTGAAAAAACCCATCGCGGACTTTCTGAATTCGCGCAGGGAGGAAATCAAGACGCTGCTTGCCGAGCTGGAGACAAAGACCGCGCAGGCAAAGGCCGAGCACGAGAAGGTACTGGCCAGGATGGCTTCCCTGGAAGCCGAGACCAAAAAGATTGTCGACGAATTGATTGCGGAGGGCGAGGCCGAAAGACAAAAAATTATAGAGGCTGCTCACCGCGAAGCTGCCTACATACAGCAGCAGGCCGAGATCGCTATCGAGCAGGAAGTTCAGGCTGCCCGCGACGGCCTCAAGGATGAAGTCGCGGAGTTGTCGGTGGCGGCGGCCGAAAGTATCATTCAAAAGAAAATTCGGGCCGAGGATCAACAACGTCTGATTAACGAATTCATGGCGAAGGTGGTGGAGGCGAAGTGAAAAACCAGGTTATTGCGAAGCGTTATTCAAGGGCTCTGTTCAATCTCGCCGTTGAGGCCAACGCAATTGAACAGTTTGCAACGGAGCTGGACGGCTTTATCGAGGTCCTCAAGGCTCAGCCCGATTTCGAAAACATGCTCCGGAATCCGCTCTATCCCGAGGAGGTCAAGGTCGGCCTCTTTAAGAAAGTGTCGGCTCTGATGAGCCTTTCCACGATCGTGAGCAACTTTCTTAATCTTCTTGTTGAAAAGAAACGTATTCAACATTTACCTGAAATTACAGACTACTATCACCGGTTGATTGACGAGCATTCCAATATTTCCAGGGCTAAAGTCAAGGCTGCCGTAAAGCTTGATGCCGCCGAGATCGAAAAGATCGCCGGTGCGCTTGAAAAGAAGATCGGAAAAAAGATTGTCGTCGAATTTGAGCTGGACCCCTCCCTTCTTGGTGGGGTTTTCGCCCAGATCGGCGATTTGGTTTTGGACGGGAGTGTAAAGCGTCAACTGCTTAACTTTAAAGAATCTTTGAAGAGGGGTGCGGTAGGATAAATGGAAATCAGATCAGAAGAAATCAGCCAAATCATCAGAGAGCAGATCAAGGACTACGAGAAGAAGGTTGATCTCAGCGAGACTGGACGGGTGCTCTCCGTAGGTGATGGTATCGCGCGCGTCTACGGAGTCGAAAAATGCATGTCCATGGAATTGCTTGAGTTCCCTACAGCACAAGGAAACATATACGGACTTGCCCTCAACCTTGAAGAGGACAACGTCGGTGTCGCCATCATGGGTGACGATGCCGGCATCAAGGAGGGCGGTGAGGTTAGGAGGACCGGCCGTATTGCGGAAGTGCCCGTTGGGGATGCGGTCCTTGGCCGCGTTATCGACTCGGTTGGTAATCCTCTTGACGGCAAGGGCCCTATTAACGCCAAGGAGTTCCAGCGTATCGAAGTTATCGCTCCCGGCGTTATCGCCAGACAGTCGGTTAACGAACCGATGTATACCGGGTTAAAGGCCATTGACGCCATGACGCCGGTTGGTCGCGGTCAGCGCGAACTCATCATTGGCGACCGTCAGATCGGTAAGACCGCCATTGCCGTTGATGCCATCATCAACCAAAAAGGCAGCGGAAACATCTGCATATACGTTGCAATCGGGCAGAAAAAATCAACCGTTGCCCAGGTCGTTGAAACCCTGCGAAAGCACGGCGCGATGGACTACACTGTCGTCGTCGCCGCCTGCGCGAGTGACGCTGCGGCCCTTCAGTTCGTTGCCCCCTATGCCGGAACGGCCATGGGTGAATATTACAGAGACAAGGGCGGTCACGCTCTCATCATCTACGATGATCTCTCAAAACAGGCAACCGCATACCGCCAGGTATCGCTTCTGCTGCGCCGCCCGCCTGCGCGCGAAGCCTACCCCGGCGACATTTTCTACAATCACTCCAGGCTGCTCGAAAGATCTTCCAAGCTCAATAAGGAACTGGGCGGAGGCTCTCTTACGGCTTTGCCCATTATCGAGACCCAGGCGGGCGACGTTTCCGCCTACATTCCTACAAACGTTATCTCCATTACCGATGGGCAGATTTACCTGGAGCCCAACCTGTTTTTCGCCGGCGTTCGCCCTGCTATAAACGTTGGTTTGTCTGTCTCCCGCGTTGGCGGCGCCGCTCAGACCAAGGCCATGAAGCAGGTCGCGGGCAGGCTTCGCCTTGAACTTGCCCAGTACCGCGAACTCGAAGCTTTTGCCAAGTTCGGCAGCGACCTCGACAAATCGACCCAGGCACAGCTAAATCGTGGTATGCGCCTTGTCGAACTCCTTAAGCAGCCTCAGTACCAGCCAATGTCTGCTGAAAAGGAAGTCATGTCGCTCTACTCGGGTACCAGGGGCTTTCTCGATACCATCCCGGTTGAGAAAGTCTTACAGTATGAGCAGCAGATGCTTGCCTTTGTTGAGAGAAAATTCCCGGAAATTTTGGCCGAAATTAAAGAAAAACAGGCTATCGGCGAAGATCTTGATAAGAAGATGGCGGCCGCCCTTAACGAATTTGCGGGGGTATTCCAGGCCTAATTGGTCGGGAATAAATCAGAGGACAGGATATGGCTACTCTAAGAGATGTTAAGAGGAAGATCGAAGCTGTCAAGAAGACCTCGCAGATTACGAAGGCAATGAATATGGTCGCTGCGGCAAAACTGCGCGGCGCCCAGCAGAACATGGAAAGATTTCACCCTTATGCGTCCAAGTTTAGAGAATTTATTGGTCGACTTGCCGCAGGGGTGGAGGATACCAGCGCATACACGTTGCTCACGCCCAAAGAGGAAGTGAAAACGGTTGAGCTTCTGCTTGTCACCGCCGACAGAGGGCTTTGCGGCAGTTTTAATACCAACCTTCTGGTTGCGGCCGAAAGGTTTATCAAGGCCAAAAAGGCTGAAGGCATTGAGGTTAGTCTCGTCAATGCCGGAAGGAAGGCTCGCGACTATTTTAGACGCCGTCCGGTAAAGGTTCGTGAGAGCTATACCGGATTGCTAAATAAGGTTGTCTACGAGGATGCGCGTCGCATCGGAAGCTCGCTGATCGAATTGTTTGAGACCGGCGGGGCCGATGAGGTCTACATTCTTTACAGCCATTTCATCAATATAGCCAAACAGCAGCCCTCGCTTGTGAGGCTTCTGCCCATCACTCCTGCGGTTCAGGAGGCTGGGGAAAAGTCATTCGAGTACCTTTTTGAGCCCTCTCATGAGGCGCTCCTGACTGATCTGCTGCCTAACTATATTTATGTTCAGGTTCTCGAGAGTTTGTATCAGACTTCCGTTGGTGAGCATGCCGCGCGGATGGCTGCAATGGAGAACGCGACCAGTAACTGCAAGGATTTGGTAAAGACCCTGACCCTTACCTACAATAAAGCCAGGCAGGCGGGCATTACCAAGGAACTAATGGATATAGTTGGCGGCGCTGAGGCCCTTAAGAAATAAGATCAAGGAGGATATAGACCCATGAACATGGGGAAAATCGTTCAGGTTATCGGAAACGTCGTGGACGTCGAGTTCGAAGAGGGAAAACTTCCTTCGCTTTTGACGGCCCTCTTTGTTACTAACCCGGGTCTTAGCTCGGAGGAAGACAATCTCGTCCTCGAAGTGGCCCAGCATCTTGGCGACAATGTCGTTAGAACAATCGGTATGGACCTTACAGACGGTCTCGTGCGCGGTATGCCCGTTAAAGATTCGGGAAAACCGATCATGATGCCCGTAGGAAAGCCTGTTCTCGGTCGTGTTCTTAACGTCGTTGGCAGGACCGTTGACGGCCTTGGTCCCATCAAGGCCGACACCTATATGCCTATCCACCGCCCTGCTCCCGCTTTTACCGAGCAGGATACCTCGGTTAAGGTCCTTGAGACCGGTGTTAAGGTTATCGACCTTCTCGTTCCCTTTCCCCGTGGCGGTAAAATGGGAATGTTCGGGGGAGCCGGTGTTGGTAAGACGGTCGTCATGATGGAAATGATCCACAACATCGCGATGCAGCACGGCGGTATTTCGGTTTTCGCCGGTGTTGGCGAGCGTACCCGTGAGGGAAACGATCTCTATCACGAAATGAAGGATTCGGGGGTTCTTCCTCGAGCCGGTCTGGTCTACGGGCAGATGACCGAGCCTCCAGGAGCCCGCGCACGTGTTGCTATTTCGGCTCTGACTGTTGCTGAATATTTCCGTGACGTTGAAGGTCAGGACGTTCTTCTGTTCGTAGATAATATCTTCCGATTTACCCAGGCGGGTGCCGAAGTTTCGGCTCTGCTCGGTCGTATGCCTTCGGCCGTTGGTTATCAGCCCACACTGGGTACGGACCTTGGCGCTTTGCAGGAACGTATTACATCTACCAACAAGGGTTCGATCACCTCCGTTCAGTGCGTCTACGTGCCCGCCGACGACTTGACCGACCCTGCGCCTGCTACGACCTTTGCCCACCTTGACGGTACGGTCGTTCTCTCGCGCCAGATCGCGGAACTTGGTATCTACCCCGCGGTTGACCCACTGGATTCGACCTCGCGTATTCTTGATCCCAATGTGCTTGGTGTCGAGCATTACAACACGGCTCGTGAAGTTCAGGTGATTTTGCAAAAGTATAAGGATCTGCAGGATATCATCGCCATTCTCGGTATGGACGAGTTGTCCGATGAAGATAAACTCACTGTGTCCCGAGCCCGTAAGATACAGCGCTTCCTCTCGCAGCCCTTTCATGTTGCGGAAACCTTTACCGGTTTCGCCGGTAAGTACGTTAAGATGGAAGATACCATCAGAGGGTTTAAAGAAATCTGCGAAGGCAAGCACGATGATATCCCCGAGCAGGCTTTCTTTCTGGTCGGCTCCATTGAAGAGGCTCTTGAGAAGGCCAAGCAGATGGCTCAGGCTGCCTAGGATGCATGTGCCGGGTAGACATTGGGTGCTGGCACTTATCTTTAAAGCGCTTTTGTCCCCTGTCCCGGTCTATGTGTGATGATGGAATTTTTTCCAGGCAAATAGTTAGCCTGACATAAGAAGATGGTGAGAGTATGGCCGATAAAATTTTCCTGGAGATCGTTACGCCCGAGAAAAAGGTTTTGAGCGAGACGGTTGATATTGTTGTTGCGCCTGGAGAGATGGGGGAATTCGGCGTTCTTCCCGGCCACATTCCCTTTCTTTGCAAGCTCAAGGTCGGCGAATTGCGCTATCGGGTTGGCGGCGCTTTGCAGCACGTGGCTGTAATGGGTGGCTATGCCGAGGTCTTGAATAATCAGGTTACCATCCTTGCCACGGCCGCTGAAGCGGCCGGCGATATCGATCTCGTGCGGGCAAAGGCCGCGCGGGAAAGAGCCGAGAGGCGCATTGCCGAGGGCAGGGATAAATTTGAGTTCGCACGTGCCCAGGCTGCCTTGCAAAGGGCGATTGCGCGGCTTAAGACAGCCGAAAGACAATAAGGTCGTCTTATTTTTACTGAATAGGGCCCTTCGCTTGCGAAGGGCCTTCCTTTTGTACTATTCTCCGTCTGACTTCCGGTCCCTCTGCTTTTTTTGTCCGACTTGCGACTTCCAACCCGATGCTCTTTCAATAATCCATCTTGACTATTTCGTGGCTTTTTAGATAAAATGCAAACTGAGAGAGGATATGGAATCCATCCCTGATGCTTGCCGGCTTTCTTGCAGGGCCGCCAAAAGGGGTTATAGCTATCGTTGTATATCAAGCCCTTCGGTCGGCATCTTGGGGAGCACGTTGCGTGGATGCTCTGAAGGGTGAAAAGGTGAGATCGGCTCTACCGGTCAATATTACCGAATTATTCGGCAGTAAACATCGTTTCATAATCCGGTTCGCTTATAGCCGTCCCTATTAGTGGCGGCCTCAGGAACCGAATGAATAAATCGTTAATGTTCGGTTTGCCCCTGCTGTGTTTGTGATTGGCAGAATGTTTCTGAGCCAACATAAACTGAACGGGTGCTCTGCCTGGCTCCGGTGTGCAGGACAGCCTCGGCTGGAAGCCTTAAGGAGTCATAGGGCGCCCACCTGAACCTTAAGGTTCAAGACCACCTGCTAACACGGCATAATGCGGGGGCAATGCCTTTCTTATCCTTTCCTCGTTGTTCCCGACTCTTGTGGGCGGCCTGGTGACGGTCTAGTGTCCTCCGGCCTCTTCCTGGTTTATTCTCTCTGGTTTTTTGTCTATAACTGACGTCTCCGGCATTAATTGGGGAAAGTTGTCGATGGCCCTCTATCTGGGGCCGTTTTTCCCATTGTCCGGGTGACGTTGCGGGGCGCCTCCTGGGGTTCTTAATACCTGAAAGGACATTGAATTAATGAGTTATATCTTCATGACTTTGGCTTTTTTTGTCACACTCTTGGCAGGTGGGGTCGCGGGGTATTTTGCCAGATATCTTTGGATGGAAAAAAAGCGCAGGGAATTTGAAAGCGATGCCAAAAATTTGCTGGCTGAGGCCAAAAAAGAAGCTGAAACGATAAAAAAAGAGGCCATTCTTCAGGCTAAAGACAACGTCTTGCAAATGAAGCTTGAGTTTGAAAGGGAATCCAAGGATTCCAGGAAAGAATTTCAAAACCTGGAAAAAAGAATTTTGCAGAAAGAAGAGAATCTTGACCGCAAATCGGAGAGCTTGGATCGTAAAGAGTCGGCCCTTTCAAAGCGCGAAAAGCAGCTGACTCAGCAGGAAAAAGATTTTGTGGGCCGTGAAAATGAATTGGATGCGATCTTAAAAGAGGAGAGGGCAAAGCTTGAAAATATTTCCGGAATGTCCGCGCAGGAAGCAAAACAGATGCTTCTGGACTCCATGCAGAATGAAGCCCGCCATGACGCCGCGCTGCTTATAAAAAAGATTGAAACCGAAGCCAGGGAAATTGGCGACAGAAAGGCTAAAGACATTATATCCCTGGCTGTTCAAAGATATTCCGGCGATTACGTTGCCGAAAAAACCGTCTCCGTTGTCAACCTGCCCAATGAGGAGATGAAAGGTCGCATTATTGGTAGAGAGGGCAGAAACATTCGTGCCATTGAAGCCTCCACCGGTGTTGATCTCATTATCGACGATACGCCTGAAGCAGTCATACTTTCCGGATTTAATCCGGTTCGTCGTGAAGTTGCCAGAATTGCCCTGGAGAGGCTTATTTCCGATGGAAGAATTCATCCGGCCAGAATTGAGGAAATTGTCGAAAAAGTTACCGCGGAAATCGATACCTCCATTAGGGAAGCCGGAGAGCAGGCCGCTTTTGACGTTGGCGTTCACGGCATTAATCCCGAGCTTATAAAGCTCATCGGAAAGCTTAAATTTCGCACGAGCTATGCGCAAAATGTTTTACAGCATTCCCGAGAAGTTGCCTTTTTATGCGGCATAATGGCCGCCGAGCTTGGTTTAAATGAAAAACAGGCACGCAGAGCCGGACTCCTTCATGATATCGGCAAGTCCGTCGACCATGAAATGGAAGGGCCCCATGCCGCAATTGTAGCAGATCTGGCCAGAAGGTATGGCGAAAACCATGCAATAGTCCATGCAATCGCGGCTCACCACGAAGATATTCCCGCCGAGGATGTCGTGGCAACTCTGGTGCAGGCTGCCGACGCGCTATCGGGGGCAAGACCCGGTGCCCGTAAGGAACTTCTGGAAACCTATGTCCGGCGTCTTGAAGATCTTGAAAAAATCGCGGGCTCCTTTAACGGTATCAGTAAAGCCTATGCCATTCAGGCAGGCAGGGAGATAAGAATAACTGTTGAGAGCGGTTTGGTGGCCGATGCCGATGTCGTGCTCCTTAGCCGCGATATAGCCAAGAAAATAGAGAGTGAGCTTACCTATCCCGGCCAGATTAAAGTTACCGTGATCCGGGAAACCAGGGCCGTTGACTACGCCAAATAGTTGTTCACATTTAGGATGAATGCGAGAATACCCCAGTGACTGATGTTTTCGAGGTACTAAAAGAACGTGGATTTGTGGCTCAGGCAACGGATGGTGACGAACTCAAGCGTTTCCTTTCAAAGCCTTCCTCATGCTATATCGGTTTTGACCCCACGGCTGAGAGCCTCCACGTCGGTAGCCTGGTTCCGATCATGGCCTTGGCCCACATGCAGCGGGCCGGACATCGGCCAATCGTTCTGGTGGGGGGAGGAACGGGTTTAGTAGGGGATCCGAGCGGCAAGACCGAAATGCGCCAAATGCTCACCCTCGAACAGATTGAGTCCAATGTGGACTCCCTTAGAGCCCAACTCTCTCGTTTCCTGGATTTTTCCAAAGATAAGGCCCTCCTTGTAAACAACGCCGACTGGCTTTTAGAGCTGCGATACATTGAATTTCTAAGAGATATCGGCAAGCATTTCAGCGTAAACCGCATGCTTGCCGCGGAAAGCTATAAGATCCGCATGGAGACGGGGCTCAATTTTATCGAGTTCAACTACATGCTGCTTCAAGCCTATGATTTCTATCATCTTGCCAAAACATACGACTGTTGGCTTCAGATGGGCGGAGACGACCAGTGGGGCAATATAGTGGCAGGCATTGATCTGGTGCGCAAAAAACTCCAGAAGTCGGCCCATTGCATTACTTTCCCGCTTCTTACCACGGCTTCGGGGGCCAAGATGGGAAAAACTGCCGCCGGTGCCGTCTGGCTTAGCCCGCAGAGAACCAAGCCCTTTGATTTCTACCAGTTCTGGATAAACACGGACGACCGTGACGTCGAAAGATTTCTAAAGCTCTACACGTTTCTACCCCTAAGGGAAATAGCCGCCGTAGCTTCTCTTTCCGGCAAAGATCTCAATGCCTGTAAATCCATCCTGGCTTTCGAGGTGACTAAACAGGTGCACGGACAGGCGGCTGCGCTTTCGGCCATCGAGGCTGCCTCATCGGTTTTTGGTGAAAGGCGCCTTGCACCCGATCTGCTCCCCTCCAGCCGTATCCCCAGGGTATCGGGCGAAAAGGCCGATGCGGTTCCCACGACCATTTTGCCCAAAGATCGTCTCCAAAAGGGAGTCGCTGCCTTTGAGCTTTTTGATGAAATCGGGCTTTGCGACTCTAAATCCGCCGCGCGTCGCCTGATACAGCAGGGCGGGGCCTACGTAAACGAGGACCGCATAAAAGAGTTTGATTTTTTAATCTGTGATCTCCACCTCAGGGATGACGCTCTATTGCTTAAAGCTGGAAAGAAAAAGGTGCACCGCATAAAGGTCGATTGACAAAGAGGCTTTAAAACGACCATTTTTTCAAAAACTAAGACTGCTCGCGCAATTTATTGAGTGCTATGAGGGAGAACCTCCCCCTAATCCTTTCTGGCCGTTTCATATCCTCCAGTTGTTGCTTCCTGTTTCATTTCAAAAGCCATTGCATTACGGCGCAAACTCGGTAAGATAAAGCCTTCTCATAGAGTTCCTCTATACGCTTTGGCTGGTGAACCAGCTCCTGAGCAAACAGCATCTTCTACACATCTTGTTTATTGGAATACAATGGGCTCCAAACCGTATTGATCGTTAATCGTTAACTGAGGAGGCTCCCAGGGCTATGTTGGAAATAATGAATTCAGCGGCGGTGATAACAGGTGGTGGTGGGGGAATTGGCCTTGCTTTGGCCGAGTACTGGGTTCGCAGTGGCGGCAAGGTGTTGCTCGTCGATATGGCCGAACCCGTTCTTGCCTCGGCCAGAACCCGGTTGGAGCAGTGGGGCCAAAACGTTAAAAGTATTGTTTGTGACGTCACGAAGGAAGAGGACTGTGCGAAGATGGCCCAATACGCCATGGAACAATTCGGCCGGATAAACCTGGTAGCTCCCTTTGCCGGAATAATTAAAGACGCTTTGATGGTTACACCGGATAAACAAACCGGTAAGGTCACAAGGAAAATGACCCTCGATCAGTTTCAGTCGGTTATCAATATTAATTTGACCGGGGTTTTCCTCACCGTTCGCGAGTGTGTCGAGCAAATGATTAATCATGACTGCAAGGGGCTTGTCTGCCTCATATCGTCAACGGGTTCTCTTGGCACGGCGGGCCAGCTCAATTATTCCTCCTCCAAGGCCGCAATGTCGGTATTTCCAAAGGTGCTTACGGCTGAGTTTTTCCGACGTGGTTTGGCTGATAAAATCCGCTGCCTCGCTGTTGCCCCCGGCTATGTTGGGACGGAAATGGTCAGGAAAATCCCTCAGGCTGCTCTTGATAAGATAATCGAGCAGGTTCCCATCGGCAGGCTGATCGAACCCGAGGAAGTTGCTTCCCTTATCGGTGAGCTCTATCGAAACGAGTCGCTTGCCGGCGACGTTTTCTTTATTCACGGCGGCCTGCGCCTGGGTTCTCACGGATAGCAGTTCGCAAGGGCCTTCTGACGTGGGGCTTTGCCCCTACTTTAGAAGGCCCTTGTTTCGTCTAAAACCAGCCCTGGTCCAGTACTTTCCTGACGCCTTGCCTCACCGCGACGTGACCGTGAAACTGTTTTTGCGGTCGTCGATCTAAGATTTCGCATTTGCGGATGTACTCCTGTTGTCAACAAAAAGAAATGTCCGCTTTTATAACAAATGAATTGTCCTCTTTTAGTCAAGTTCCGTAAATTCGCTCAGCCATCCTGGATGTCTCCGAGGGGGCTTTAG
>JBMFHI010000070.1:0-20534 GCA_049976905.1 Syntrophobacteraceae bacterium | reverse complement strand
CTCAAGAGCAAAACCGCTTGTCGGTTGCGCGCCGCAGCGTACAAAGCAGCATCGGCTCACATATCGAACAGCTTGACGCCGCCATAGCTAACGTTGAGAAGGATATACACAAGCTAATTGACGACGATCCCGACCTAAAACGAAAACGGGAGCTTTTAGCCTCAATACCGGGTCTCGGAGCAATCACCGTACCCATCCTTTTGGCGTACCTTACCGGTCCAAACCTTTTCAAAACTGCTCGACAGGCAGTGGCTTTCGCCGGGTTGGATCCTCGTCACCATCAATCGGGCACCAGTGTCAGAGCAAAGCCACGGCTCTCTAAAGTCGGTCATGCCTTCCTGCGCAAAGCCCTATACATGCCGGCAATGGTAACACTCAACAAAACCCTGTGGGGCCGTGCTTTTAAAGATCGGCTCACCGCCTCCGGCAAGGTCCCAATGGTTATTCTTGGCGCCATGATGCGCAAGCTCCTCCACGTGGCATTCGGCGTGCTGAAATCCGGTCAACTTTTCGACGAAACCCTTCTCAAAGGGGCTTGCCTTTGATAACAGTATCTACCCGGCTCGCCAGGAGGACCGGCTCTTAAGGAGCCGAAGCGTTACGACCCCCCCAAGCACAAGAAACAGGAGATCTCGGGCAAGATACCAGGCGAAGTTTGGCGAAGCCACGGGATGCAGGCTAAAGCAGCCGCAGTCGATATCGATGCCGCGGGCGGCCGCCGAGGCAAGGGCTAGCAGGAAAACAACCAGCAGTGAGTCGGCAAGAGCCACCGCGCCGGGCAGCCACAAGCCGCAAAGGATAAGCAGGCCGGTAATGGCTTCGATCCAGGGCAAAACTATGGCGGCAAGGTTTAGCAGGGAGTCGGGAAGGATTTGGTAATGGGAGATGATGGCTGAAAACTGGCCGGGATGAAAGATTTTGGCAGCGCCAGCGGCAAGAAAGATGGCTCCAAGGAGCAGGCGAGATAGGAAAAGGGACAATTTTTCGGACCGGGAACTTAGCCAGTGGGTTTTCATGGGGTTTACTCCCAGTGTAGGAAAAAGGGGTTAGGAAATGATTATTGCTTAGTAATTTCTATCCCATTTACTTCTTGAGGGCCGCAAGCACCGCACCGGGTGCAATTTTGACCGGGCCGGCACCGTGGGGTCTGCTTTTCCTTTAGAGCGCGCCCATATTCTTCCCACAGATAATTACGCTCGATTCCCGGGTCGAGGATCTCCCAGGGAAATTTTTCCTCTTTTTCGCGCTCTCTCATGACCCAGAAATCGGGATTAAGGGGGGAGGAGCGCATTGCCTGGGACCAGGCCGTATTTTCCAGGGCCACCTTGTCGATAAAGGAGGAGACCCTGCGGTCGCCTCTTGAAAGGAGGGCCTGAACGTAGGCCCATCTGGGCAGATCGAAATGGACACGGACGTTGGAGAGTCTTGCCAGGGCCTTGCGGATCCATTTTGCTTTTTCCCTCAACTCGACTACACCGGCAAAGGGGACCCACTGGAACGGGGTAAAAGGTTTTGGGACAAAGGAGTTGATGCTAAGGGTGAGGGTTGCGAGCCTGGTTTTGCCCCGGCTGGAACTAAGCACGTGATGGCGGATTGCCTTGGCTGTTTCGACTATGGCTTCGAGATCCTGGAGGGTTTCGGTCGGAAGGCCGATCATGAAGTAGAGCTTTATATTTAGGATTCCCTTTTGAGCAAGCATTTCGGCGGCGTTGTAAATCTGATCCTGGGAAAGGTTTTTGTTGATAACCCGGCGCAGCCTCTCCGAACCGGCTTCCGGGGCTATCGCAACGGCGTGGTGCTCGCTTGCTTCCAGGGTCGAAAGGATTTGCGAGTCGATAGTGTCGGCCCTGAGGGAAGAAAAAGAAAGAGAGTTGCCCCGTTCGAGAAACGACGCGCACAGGTCGGCTATCTGGGGATGATCGGATACGGCGGCGCTTACCAGGCCGATTCGGTTTGTGGCGGAATCGGGGGAAACGGCTTGCAGAAGTTTTTGAGAGTCGTGATAGCGAACCGGCCGGTAGAGAAACCCCGCGGCGCAAAACCGGCATCCGCGTCCGCAGCCCCTTGCAATTTCAAGGAGCATAACGTTGCTAAATTCTGTATTGGGGGTAAAAACGCACGTTCCGCACGGTTGGGCTTTCAAAAGATCGGCTCTTCTTACCGTGATTTTTTCGGGGAGGCCGGGCAAGAGGGGATAGACGGCCTCAAGGGAGCCATCCTTATGGAAGGTGGGCTCATAGAGGGAAGGCACATAGATTCCCTTAACCGATTTGGCCATATCCAGTAAGATTTCGGAGCGCTCAAAAGAGCGGCCCTGGCGTTGCCGCAGGAAATCGAGGAATTCGGGCAAAAGCTCCTCGGATTCTCCGGCGAAGATAAAGTCGAGGTAATCGGCAACAGGCTCGGGGTTTATGAAGAGGGCAACGCCTCCCGCGCAGATGAGGGGGCGCCCCGGACGTTCGGCGGAGCGGGCGGGGATTCCGGCAAAGCGCAACATTTCGACAAGATTTGTATAGTCGTTTTCATAGGGTACGGAAAAGGCCACCAGGTCGAAATCTTGAAGCGATCTTTGAGATTCCACGGAGAGCAGTCTTCCGGGAGCTTGTGCGATGAGGGGGACATCTTCGGGTTCAGGATAGAAGACCCGTTCGCACACAACCGTTTCAAAACGGTTAAAAGCTGAATAGACATACTGAAAACCCAGATTGGACATTCCCAGCGCGTAGCGGTTAGGGAAAGCGAGGGCAATCGTTACTTTAGCGCCCCAGTCTTTAAAAACCGTACCCGTTTCGGCTTCGAGCCATTTTTGCTGCCTCTGTTTAAGTTTCCAAACCATATCTTTAAGTGCTCCGCTGCAAATATATCAAAAATGCGCCCGGATTCTTAGCGCGCATTTAGGGTATCCCCGGCTGTTTTTTGCTGATAAAAGAGGGAAATTTTTTTTCGATATTCATAACATACTTATTTCCTTATAGATACTCAATTTAAGAGCCGAAAATAACAGCGTTTCTTTAGCGGGAAACAACGACATAACAGCCATGAATCCATCTCCTATTGGCGGTTCAATTCTAACAGTAGACAAAAAGAAGGGCCAAAACGGCAACCGGAAAAGGCAAAAAGGGGCGGCAATAGAAGCGGAAACGAGAAAAGGCAAAAATCTGCAATTGGGGTATATTGCTAAGGGGAGCTATTGCAACAGGGCGGCGCCGGAACTATTTTGAAGGAATTGATTTAAACAACCAAAAAAAATTAACGGCAGAGGAGGATTATGGCGGAGCGAGCCAATGGGGTAACGATGCGGGGTAAGCCGCTCACACTGGTTGGAAATGAAGTCCGGGTGGGCGAGAAGGCCCCTGATTTTGAGCTTGTGGATAACGGCCTTGGACGGGTAAAGTTGTCGGCCTATGCGGGCAAGGTGGTGGTGATAGTATCGGTGCCTTCCCTGGATACGCCGGTTTGCGACCTGGAGACGCGCAGATTTAACCAGGAAGCGGGCAATTTGAGCGACAAGGTGGCGGTGCTGGCAGTAAGCATGGATCTTCCCTTTGCGCAAAAGAGGTGGTGCGGCGCCGCGGGAGTTTCCCATGTAACCACTCTTTCCGATCACCTGGAGGCGTCCTTCGGTTTGGCCTACGGTCTTTTGATTAAAGAACTGCGGTTGCTGGCCAGAGCGGTAATCGTGATCGATTCCTCCGGAAAGGTAAGCTACAGCGAACTGGTAAAAGAAATCGGTGATGAGCCCAATTACGAAGCCGCGCTAAAGGCTGTGAACAAGTGTGTGGCCGGGTAGCACCGCAGGCGATAAAGAGGGCGAAAACCTCCTGGTTTTCGCCCTCTTGGCTACAAAAGCGAAAAAGCTTACCTTGCAAAGTCATCAAATCCCGATCGGCTGTTTATTATGGCCCTGATAAACTGCATCCTTTGGCAAGTTCGGTTGACTTTTAGATGGGTCTGAGCAACCATGTGATCGAGACAGCCGTGCATCCATCCGATGGGAGATTCAAACGGGAGGTTTTGTCACTCATTTGATTGCATTGACGTGAATGTATTCCAGGATTTTCTCATCCGAAGTGAGAAGGGGGCAGTCGTAGGTCATTGCCGTTGCCACGATAATTTGATCAGAGGGGTCCCGGTGGAATTTCCCGGGTAGGCGGGTGGACCACATAGAGATCGTCGGAGTGAGCTCAATGAGGCGAATGCCCGGGTAGCTCAAGAAAGAATTTTTCGCAACTGGAAAAGCCCTGATCATATTCCTAACGCTGACCATGCAGGTCGGCAATTTCCGAATTGGCCGGTTGAAGTCGCGTCGGTCATTCTTGCCACGGCGTCCTCACCGCTTATATCAAAGATTTTGAGTGCGAAAATCGACCCAAAGCCTCCCCAAAAGCTGTTTTCGCATATCGATCTTGTCTGGAACTTATTCGCGGTGCGAGCCCGGACCAGCGCCAGACGGCTCTTTTCGCATCGAAAAACGTCGGTCCAAGACCAAAAAACGACTCCATATGTCCTGCCAAATGGCATTACCGGCCGATCTTGCGTGGTCCGACCCAATGCCGCAATGCATATTTTGGCTTTTGCAATATCTGCTAGCTGGATGTAATATTGGCGCTGTGCTTCAATCCATGTTTTGAACCGACAGCTTGGTTTGGCTCTTGAGATTGCGCTTAGCGCCTGGACAACGAGTTGCCCAGGCCACCCACGGGATTATAATAAAGGTGGGCTGTGACTCATAAGATTCTCCCAAGACCGTCTGTTCTGGACGATTGTATTCCTGTAGGGCGGAGAAACGGTCGCAAAGTCTGGAAAAGCCAGAGCGGACATCGTTTTTTTACTTGGGATTCCTTGCATGGGGAGGTTGAGGTTTTTGATAGTCGGGGCCAACATCTTGGTGCTATAGACCCTATGACCGGAGCCAAGACCAAATCCGCAGTTCCGGGAAGGAGGCTCGATGTCTAAAAAACCCAGTTTCACTTTTATTGAATTGTGTCTTCGAGGTGAGGCATTCTTGGACGAAATTGAGGATTATGTAGGCGAGTGGCATGACAAAGGCGGATTAGACCTAGAATTACATGAGTTTCTCGGCATGGACGAATATGAATATGCACTCTGGATGAGAGACGAATCGGTTTTGCCTTATATCATTACTGCACACTTGCAAAATAAACCTCTAAGTCAAGTGCTGGAGGAAGAGGATCGTCTGCTTATCGCTGCGAGATCGCAGGAAGGTGATGCCGGTAAGTTACTGAAATGGCTTAAGCAGCAGGGAATACGGGATTGACAGATCCTGAAATAAGTTTCGCGCGTAGGCTCGTCTCAAGGCACAATCTTACTCCGCCGGTCTAGTGTGACGTCCCTTAAGTTCTATGATATTCAAACCGGCCAAAAGCGTAGGGTGGGCACAGCTTTACGTGCCCACCAACTACATATAATATATCAGCTGATTTACGGGATGTCACACTAGCTTCTCCGCTTGGCAAAGGGATATGCTTCGGTAGAGAGGATCGATATACCATTCAATTTCGATGGTCTAGCTATCAAGCCCAGAGGCAAAAAGCCTCGCATTCTATTAAACCTGCAAAATACAAACCGTCAGCGAATGTTTTTCACGTTGGCCACCAATTGGGTCACGTAATAATTCCTTGGCACTTCGGAATGATTATCGAGGAAGGAGTAGAACGCCCGGCAACCCGGCAATACGATCAGCAATTTCCGGAGCTATCATGGCTTCTGGAGGCAAGAGCGTGCCTTTTGATCCAATCAGCCTGCGAGGCAACGAATTGTCGAATCGCATGATGACACAATCCGAAGGACCTCCGGGAATTGCTGGCCATCCATTGGCATCTCTAATGGAAGTTGTTGGCGTGTCGATAGAGAAATAGGAAGATGAATACGTCTCGGAACCGGCGAAGCAATAGAAAAGAGTAAGGGAGGGTGAACAAGTCAGGGCTCAGGTGCTTTCAGTCCTGGGTCTTCCTGAGGGCTCCCCGATGCTTGAGATTGAGGGCGCGCGCAGGCCTTATCTGTGATTGGAGAGATTAACGCGAACTCGGTCCTCGGCGCTTCGAGTCCATAAAACGCTTGGGGGCGTTGCAAATGTGAAGATGAGGGCCGGCACAATAGGTCAATCGGAGACCTGCCCGCTTCATGCCGTCTCCTCGGAACGCTGGGACGGCGAAATCAGTGACATCCAGGCAGATCTATTCGGCGAGTGAACGATGGTGGGCAGGATGAAGCTGTGCACACCCTACCCGGCTACCCTGCTCCACTTGCGGAAAAACCGGTGGGCAGTGTTGGTATGGCTTTACTTGTATGCGGTGATAGGGCAAACTGGGCGGTCTGATGGAGGGGTGAAAAGCACCGTGGCGGAGGAAAAACGGCTATGCGAATAAGTGAATTCCACATTAGGAAGCTCTTCGGTCTTTTCAACTACAAAATTCCTTTCAATATGGATGACCGGATTACAATCATTCATGGCCCGAATGGCGTGGGTAAAACAACTGTCCTTAAACTCCTTGAGGCTCTCTTTTTACGCAAGGCTAGCACTCTCCGACAGATTCCCTTCGAATCTGTATGCGTGGTTTTCGATGATGGCAGCAAACTCACCGTTGAAAAAAAGGCAACGAAGGGAAAGGAGTCCTCATGGACACTTAAATTAGTATATAGCTTGCGAAAGGAAATTCTTTATCAGGGCGATGTGGAGGAAACCAAATACAAAAGGGACTTTCCATTAAGCATGATAGAGGAGGTACTTGACAGTCTGAGTAGAGTTGGCCCAGAGGATTGGGTCGACGAAACGACGGGTGAGAGGCTCTCATTGGAAGAGGTTCTGGACCGATATGGAGAATACCTGCCATGGGGATCCTCTAAATCAAGCATCCCTGATTGGTCATCTGGAAAATTTCGTTCTATTCCGATCTACTTTATTCAAACCCAACGCCTTTTAGCCACAGCCGCACCGAGACGCCACCCTCAACATGGGCGCTTCGAGCGGTATACTCGGGCTACAGTCGAAGGGCTCTCTCAGGATATGGCAACAAGGATGCAACAGGTGCTGAGACAATCAGGTACTCTGGCCGCATCCCTCGATAGGACTTTTCCTCATCGTCTTCTGCAGGGTAAACTGCCCAGAGACGCTACCGAGAAGAAAATAAGACAAAAATATGAGGAGCAGACCGCGTATCGTAAACGATTGATGGCAGCCGGCCTACTAGATGCTGAGGAAACGCTTCCCCTACAGCAAAATAGATTGGATGAGGGCGAGAGAAAGGTGCTGTGGTACTATTTGGGAGATGTGAAGCAGAAGCTAGACGTCTACAGCTCTCTGCTACAAAAAACAGAATTATTCAGAAATATCATAAATAAGGATAAATTTCTATTCAAAAAGCTATCTCTAGATAAGGAAAAGGGGTTTATTTTTACTATGGATAATGGTCAAAATGTTCCATTGCGTGTGCTTTCTTCTGGCGAACAACATGAGTTGGTCCTAGCTTACGAGTTACTATTCAGAGCCACAGAGAAATCGCTTATTCTTATAGATGAGCCTGAACTTTCTCTACATGTAACTTGGCAGCACAGATTTCTAGATGATATGAAGCTTATCTCAGAACTAGCTGATCTAGATTTTTTGATTGCTACTCACTCTCCATCAATAGTTCATAAGCGGAGTGACTTAATGATCAAATTGGAAGAAGTGTAGCAGTGATAGAGGACCTAACTGCACACGATATTGCCGCTGAGGCAGAAATGGTGCGAGCAGCATTTGGCGGCACACTGCTATTTTTAGAAGGAAGCAGTGATTTCCGCCTGTTCGAACGTTTTATCGATACTGTTCATTGTCGCGCTATTATTGCTTTTGGTAAAGAGAATGCTATCGGAGCGGTTCAAATACTTGAATCTAGGCGATTTGCTGGAGTCATCGCTATTGTAGACGCCGACCTTGCCCGGATTCTCGGACAGACCTGTCCGTCGTCCAACGTCGCTCTCACTGACCCTCACGATATTGAACTCATGCTTTTGCAGGCGTATTCGTTTGAGGCAGTTATTAGTGAATACGCCTCAGAGAGCAAAGTAACAAGATTTCTCGAACGATTTTCTGTGTCTGATCTGAGGGGGATACTGCTCGATCGGAGCCTCCCGATTGGCATTCTTCGGCTGATCTCGCAGGAGGAAGAGCTGAACCTTAAATTTAAGGGGGTTAAATTCAAGAATTTTGTTGATGCAAGCTCACTCATTGTGGACGTATGCAAGATGGTAAACGCGGTTGTGAACAATACAGAGAAAACTGGCATTCACCCAAATAATCTTATTTCCAAAATCGTTGACAAAATTAAGGATCTGAAACATGACAGATATCAACTTTGCTCTGGCCACGATGTCATGGAAATTCTTGCTATAGGATTACGCAAAGCCTTCGGCAGCCAGGTGGAGGCTATCGCCTGCCGAACGAATGTGGAGTCAATCTTGCGGCTGGCATACGAAATGCGCCACTTCATTAGGAAGGATCTTTATGCTCAGGTTAGGCAGTGGGAGATGTCAAATGCTCCGTATATAGTCTTTATGGTGCCATAATTACTGTCCATTTGCTTGAATGCCCCCTGTCTACGCGTTTTCAATGCGCGACGCATTCGGTGTCCCATCCAATTCGTGAGAACCGTCGGTTGGCTCCAATACTCCTGGTAATCCCCAAAAGACTCCACACATCTCCCCTATTCCCCAACCTATAACCTTCTTTGGAGATTCCAATCCTACCTTGCTTTTCGGATTTATGGCCCGGGAAAGCCTCACCGAGATCTCATTTGTTGCGGTATTGGGAAACAAGCCAGACTCGATCTCATGGGGCCTTCCGGCTGGTCCGGTGTTTTAGGCCTTTGTCCGGGGGGCTTGTTGCTGAAAGCATACGGCTGCCTGGGGGGCTGTTGGGGGAGCAGGTTATAGTGACGTTTTTTTGCCTGCCCCTGAATTCAGACACAAGCCGGTCGTCCTTCCTCCCAACAGGTAGGAAGAAAAACGGGGCTTACAGCGCGTCTCGCGGGGTACGATAAGGCGCTCACCCGGGCCATGCTGGAATGACAGGAGCCGCGATTGGGACGTTTCAACCGGTAACCTTTTGACCATCTGTTGTCTCAGACAGGCGACAACCTCCGGCCCAATGCGGCGAATGCTTGCCGGTTTTGAACCTTTAAGCGCGCAAGCAGTACTAATCAAACCTATAATTCAAACCCACGTCAAAAACGCTGAACTCGGTGCTAAAGGCAGCTGTTGACTGGGTGGTGGTAAGCGGTATGATTATCCATTGGGAAACGGCGGTTACGTTTTGATCTCCCAGGTTGCAAAAAAGGTATTCCGCCTTAGCGCTCCAATTTTTAGAAATCAAGTATTCAAGGCCCCCGCCAACGGTCCAGCCTAGATTGACGCCGCTGTAGGAGCCAGGCCCAAAAGTTGCCGGTTCAGCAGACACGGCTCTTTCCCAATAACTCACATCCCCGTAGGCCAATCCGCCTGTAGCGTAGAGCAACAAGCGGGGCATGACAGTGTAGCCCAGCCTGGGGCGAAGAGTTCCAAACCAGTTGATATTTTGGCTCGAACGAATACTGGTGCCGCCCATTATACCGGGGGGTGGAAAGGAGTTGGCGTTGCCGTTCATGCCGGAGTCGGACAGGTCGGCTTCGAGCCCCAATACGAAAGGTCCTCTTTGCAGGTTATAGCCGATCTGCCCACCGCCAATCACGCCGCCTGGATCAGGATGCAGGACGCGGACAGTTCCAAGATCATGCAGGTTCATATGCGTGCTGCTAAAACCCGCGCCAAGGTGAGCGCCAAGGTATAAACCGGTCCACTCGCAGGGCAAATCGTCCTGGGCCAAACAGGTTTGAGCGCAGAGCAGCAGTGAGGCGGCAATTAAGATAAACATTCTTAACAAGGAATTCAAAGCCTTCCTCCTTATATTTGTGGATGGATATCTTAACAAAGAGAATAAAAGGTTATCTATATCCTTTATACCTCGCACTTACTAAGACCGTCAATAATTACCGAACATATACCGTGCTCACAAAGCTATGGTGGGCAACGCTATCGCTTTTGCCCACCCTGCTTGGAATGTTCGGTTGTTTGTGCATTTCTTAGTACCTTGAATCCAATTTCAATATGATTGTAAGCTCAACCGGTAACCTTGCGCATGAGCACCCGGCTGATGAGGCGAAAACGGTCGCTTGCGGGAAACTGTTTTAGAACCGTTTTGGCAACCCCTTGAGTAAAGCGGGTCCTTTTGGAATAGTCGATATTTACCTCCACGATTACGGGCCGGCCGCCTTCAGCCATTGCCAGGGCCGCCCGGATGGAGCCCGCGATTTGCGTGTTGCAGCCTATGGAAACATAGCCCGCGCCCACAGCCAGGGCCATCGCGTCCAGGCGAAGTTTTCCAAGGGCCGTGCAGGGCTTCCGATTATAGGTCAGTTCCTGCCCCTGGGCTATCTGGGAGAGTTCTCCGTCGCAGAAGACAAAACAGGCCATTCCCACGCACTCGGTGACCGCCGTAAGAAGTTCAAGGCCGGTCATAAGAAAGGAGCCGTCTCCAACGATACCCACTACCTGCCGCGAGGGATTAACGAGCTTTGCGCCGATGGCCGCCGGTATGCAATAGCCCATGCAGTTAAAATCCGTGGGGGAGACAAAGGAGCGCTTGCGGCGGACTTCAAAGAGTTCGGCGGCAAGAAAGGTGTGGTTTCCGTCATCTACGACCATGATCGCATCGTCGGCAAGCTGTTTTCGAAGCTCGTCAAAAAACATGGCGGGATTGACTTTGCCGTTGCGGTGTTTTAGCCACTCTTCCCGGTAGGAACTCTTTTGTTCCGCGATATGTTTTACGACCCGCAGGCGTCTATCCTCGTACTGGGGCTTTCGCTGGACGAGTTTCTCCAAAAGCTTGGGGATAACTATGCGCGCATCGCCAGCAATCGCCACTTTAGCCGGGAAATTGCGGTTAAAGGCCGCCGGGTCCACATCGATATGAATAAGGTTTTCAGGAACGACGCACCCGTAGCTTCCGGTTGGAATTTCGCCAAAACGCGTTCCCACGGCCAGGAGGCAATCGCAGTTTTTAAAGGCGTTTTCGGCAGCGGGCACAGCGGCCCGGCTAAAGCCCATGCCGGCATGGAGAGGATGGCTGCCCGGAAAGGCGCTCATTCCCTGGAGCGTGGTGGAAACGGGCGCTCCCAGCAAGGCGGCTATCCGGCCGGTTTCGTGGTCGACATCGACTGCGCCCCAGCCCACGAAAATCCCCGGACTGGAAGCTTTGACCAGCAGATCGACAGCCTGGTTAAGAGCGGCTTCATCGACGGCGGTCGAGGGTGAAAAGGGCCGAAAGGCGGGCAGGGTTTCCACTTCGCCGTGGAAAAGCTGAACGTTGGCGGGTATCTCAACGACGACCGGCCCCGGCATACCGCTTACCGCCCGGTGATAGGCCTCGTAAAGGGTGGGCACCACGTCACGGTGTTCCTTTACGAGCCAGCTTCCCTTGCAGATGCCCGCAAGAATTTTGTGCTGGTCGATCTCGTGGAGCTTAAAGCCAAATTCGATGTCCGTGCGCGTGCCACCCGTAATCACCAGGAGCGGAATGCCGTCCAAGTAAGCTTCGCCTATCCCGCTCATGGCACAGGTCAGCCCGGCCGCGGGCACGATTACCAGTACCCCTATCTCACCGGCCGAGCAACGGCTGATGCCATCGGCGATAAATGCCGCGCCTGCCTCGTGGGTGACAAGGATCGGGCGAATGGCCGAGGATTTATTGAGTTCATCATAGATCTCGGTGTTGTGCACGCCGGGAATTCCGAAGGTATGCGATACGGGCAATTGCTCGAGCGCATGGCGCACGAGCCAGGCGCCGCTTCGCTTTCCACCCACTTTTATCGTGGTTTCCCCTTTAGCTGGTTGTGACATCTTTTCCTCCCCCTATAGCCTTTCCGGCAATTCTTCCGGTCAAAACGCAGCTGCCCAGGAAGGTCCCTTCAAGAGAACGCAGTCCGTGAATTCCTCCACCGCCAAAGCCCGCAGCCTCGCCCACCGCATAGAGCCCGCCTATCGGCGCGCCCTGCCTGTCGAGCACCCTGCACCGCAGGTCCGTTTGAATTCCTCCCAGGCTTTTACGCGAGAGGATGAACTCCCTTATGGCAATTAGCGGCCGTGCCCGGGGATCGAGAATTTTTTGGAATTTGCAGGTGCGGATCCGATCTCCCAGATAGTTACGGTGGGCCGCGATACGCTGGAGTTGTTCGTCGTTGTAAAAGGCTTTGCCACGCTCGATCATTTCGTCATAGCTCGTTATGTCGTTTTTCATCCTGGCTAGATCCACTCTTAGCCCAAACAGGCTCCGCTGGTTCATCTTCTCCGCCAGTTCAGGCAAACTGGCCGCGGAAACAAAATCTTTCGGGCACTCGGAAAGAAGCCTCTCCACAAGCTCGTTATTTCCGAACACGGCTTGCTTCAGCAACATTTTTCGGCTCTTTTTAACAAAAGCGCTCATGTATACGGCACCCGAGACGGCAAGCTCCTTTGCCGCTATCTTCCAATTTAGAATCTGCCAGGAATATCCCCCCGGCTGCGCGACAATGCTTTCGACCAGAGACCGGGTATCGGTATAGCCCATTAGCGGCATGGGCCCGATCCGCTCCCCCAGAGCGTTCATCCAAAGCGCGGAGCGCGGGGGCACAAGGCTCAGGCCGTCGAAAGGTTTTCGGCGGGCGGGGTGGTTAACCCCTGCGGCGTAATGCCACTGTTTGTCCAGATGGGTGATATTGGCCCCCAAAGCCGCGACTTTGTCGTGAAGCAGGCCGTCGCCGTAAATATGGGCCCCATTTAGCATAACCTTGGGAGCCGGCCCCCACTGCGGCCACCAGTTGTCGCGCACCTTACCCAGATCGCCTCCGCAAATGCCCCCGGAGGCAATTACGACCTCGCCTTGGGCCCTAAACTCCAGCCCGCTTGCAAGCTCTTTTCCCGATACGCCGCAAACGCGCCCCCCGGTAGAATCGACTCCGTTTACCTCATGGTCGAACAGCAGGGCGAGGTTGGAGCGTTTGGGATGATTTTCCAGGGCTCCCACCAGGCGCCGGATAATTTCAGCACCCGTTCCCCAGGCTATATGCCAGCGCGGCACGGAATTTCCCGGCATGAACAGTCCGCGTTCGGCCCAGTTTACAATCGGCAGGAATTTGATCTTCCTGGCATCCAGAAAATTGTAGATATACTCGATTGAGTTTTCGCAATAGGCTTTGGCCCAGGCCATCGGCCAGCGATCGTTTTCGCCAAAGGAAGCAAAACTTAGCCAGTCGCGGTAGGCAAGCTCGGGTGAGTCCTTAATTCCAAGGCGCTTCTGGTGGACCGTCGCCACAAAGTGGACTCCGCCAAAAGACTCTTTGGCAAGACCTCCGAATCGCTCCCGCCTGTCCTTATCGATCAAAAGGACCCTGCAGCCGTGATCGAGCAACTCGCAGGCGGTAACTATACCCGCAAGTCCACCGCCCGCTATTACCACATCCGCCTGGTAGCTTTTTGTCATCTGCATCCCATTCGTTGCTCCAGATTTTAAAGCCAATCTCCACCGCAGCGGCAAAAAAATCAACCGCCGGGATTAGTTAACCCTTCGTCCCGTCCGGGTTTTGCAAGGGGGCCGCAACGAAAGCGTGGGTCAAAGCGTCCACGATGGTATCTTCCCACACTTTTTCATCGAAGCCCACCTCATGAACCGTCCAGTGTCTGTGTACCGCATACCAGCCAATGGAAGCCAAAATGAACCTGGCGGAGGCGCACACATCGGAAACTTTTCGAAGGAGCCCCTGAGCCATTCTCTTCTCAAGGTAGCCAACCAGAAGCTGCATCAGCTCTTCGACTATATTGACGTAGAAATCGGCCAGTTCCGGGCAATTTAGCGAGGAGCGAAGCAGCATGATTATCCCGTGCCTGTATGTGTTAAAAATCGAGCAGAGATTGCGGATGATCCCTTCGAATTCCTCATGGACGTCAGCTATTGGGTCTCCCTTGAGGGGCTGGGCAAAAAGAGCGCAAAATTTCGAATATACAAAGGCATTTCTTCCCGAAGTTATCCCCCAATCCCATGAAGGAGAACTTATCGGGACCGACATGGCGCAAATGTCTGTTTCGTTAAAAAAAATATATTTTAAAAGAAAGTTAAAAAGAGATTCTTTACTTTTGAAATAAAGATAGAGGGTCCCAAGGGCTATACCGCTTTCTTTGGCGATGGAAGACATCTGGGCCTCTTTGTAGCCCTGGGCGGAAAAGACCTTAATGGCGGAGTCTATGATTTTTTTTAGCTGTTTAGCTTTTCTGTCCTCTTCGATCATATTTTACAGTTCCTAAAGAAGCCTTGGAAGGCAGCCCTTCGCGCCGGGAAGGGCGGGCGGAGGGGCAATTAAAATGAATGATTCATTCAGTCATCAAACTGGGTACCATATTCCCCCGGGGCTCGTCAAGGGTTTTTGAGGAGGGTTTAAATAAGCGTTGTCGGTTCCTGGAAAAAAACCAGCTTATGGTCAAAGGAAGAGTTGAGCGTGGGCAGTAACCCATGTTTGATCACCGGCAAAAGCTTGGTTTGCCAAGGGCATTGCGTTACGCTCCGGGTTCGCGGCCTGTTTTCGATCACTACTGTAAGGAGCCACGCCACCCATAAGTTATTGATTTGACGGAATACGGGCTGCTCGAAATTGATCTAAAATGTCGCTGAGAAGCACGCAAACCCGCACGCGAAAGCCTAAAACTCGTTATCTTCAATAGCCGCCGATCAGAGCCGGGCTCTCCAGATGACATGGTGCGGACGAATTGCTGAGCAGAAGAGCCCATTCGTATGTCCTAGCCGTGCGGAAATTGAAATAACGGGTTGCTTTATTTTAGTTTTTGTCTAAAATCTAAAATAACGTTGTAATTTATTTTAGATTTCCAGGTGAGGCGGCTCCCATGAAAAAATTTCGCTCAGGCCACTACGTTCAGCAAGATCTTTACAAAAGCTTTCAACCCAACTTCATCAACCGAGCCTGGGCGTTGGATAATATGGAGTTGATCCAGTTGCTTGGGCAGGCTGATCGGCATTTGGGGAGGCTGGACATGTATTCGGACTATATCCCAAATATCGACCTGTTCATCCGTATGCATGTGCTGAAGGAGGCCACTCAATCAAGCAAAATTGAGGGCACCCAAACCAACATGGAAGAGGCACTTCTGGAAAAAGAGGACGTTCCTCTCGATAAAAGAGACGACTGGGAGGAGGTGCAAAACTATGTCGCGGCTATGAATGAAGCAATAGCGAAGCTACAGACATTGCCGTTTTCTGCACGGATGATACGCGAAGTCCATAAGACATTGCTTCAAGGAGTGCGCGGCAAGCACAAGCAGCCAGGCGAATTCAGGCGAAGCCAAAACTGGATTGGAGGGGCAACGATAAACGATGCGGTGTTTGTACCACCTCTACACCGCTCCATCGCAGAATTAATAGACGACATCGAGAAGTTTGTGCATAACGATTCGCAGTATTTCCCCGAGCTGTTAAAGATTGCTCTTGTGCATTACCAGTTTGAAACGATACATCCATTCCTGGACGGAAATGGCCGGGTTGGGCGATTGCTTATTACCTTATATCTGGTCAGCAAGGGCATACTAAAGAAACCCGTGTTGTACCTCTCTGATTTTTTTGAACACAACCGGACGCATTATTACGATAATCTGATGCGGGTTAGAGAAAAGAACGATCTGCTTCAATGGTTCAGGTTTTTTTTGGTTGGTATCATTGAAACTGCCAAGGCCAGTATAAATACGTTTGACAATATTCTCAAACTGCAAAAGGATATTGAGGTAAAAATACGAACTCTTGGCAGCAGAACGGCAAATGCACAAACTGTTGTTAATTATTTGTACCAGCAGCCATTGATTGATGCGGCCAAATTAGGGGAAATAGCGGCCATATCACCGGCATCGGCTTACAAATTGATTGGCGATTTGGAGCAACTCCGAATACTGAGAGAAATCACCGGCGGTAAGCGGGGGAAAACGTATCTGTTTATGGAATACCTGCAATTATTCAAATGACTACAGGCGAACCGATAACACTTTGAGTGTGTCCCGCGCCACACGGCGCAAACAACTTCTGCCCAATACCTTCATATGCCGAGGGGCATGCTCGATGCCGCCTTCGGCGCACACCTGGACCTGCGCGAAAAGAAAAACCCGAAGCCGGAGGAATCCGGTTTCGGGTCTGTTGCTTGCGCGTGTTTCCCTGTCGTTGCATTGCTAGACGCACGCATTATGATTTGACAACTTAACAAGACTTGCAAAGTTGCTGGATTTTCTGGCGGGGTGGAAGGGACTCGAACCCTCGGCCTCCGGCGTGACAGGCCGGCGTTATAACCAACTTAACTACCACCCCTTGTTTTTGGTAGGCGGAACAGGGCTCGAACCTGTGACCCTCGGCTTGTAAGGCCGATGCTCTCCCAGCTGAGCTACCCGCCCAGAAACTTCATTCCCCAGACAGGGGGAAAGGACAGGCTCTGTGCCCCTCGCGTCCTTAGAAATCGCATTATCCGACAAACCGGCCTTCGATGTCAAGCATTTTAGCTGCCTGCCCGCAAAGATTAGACCCCCCACTTTCAGTGGGGGTGAATCTCATCGGCTGAAGGCTCCTTGGGCAAAATAACGGGAGTCTCCTCGACCTTGGCGGGTTCCGTGAAGAGCTTACCCGCTTGATCGGTTACCAGGGCAAACTTCAGCACATCGTCCATGTGGGTTAGCAACTCGATGTTTACCTCCCGCAGGATCTTTTCGGGAATATCCTTTAGATCCTTAGCGTTATCCTTTGGGATCAAAACGGTTTTAAGAAGGGCCCTGTGGGCCGCGAGGATTTTTTCCTTAAGCCCGCCTATGGGAAGCACGCGCCCCCTTAAAGTTATTTCCCCAGTCATTGCAAGGTCGCTTCGAACCGGAATTTTGCTAAGAGCCGAAACAATGGAGGTGGCCATGGTGATGCCGGCCGACGGGCCGTCTTTTGGAATGGCCCCCTCCGGAACATGGACGTGAATGTCCAAAGTCTGGTGGAAGTCGGGATCAAGGCCCAGCTGCTTTGCGCGAGACCTCACATAGCTTAAAGCCGCCTGGGCGGATTCCTGCATGACCTCGCCAAGTTTTCCGGTTATGGTCACTTTGCCCTTACCGGGCATAGTGGCGGTTTCTATGCCTAAAATGTCGCCACCGAACTCGGTCCAGGCAAGACCCATCGCAAGGCCCACCTCGTCTTTTTCTTCGGCGCGCCCGTAATGGAATTTGGGGATTCCCAGGAAGTCCTGGATGTGGTTTTCGGTAAGTTCAACTCTTACCTGCGGACCCTTTTGCACCACTTCCCTGGCCACCTTGCGGCATACCGAACCGATTTCCCGCTCAAGGTTTCTTACCCCCGCCTCCTTGGTATAATGGCGGATCATAAAGAGCAGGACCTCATCGGTGAAGTCGATGTTGTCGGCGCTTATGCCGTTTGCCTGCGACTGTTTTTTGAGCAGGAAGTTTCTGGCAATGTTTAGCTTGTCAAATTCCGTATAGCCGGCAAGCTGAATAATTTCCATCCTGTCGCGAAGAGGGGCGGGGATGGATTGAAGGGTGTTGGCCGTAGTGATGAACAAGACCTCGGATAGATCATAGTCCAGGTCCAGATAGTGATCGCTGAAGGCAAAATTCTGCTCCGGGTCGAGCACCTCAAGAAGGGCGGCCGAGGGGTCGCCGCGAAAATCCATGCTCATCTTATCGATTTCATCGAGGCAGAAGACCGGATTATTGCTCTTGACCTTCTTTAGCGACTGGATGATTTTGCCGGGAAGAGCGCCTATATAGGTGCGCCTGTGGCCGCGGATCTCGGCCTCATCACGCACGCCCCCAAGAGAGAGGCGGATGAAGTTGCGATTCATCGACCTTGCGATGGAACGGGCAAGCGAGGTCTTTCCCACGCCCGGAGGGCCCACAAAGCAAAGGATGGGGCCTTTTATCTTTTTTACCAGGGCCTGCACGGCCAGGTATTCGATAATGCGCTCCTTGGGCTTTTCCAGGCCGTAGTGATCTTCGTCCAGAATGCGGGCGGCCATGTCTATATCGAGCTTGTCCCGGGTCTTTTCAAACCATGGAAGCGAGAGTATCCAGTCGATATAGTTTCGAACCACGGTAGCCTCGGCGCTCATCGGAGACATCATCTTAAGCTTTTTAAACTCGGCTCGCACCTTTGCGGCCGCTTCCGCCGAAAGCTTCTTTTTCCTTATGCGCCTGTCAAGCTCTTCGAGTTCGGACTTAAAATCGTCCTTTTCGCCCATCTCCTTTTGTATCGCGCGCATCTGCTCGTTTAGGTAGTACTCGCGCTGGGTCTTTTCCATCTGCTTTTTGACCCGCCCCTTGATGCGCTCTTCGGTTTCGATGATTTCGATCTCAGAGCGTATGTGGCCGAAAAGCTTTTCGATGCGCTGCAAAACATTTACGGTCTCAAGGAGCTTCTGCTTGGCTTCGAGCTTAAAGGGCATGTAGGAGGCAACAGTATCGGCGAGCCGGGAGGGGACGTCAATGGCTGCGACCGTATCGAGGATCTCCTGGGTGATCTTCTTGTTGTGCTTGGAATAGGCCTCCAGGGAGGATTTTACTCCCCGCATGAGGGCTTCGAGCTCAACGGTTTTGTCCTCGGTTTCCTCGATTGCCTCGAGCTGAACGACGAAGTGGTCGGGGTGAGGCAGGAAGCTAAGGATCCTTGCGCGATACTCGCCTTCAACGAGCACCTTGACGGTCCCGTCGGGCAGGCGAAGTATTTGCAAAATATTTGCAACCGTTCCCATGCGGTAGATGTCGCCCTCGCCGGGGGTATCGGTTTTTGCTTTGGTCTGTGCGGCCAAAAAAATCTTTTTGTCCGAGCCCATGGCCTTTTCAAGAGCATTGACGGATTTGTCGCGGCCTACGAAAAGTGGGACCACCATGGAGGGAAACACCACGATATCTCTTAGGGGCAGCAAAGGCATGGTGAAGATATTGCTTTGCTGACCATCTTTTGTACGCGTTAGTTTGAACATGTTCGTCAGTTACTTTCTGGTCCATTGTAATCCCCTGCCCGCGGCAAAACCGCGGGCAGGCCCGATAAGCGCCACTTTCTCAGGCCGACTCCTGGTCCTGGCCCCGATAGATGAGCAGAGGCTGCGCGTCTTTGGTCAGCACGTCCTCGTTTATTATGCACTCCTGAATCTCGGGGTGGGAGGGAAGGTCGTACATAATGTCGAGCATGATGTTTTCCATGATCGACCTCAGTCCGCGGGCACCCGACTTGCGCCGGATGGCTTCCTTGGAGATCGCCTTGAGGATGGCATCGTTAAAGTGCAACCTTACGTTTTCCAGTTCGAACAGCTTCTTGTACTGTTTTACCAAAGCGTTTTTGGGCTCTGTCAGGATGTTTACCAGCTCGTCTTCGGTAAGCTCGCTAAGGGTGGCTATGACCGGCAGCCTGCCGACAAACTCGGGGATCATGCCAAATTTTAGCAGATCTTCGGGCTGGACGTGCTTTAGCACCTCTCCGATGCTTTTTTCTTCCTTGCTGCGGATTTCGGCGCCAAAGCCCATGCCCTTTACACCCACTCGACCGCGAATGATCGTATCGAGATAGTTGAAGGCCCCGCCGCAGATGAAAAGAATATTGGTTGTGTCGATCTTTATGAATTCCTGCTGAGGGTGCTTTCTGCCGCCCTTGGGCGGAACATTGGCAACGGTGCCCTCAAGGATTTTCAAAAGCGCCTGCTGCACCCCTTCCCCCGATACGTCGCGGGTGATCGAGGGGCTGTCGGACTTTTTGGCGATCTTGTCTATTTCGTCGATGTAGACTATCCCCCGGGAGGCCTTCTCGATATCGTAGTCGGCCGCCTGGATAAGGCTTACCAGGATATTTTCGACGTCTTCGCCAACGTAGCCCGCTTCGGTAAGGGTGGTTGCATCGGCAATGGTAAAGGGTACGTTTAAGATCCTTGCAAGCGTTTGGGCCAGCAGGGTTTTCCCCGATCCGGTCGGCCCGATCATGAGGATATTGCTCTTTTGGAGCTCGACGTCGTTTTTATCGATTTTTAGCTCGATGCGTTTGTAATGATTGTGAACGGCCACCGAAAGAACTTTTTTGGCTCTTTCCTGACCGATAACGTACTGGTCGAGGATCTGCTTTATGCCGGCAGGCTTTGGGATCTGAGTGGCCCTGGCCGCGCCCTCCCTTTCATATTCCTCGGCAATGATGTCGTTGCAAAGCTCGACGCATTCATCGCAAATATAGACAGTAGGGCCGGCAATCAGCTTCTTGACCTCATCCTGGCTTTTTCCGCAAAAAGAACACCTCAGCTCACCACCACGGTCGTCACGTTTCCTGGCCATCAAGATTCCTCCTTGCCTGCATCTTCCCTTTTTGCATCTGCTCTCGATCTGCTCTTAATATAGAATATCGGATCAGTTCTCATTTAATGTAAATCATTTTTTCGCTTCGAGAA
>JBMFHI010000069.1:0-21078 GCA_049976905.1 Syntrophobacteraceae bacterium | reverse complement strand
TATCTATAACAACGCGGTCCCCCAGTCAACACAAAAATTCTAAAAAAGTAAAAACAATCCCCCACGGCCGCCATGGATCACCACCTGGACTCGGTCTTGGCAGCCGTCGCACGGATTTGGCTCTCCTGGCCTCCAAAAGGTTTTCCTCGAACCCGTTGACAAGTTTGCTTTGACCTGCTAACTAATTTGACTGACAATTGAATCGATTTGCGGTCAGGCGCGAAAGCTTAATAGGGAATCCCGTTAGAATCGGGAACGGTCCCGCCGCTGTAAACGGGGACGAAATCCGAAAGATACCACCTTTTCGCACTGCGAACTGGGAAGGTTCGGAGAGTAGGTAGATCCGTGAGTCAGAAGACCTGCCTGGAATACCGCACAGGGTGGACCCGTACGTGGAAATACAGGGTGCGCCGGCCAGGGACCAAGTAAATCGGGTGCAATCCTTAGGGCAATTTTGCTCTAGGGATTTTTTTTTGGCCGTAACGCCCTTCGGGTCGCCGATCCAGGGTTTTTTCCATTCTCAGATGCGCTGCAAGACATAGGCCTTTCGGCGCATCCAGAGCCTAAGGAGGGCTAGATGAAAACGGGCATTATTTTGTATGTCGTACAGGGCAAGGAAGATGTTCCTCTAAAGACCGGGGGGGAACTGGCCAAAACGGCCAAGTTCTTCGGAGTTGCAAAGGTCTTTGTGGCAGGCTCCGAAGATGAGGCAAGCTATGGGTGGATGAGCCTTCTCACAAGGGGAATCGAGCAGGTTCTCTTTATGAGCGTAGGCTACAATGCCGCAAAGGACAGCTTCGAATCCCTTGGCGCACCCATTAGACTCTGCGGCTAATAAGGCCCAGCTCCCGAAAAAGCGTCAGCGTAAGGGATCGTTCCATTAAAGCTCCCTATACTGCTGACGCTTCACTCAACGCGGCTGCCGGTACCTTGGAGAAAAGAACTTTAACTCTCCGGGGGGGCAAGCTTTTCCCTCACGGTGGCACCCTGGTTACTTTGAGCAACTATAGCTAAACCGGGAAATCCACCCCAAACCCGTTCACTCGTCAAGTCCTATTGGCAAATTGCCTATCAAATCCGCAAAACTCCAATCGAGCGAGCCCGCGTACAATCTGGCAAGAGGTTAGACCTTGCAGGTCAGGGCGAATCATCGTATATTTTTTGCAGTTCTTTTCAGATCAAGAGGTTCGGGCAACTTCCGTAACCAATACTTAAAAATTGTCCCAGAATAAGGCAAAGTTGCCGCTGCTTTGGAGAAGTAATGGGGAAACATGAAATAACCGTTTCAATGCCTCTTTTTCTCTTTGCACTATTTCTAATGTTGTTTTCCTCGGTTTCATGCACACCGCTTTTGATTGGCCAGGCTGCCTGCGAAGGCTCGTTTATCCTTGCGGCAACCACCCAACAGACCAAGCATCCTGACAAAAATTTGAAAGGTACGGTCACTGCCTTCAATAATGCCATCATCTTCGAAGACTACGACGAAGCAGCAAGCCATGTTAGCCGTCAGGCAAAAGTTGCCTTCTGGTCCCAGATGGACACATTTAAAAAAAATATCCGACTTTCGCAATTTAATTTAAGTCACATGGATCTCGATAAGGATAGGGAGAACGCCACGGTAATTTTGCATATTGAATACTGGAAAACCGAATCCCCCACAACCAAGAATGCTTCCATTACGCAACAGTGGCAATACAATAAAAAGGACAAAAAGTGGGAAGTGAACAACAGCGGCCTGGGAGAGCTTATCAGCAATCATTAACTATTCATAGACAGCCTGGAGCTTTTCCATTTTGCCCAGGGTCCAAAAGTAGAAAACCCGGGCGTTCGGTTATACCGGTAGGCGGGATGGCCACCCATAATCGCGGCAAAAGCCCAGCAAAGCAAGACTCACCCTTTTTTAAAAACCTCTAAGACCTTCGCGAACAAGTCTGATGCTGCTTAAACTTACCACAACAAAAATGACACCTGGGACAAGGTCTTTTCATCATCACCTAAAAAAGTCGCATAACGAATACTACTTAGACCGTCACTAATTACCGAGCATATACCATTCCCGCAAATAGTTGGTGGGCAACGCTTTCGCTTTTGTCCACCCTACTTGGAATGTTCGGTTATTTGTGCATTTATATAGTTATAAATCATTCACGCATACTTACTATAATCAACACATCATATTTTGTATATATATTATAAATACGCATATTTATATGGCGCACTTTGTATAGGCATGAATAGATATATCGATATAAGATCCGCCTTTCGAACGCTAAAGTCCTCCAAATTTGTCCCACCAAGATCGAACTTTGGAGAGCAATTCCCGGAGCTCCTTTGGGATTGAGTCATCGAAGGCAATCGGGTCAAAAGCACAATAATGTAGAGACGAGAAGGGGTTGGTACCAATACGCACATTATCGGACTTTTCGAAATGACTTGAAAAGCAAAAGCGAGGACGCTTAAAAACGCTGTCGCTTGTTTGCTGCTAAGCGTCTTTGAAAGAAAGAGGCCACCCACTGTAAAGGGAAAGAGCGCGTGGCATGCCGATTGCTGCTTAGCCCAATAGAAACGCTACGCAAGGGAGTTAAGGATGGCCTCTGAGATAATGAGAAACATGGTCACCATAAGCGATACGACCCTCAGGGACGGAGAGCAAACCGCTGGGGTCGCCTTCTCACTTCAGGAGAGGCTAGCTATTGCTCGCAGCCTGGATGAGGCTGGGGTTAGAGAGCTGGAGGTGGGGATCCCCGCCATGGGAGAGCAGGAGCAGGAGGAAATACGGGCCATCGCGGGGCTTGAACTTAAGGCGCGTCTCATAGTCTGGTGCAGGATGATCGAGGAGGAGCTCAAGGCAGCGCAAGCCTGTGGTGTAAGGACGGTTAATCTCTCGATTTCGGTATCCGATCAGCAGATCACTTCCAAGCTTGGACGAAGCAGGTCATGGGTACTGGGCCAACTCACATCCGTCACCCGCAAGGCGAGAGCAATGGGCTTCGAGGTTTATATCGGGGGTGAGGACAGCTCAAGGGCGGACATCGTTTTTTTGACCCAAGTCGTAGAAACCGCCCAACTGGCCGGGGCAAAACGGTTCCGGTTCGCCGACACCCTGGGGGTTTTGGACCCTTTCAGAACCTTCGAGGTTTTCAGGCGCCTTCGCCAAGCAAGCTCACTACCGTTGGAAATCCATGCTCATAACGACCTTGGGCTTGCCACCGCCAATACGCTTGCTGCCTTACGCGCCGGGGCCACCCATGCGAGCACAACGGTAAATGGCCTTGGCGAGAGGGCCGGCAATGCCCCCTTAGAAGAGGTCGTCGTGGCTGCGCGAAAACTCTACGGCATCGAAACAGGGATCGCCACCCACCGGCTAAACGCCATCTGCGAGCTTGTGGCAAAAGCTTCCGGCAGACCCGTACCTGTTAATAAGTCCATAGTCGGGGAAGCGATTTTCACCCATGAGTCGGGTATCCACGTCAGCGGGATTCTGCGAGATCCGGCTAATTATCAGAATATCGACCCCAAGGAATTTGGGCGAAGCAACCGTCTCGTTTTGGGAAAACACTCGGGAGCGGCCTCACTCATATGGGCCTACCGCCAGCAGGGTAAGAGGATCGATGGGGACCAGGCAAGAGCTATCCTTCCCCTGGTTCGCGAGCATGCCGCAAAGACCAAGCGGGGGCCGCAAGCCGCAGACCTCGTTCGCTTCCTGACCCAGACCGAGTGCTGCACCTCAGGTGGCATGTCAAACAAACCGCTAACCATCCCAGAGGGAAAACCGTCTTGTCCCTTGTGATGATACGTTCCATCGCCGGCCCCAATCCCTCGGCAGCCGACCGGAACAAGGGTGGAGTGCAGACAAGCGCACACAGGTAGACCGGCAAGGGAAGCGGTAAACTGAGTCTGTGATCGAGCGCTAATACAGAATGAGAAACAGGTGACTCGACGGGTAAATCCGTTCGACAAACCAAGAGATTGGACTCCTTCAGCAAGGTTGTCGGTTTTGGCAAAACCCGTGGTATGGCGAAAAGGTCACTATCGCCAATGCATGGAAAGATACATTAGATGATCACTAAAAACTGCCATGTCACTGAACCAGCGGAAAAAAACTTCCAGGGGCAGCGTCACGACGGCACCCTTTCCCTTCTAATCCAAATGGGCCGCGCCGTATCGGAAGATAACGATTTGTCACAGGCCCTCGATTTCCTTTTGGATTACATGCGGGTCCAGATGGGCGGCGTACGGGCCATGATCAATTTGCATCACAGGGAAACGGGCAGGATCTTCATCCATAAAAGCATAGGCTTAAGCGAGGAGGAACAGGCGAGGGGCGTCTATTTTCCGGGGGAGGGAATTACCGGCAAGGTCGTCGAATCAGGGCGGCCCATCGTAGTCAGACGAATCGGGGACGAACCGGATTTTCTAAACCGCACCGGCAGCCTTTTACTGGATTCGGACCGAAGACTTACCTTCCTGTGCGTTCCGATTCCTAGAAACAAGAAGGTGCTTGGAACCATCTGCATGGAAAGGCTCTACAGTGATGAAGGCCTCCTTAAAAACCACCTGGATACCCTACTATTGACCTCCTACATGCTCGCCCCGGCAGTGGAGCTCTACCTGGTCGAAAACGTCGACAGGGTGCTTTGGGAAAATCAGAAGCGCAAGCTTATCGACGAACTCAAGGCGAGGCGAAAACCCTCCAACATCATCGGTTCCTCCAAGGCGATGATGGAAGTATTCGCTCTCATGCACAACGTTGCACAGACCAAAGCAACGGTACTTCTTCTTGGGGAATCAGGCGTTGGCAAGGAAATGATAGCCAACGCCATCCACTTTAACGGGCCAAACCCCGAGGGACCGATGATTAAATTCAACTGCGCCGCGCTGCCCGAAAGCATCGTGGAGAGTGAATTATTCGGTCATGAAAAGGGCTCTTTCACCGGAGCAACACAATCCAGGAAAGGACGCTTTGAGCAGGCCAATGGCGGGACCCTTTTCCTCGACGAAGTGGGAGAGCTGCCATTGAGCGTGCAGGCAAAGCTTCTAAGAGTCCTCCAGGAGAGAACCTTGGAGCGTGTGGGCGGCAATTCCCCGGTTGCGATAAATATGCGCATTATCGCCGCAACCAACAGAAATCTAATGGAAATGGTCGCTGAGGGCCGTTTCCGCCAGGACCTCTACTACCGACTGGCGGTATTTCCCATCGAGATTCCGCCACTGCGCGAGAGGGGAAGCGATGTAATCACACTGGCCGAACATTTTGTCTCAACTTTTGCACAGGAGGTCGAAAAACCGATCACCCGACTCTCGCCTCAAGCGCTCAACATGATTATGGGCTACAGTTGGCCGGGAAACGTCCGCGAACTCGCAAACGTGATTCAACGAGCGGTGATTCTTGCCGAGGACGAGGACGAGGTGATCCACGGCTATAATCTCCCTTTGTGCGTTCAGTCGCCGGTATTTGAGGACAGAGAAGTATCAAACGGGTTGGAGTCGCGATTGGCCTCCATGGAATACGAGATGCTCGTAGAGGCTCTTCGCCGGCACAAGGGTAACACGACCAGGACAGCTCGCGAACTTGGCCTCACCCGCCGCATGATCGGACTGCGGATGAAAAAATACAATCTGGGATTTAAGCGTTTCCGGCAATAATCAAAGCATTGGGGAATGGCTACCCTTTCTGCGGCCACGCCAAACGCAACCTGTCTCGAAAAGTCTTCCCACGCGAAGCCGCGAAGGGAGTAATCCTTTCAGGATCAAAGAAAATATTCCGGTTCGCATCTTAAGGATGAAAACTTTAGCTCCAACTCTTCTTTGTGCCATAAAAAAATCCCATCATCGAAATACTTGGCGCTAACGGGACATTTTTTAACGCAGGCACAGCACTTGATACAAACACCCGTGATCCTGGCGACGTCGTCTGGATCAATCGAGCCCATGGGGCAGACTTCAGCGCAAAGCTTGCAATCGATGCAGTCGCTGTTCGTTTTTGGGACGGCTTTGAGAAAGTCTCCCTTAACATTGTCTGGACTCTTCGCTTTGTGATAGGGCCTGTAAGGCCTGGTGCCTTTTACCGCGAAATCAGACTCCATCCCGGGGGATTTCAGCTTAGCACATATTTTGGCGGCAAAACCGCCTACCTGCGCCATATCCCTTTCGTCGGGCCTGTTGGCCCCAAGCACGGTCGAAAAGGAATGTTCTCCGATAAATGCTCCGGCCGCAACGACATTGAAACCGTTGGCCGAAAGGATATCTTTAAACTCTATCAGGGCATCGTCATAATCACGGTTTCCATAGACAACAACCGCAATTGCAGTTGCTCCGCCTCCGGAAACCGTACTCAGAAATTTTAGCAGCACGTTGGGCACACGTCCGGCGTAAACCGGCACCCCGGCAATAACAAGATCATCTTTGCCAAAGTAGATATTTTCCTTTCGTCTCTGAGGCAGTGTAAAGTCAATATGGCAAACGGCATCTCCTCCACCGTAATTTTGCGCAATTTTTTGAGCAATATCCTTTACGATTTTTTCCGTCGTACCTGTTGGACTAAAATAGAACGTATTTATTTTGCAGTTCATCGCATTGCTCCCATCCATTTTAAAAAGTGCAATCCGCGGGGGGCGCCCCTTATTCTATTTCAGCGCTTCATTCCACATGCAGCAGAGCTTTTGGGCTTGCAGTGGTCGCAGTAAAGAAGGTTTTCCACAACCGGAACAAGTCCTGTCAGCACACTTTCCCCGCAAGGGTCCTCAACCAAGGCCACCAGTATATATTTGCGCCATCCGCTACTCCAGACGAGCATCGAATCAGAGTGATAAATACCCCATTGTCCCGACTTGCGGTATATATCCTTTAGCGGGGCGACCTTTTCCTCCACGCTTACGAATTTATCGTGAAGACCGGGGTTGGAAAAGAGTGCGAGCATCTGTTGGGACCGTTTGGGATTTATCAGTTTTCCGGATGCAAGCATGTAGTAAAACCGGCAGACCTGAGTTACGGTCGCAGCCTCGCTCAGGCCTTTTAACGGATCGGGAATACGTTGTCCGCCTCTTGCGTAGCGCGCCCCAACCCAGAGGCCTCCGCCCTTTTGCGGATCATAGAAACGATACTGGGGGGCCATTATGACCGCTTCAATGGTTGTGAGTCCCATCAGATCGATCATCCGGGTTGCAGCTTCATTGTTGGATACGCTGATCATTTCCCGCAAATCATTGTAGATTTGAGGTGTCTCCTTTAGCATACCGTCCTGAAAACAATAAAAGGCGGCAAGGCAGATACCGATTTTGGGCAGGCTCGCCGCATACATCATGGTATCGCCGTTAACCCGGGCAAAGCGTGCGGCCTGGGTGTTTGAAAGGTCAACCAACCCTACGGCCATCTTCTTTTCCCTAATGAGAGAACGCCAATAGGGATACTGATTGAGTTTGTTTTCCAACTCCTGCTGCAATCCCATGTCCCATTGTTGTTCGAGGGGACGCAGGGCCGCCTTTGAACCATACAGAGGAAGGGGGGGCAAAACTTTTGGCTCGCCCGCGGGCCTGGGCACGGGCGTCACCATGCAGCACCCAGCCAGCAACACGCAGTTAAAAATAACGATTAAAGAGGCGATGTAACTTTTCATTTAAACGCGTTCCATACCACTACACAAGCGAAGGGAGCTACTAAGACCTTTCCCGGGCTACTACCTGAGGTTCCAATAACCGATCGACGCTTAATTTTTGATCGCCAGCAACAGGTTGGACGTATTAGCCTCCCAATGGTAACCGATGCCAAAGGGCAGTGGGGAGACGTAGCGATCCTCGCGGTAAGCCTGGGCGAGATCGGGCTGGAAGTCCTCCTTGAAAGTCGAGATCGGTCCCTTGTAGACACCATATAAGCTAAAGTTCCAGACCGAAAGGTCGAAGTCGTCGAAAGGAATTCCCGAATCATCTTGCAGAACGTAGCGGCTTTGAGCGAGAACAAACCGCTTTACAGCGGAAAATTTGGGATCGCTCATCACAAAAGAGGCTGATTTCATAAAGGTGGCAAAGGGGCCAAAGCCCTTGAGGAATGTCAGAAAGTGGCGGTTCCACGTAAAGGTGGAATTACAAAGATTTAACTTGAAATAATAGATGGTCTGGGGCCTGTCGGAAGAACCCTCTTTTTTAAACAAAATCCGAAGGCCCTCGACAGCCTCATCGGGCGCCAGTTGTTTTTTGCCAAAGGCCGGGGCCCTCACAATCGTTCCATCCCAGCTCATGTACCACCGTTCGATATCGAGGATTTTGGCATCTTCCCTGCCCAGAAAAAACATCATTATGGGAAGGACACCGCTTACCTGTTCGTCATCCATGGTCGCATGCATATGAGCGGTAAGAAAATAGTTGATGCTTAAAATATCGTGAAGCGATTCCTTCATGCCCGCAAAGAAGTCATTGAAATCCTCAGGACTCATGGCCTGAAAATCGGGGATCTCCCCGATGGGCTGAAGGGCAACAAGAATATAGGTTCGAGCGCGTGGGAAAAGAGTGTAGGCGTTTATAAAATCGGGTCCGCTCAGAGGATAGAATACGTTTAGCCTGGAGGCCGCGGGTGCGGCAAGCTCTGTTGAAGCCCACTTTTTCATGGCTTGCAGTTGTTTACTATCGTAGGTCTTCCATGCCTTGTCGAAAAAGCCGGCATATTGCTTCCATACAGGCCTGTCCTCGTACTTGGCAAGTGGACTCCAGGGGGTGCTCACACCTGCGATAAAAGCGGCCTGCTCCGTATAGGAGGGCCTTGGCGCCTCCGTTGTCTGAAGATCATTTGTTTCGGTCTCCATCGCCCGGCATGAAGAAATGATAGGCGAAAAAAGAAAAAAGCTGAAAACAAGAGGGAAAATAGCGATCTTCGCTAAAAGGCTTTTCTTTTTTGCTATCATTTTTTTCCTTTCCACAAAGGGGACCATTTGGTGGTCCCAGCCAGCAAAACATATAAACACAGTGAAAACGCAACAGTTAAAAGACCGATAAGGGAAGCAAACGGCCTTTGGACCACCAGAAAGCAAAGCATCCAGCCGTTTAGAACCAGAAAAAATAGGGGTGTAACGGGATAGCCCCACATCTTGAAGGGCCTTTTGGCCTCGGGTTCTTTGACCCGCAGCACGAACACCCCCAGCACCGTTAGGAAGGCGAACAGGGTCAGGGTAAAACCGACGTAGATAAGTACCGTGTCGAAGGTCGCGGTGAGGGCCAGAAATAAAGCAATGGAGGATTGAAGGAGAATCGCATACACCGGCGAGCCCCTTTTGTTCCTGGCTGCAAGCCCTCTCATGGTGAATAAATCCTCCCCCATTACCTGAATAACCCTTGGTCCAGTCATAATCATCGAACTAAGGCAGGATACCAACGCCAGGCAGACCAACACGGTGACGATCTTTGCGCCCGCAAGACCGAATATGGCCTTGCCCGAAAGATAGGCAACGTCGATTTTGCCTGTAAGTTCAGCAACCGGCACGGTATAGAGAAAAATAAAATTTAGAAGCACGTAGCAAACCGACACGAAAAGGGTACCGATAAAGAGGGCGAGGGGAAGGTTTCGATCAACCCTCTGGATTTCTCCGGCCACATAGGAGGATGCGTTCCATCCGGAGTAGGCAAAGGATACGTAGACAAGCCCCACGGCAAACGCAGGGCTAAAAACAGTCCCAACCACATTTGTCAGATTATGGCTTAAAACCTGTTGGGGATGGGGTATGAAAAAACCCGCGCCGATAAAAGCCCCAATGAGCAAAAGTTTGCCCACCGTAAAGACATTCTGAAACTGGCAACCAAACCTTACATCAATGAGATGCACTACCGTCAGAAGAGAGATTATCAAAACGATCGCCGCTGTTTTATCCACCCAGGGGAACACCGCCCTAAGGTAACAGCTTGCAGCGATGGCTGCGAGGGCGATGGGCGCGCCAAAGCCCGCCACCATGGAAGCGCATCCCGAAAGGAAGCCCACGGCAGGATGATAGATTTTGCCAAGATAGGTATACTCCCCGCCCGATCTTGGCATCATTGCCCCCAGTTCTCCGTAGGCAAGAGCACCGCAAAAGGCGCTTGCTCCGCCTGCCACCCACAGCAACAACACGGAAGGAAGCGAATGGATGCCCTTGAGTTGAAGACCAAGAGTTGTGAAGACCCCGGTTCCGATCATGCTGGCAACGACCAGCAGGATGGCGGACAAAAGGCTAACGGGTTTAGCGGAGTCCCTGCAATATTGCGCGGGAATTGAGGTTCTTTTTTCCAAAAGCGATCAAGCTCCCAATCCAAAATTTTAGCCTGCAAGGCAGGAATTAAAACCGCCAAGGGGTTCCCCTGCGACCTGCGGGCTTTTTCCAAAGGGGGCCGTAAGCGGCCCTATTTCTGCGCCAAGACTTATACCATCAAATTGCCTTGGAAATGGGTAAAATTTCACAGTTGGCGCTCTCAGGGCCGGTGCCATGAAAAAATATCCGCCGGGTGCGCCAGAAAGTGATATTATTCACATTTTCACCCGAGACACCTTAGCAAAGGTGATAATTTTATATCAACCAGGGCTGCTGTCAATGACAGGTTGAGATACGGTTTTATCTTCACAGGAATAGCGACAGTCAAGATCTCGGTTTTTTCACCCCTATTTTTTCCGACGTTTTTTTCTTCCTCTCCACGCAGGCTGCTATATAATCAAAATTTGCGGATTTATCCCTCAGCGCCACCAGTGGTTTGGAAAGGAAAACGTTCCAGGAGACGATGGTGCCGATCGCTTGCTCCACACATATCGGGCAGAACTCTCAGCCTCAAAGCGGCAATGGAACAACGGCTAAATATCCCGGCTAATGCGTCGATACGGGCAAAATTATTTAGAAACCAGGCTATCAACAGGCAGCCTTACGGAATAATTGAAAATGATGGATATACTGCTCGATATCGGAAGGTTTGTGCTTGGGTTTCTTCCCTGGATACTTTTCCTTTTTTTGCCAACGGATGGCTGGGAGCCCTTGCGCAGGGCGGTTTTAATATGTCTTGCCGCCTCGGTTGTCTTTTCGCTTAAAGCTCTTCGTGAGCGTTTTATCCTGCAGTGGACCACCGTGGCGTTTTTTCTATTCTGCGCCATATCTTTTTATGGTTTTAACTGGGTTTGGCTTGCCAGGCACATGTCGGTCATTGCCAATCTTGTTTTGGACGCAATTATCTGGCTAAGCATAGTGTCGGGCAAACCTTTTACCTTGCAATACGCAAAGGCCGAAGCACCTCCTGAAGTTTGGAATAGTGAGGCTTTCATCCGAGGGTGCCGATCCATAGCCCTATTCTGGGGTGCGCTGCTTTTGGTTCCATCTGCTTTCAGCTTCCTGGGACTTTTCTACCCCGCCGCGCTGCCCAGGGGGCTCGGTTTCTTTATTACCCTGACATGCATGGTTTTGGGCATAGTTTGGACCACCCTGTTCAAACGGGCTAAACGAAGGCAACGGGCGGCGCTTGACGCTCAAGCCGGCTGAGACCGCCCGATCGCCTCCCTGGCCAGCCAGGGCAAAACCCGAAGAGACCTTTTGCTTCATGTACCCGGATAGCCTTCCGGGGGCCAGGACTTTACGTCCAGCTCCACCTTGCAGGTTCCCTCTTCCAATCTTAGCAAATGGAACCCAAGCTTTCTAACAAGGGAGAGCATCTTCTCGTTTTCAGGCAGTACATCCCCCACCAGAGTTTGCACCCCATTTCCCCTGGCAATTTCTATGACCCGCTCGATCAGCTTTTCGCCCAGCCCCTTGCCCTGCCACGGATCGGCAATTATCACGGCAAATTCGGCGTCCGGCCGGTCGGGGGGCATCACCAGCCGCCCAACCCCCATCATCGTCGCAGGTCCAGGCGGAAGCCCTATGGCGGCTATTCCGATCTCCCGGTCGTAATCGTACTGGGTAAAACGCACCAGGGACTCATGGGACCAGTTTTTTACCACCGCAAAATAGCGAAAATAAATCGTTTGCTCCGAGCAATTGTCGAGCAAGTCCTTTACCAGGGGCTCGTCTTCGGGCTTCATAGGACGGATGAGCACAGGGGTGCCGTCTTCGAGCATCCATTCGCTTTCGTACTGGTTTGGATAGGGGCTTATGATAAGGTGGCGCGGGGCAACGATATCCGAGGCTTCAACCACGATACGGGCGTCAATGGCAACGGGACGCCCCAGGCTGATTACGACCGGGTTTAGATCGAGTTCGACGATTTCAGGAAAATCGCTTACCAACTGGGAGACCCGGACGAGAAATTCGGCCGTAAGATCCAGGTTGGCTGCCGGAATATTTCGGTATCCCTGAAGGAGCCGATAGACGCGGGTTCTTTCCATGAGGCGCCTGGCAAGCAACAGATTAAGGGGCGGCAGTGTAACGGCCGAATCCTTAAAAACTTCCGTAAGCACGCCGCCCATACCGAAAAGAAGGAGCGGGCCAAAATGTGGGTCGCGCTTACTCCCAATTATCAGTTCGACCTCGGACTTTTTAACCTGGCTTTGCACCGTGACTCCGGTAATTTTTGCCTGGGGTTTAAGCTCGGCTGCCCGGGAGGTTATTTCCTCGAAGGCATCGGCCACCTCCTTTTGACTCTTAAGATTTAGCCTCACCCCATCGACGTCGGATTTATGGCTAATGTCGGGGGAAAAAATTTTGACCACAACCGGAAAGCCGATGTTTTTGGCGGCTTCGGCGGCGGCCTGAGAACTGGATGCGGCCACCGTGCGGTTGACCGCAATGCCGTAGGCCGACAAAATGGCCTTGGATTCCATCTCGGTCAGCACTCTTTGTCCGCGCTTAATGCACTCGGTTATGAAAGTGCGCGCCTGTCTCGTATTGACCTGAATTTCGTGGGGAAAGCTGGGCGGAGTTTCCTGGAGAAGCTCGAGGTTTCGCGTGTAGGAATACATGTGCATGAAGGTGTCCACCGCCTCTTCGGGAGTATCGAAGGTGGGGATGCCCGCTTCGTTAAGTATCCGAATGCCGGCTTCGACGTCCCGGGCGCCCATCCATACGGCCATGAAAGGCTTCGAGCGATTTTTAATCTCATTTGCAATAGCCCTGGCCACCCCTGTTGGATCGGTCATCGCCTGCGGTGTCAAGATTACAATGAGTCCGGAGAGTTCGCGAGCTTCCAGACAGATGCGAACAGCTTGCAAATAGCGCTCCGGGGGCGCATCCCCCAGGATGTCTATAGGATTTCCCCTGCTCCAGAAGGCCGGCAGGATCTCGTCGAGCTTTCGGAATGTTTCCTGGCCAAGTTGGGCCGGCTCGTAGCCCCAGTTGCTCAAAGCATCCACGGCCATTACCCCGGGGCCGCCCGCGTTTGTTATAAAAGCAAGATTGGAGCCTACGGGGCGTTGCATCTTCCCAAGGGCCTGGGCGCAACTGAACAGCTGGCTAATGGTGTCCACGCGGATGATGCCCGCGCGGCGAAAAGCCGCATTGTAGGCGTCGTCGCGGCCCGCAAGCGAGCCGGTGTGCGAGGCCGCGGCCTTGGCCGCGGCCTCGCTTCGTCCGGATTTAACCACAATAATGGGCTTTACGCGGGAAACCGACCGGGCCGCGCTCATGAACTTTCTATGTCTTGTCATGTTCTCCATGTATATGATAATGCTTCGGGCCTTCGGATCATTTCCCAGATAATCGACCATGTCGGCGAAGTCGAGATCGGCCATGGAGCCAACGCTTAGAAAGTGCGAAAAACCAATCTTTTCGGTCGCCGCGCGGTCCAGAATGGCGGTACAAATAGCTCCGCTCTGAGAGAGCAGCGCAAGGCTTCCGGGTTCGGCCGAGTGGGCCGCAAAGCTCGCGTTGAGATTATTTACCGGCGAGAGTATCCCCATGCAGTTTGGCCCGAGGTAGCGTATCCCGCCGCGTTTGGCCTCGGCTGCGATCTCGGCTTCAATTCGGGCACCTTCTTCTCCCACTTCTTTCCCGCCGGCCGAAATAATTATGGCCCCTTTTACCTGCGCTTCCCCACAATCCTTCATAACCGCCGGGACCTCGCCGATCGCAACTGCAATAATGGCCAAATCGATTGGAGAGCCGACAGCTGCAACCCGGGGATAGGACTTAAGACCAAGAATCTCGTCGTGTTTTGGATTTATGGGGTAGAGCGGCCCGGTAAAACCGTCTCTTTTTAAATTATTTAGAAGTGTAAAGCCTATGGAGCCTTCCCTGGAACTTGCCCCGACGATTGCAATTGCCCGGGGTTTAAAAAAATAGTCAAGAACCGGTTTCTGAAGCATGTTTTTTCTCCGGAAAAGGGTAACAGCCTGCCGGCAAGTTGCTTGGAAGAGCGGGAGTCTTTGCGGCATCCCGAAAAGTATTGGGGGGGCACGTTGGAGCTTGTGCCCGCCCTGGATGGAGCATTACCCGGCGCGGACCAAACGGGCCAAAACTCTAAGAGTACCCGCTATTTCGATCCGGCCAGGCGCGCTATTGGTTCGCTAATCAAAGTGGCTGCACGGTACACACATCCCCTCATCGTCCAAACACTCCCGGCATTCACTCTGCCGGCACGTCGAGCATTCCCGGGACATACCGCTTTCCCTGTCCTGTTCACCGCACTTTGAGCAATTAAACATTCTTCATACCCCCCTTGTTTAATTTCCACCCTTTAAAATAAATCTAATGAGCCTCGAAATCTTTGCAATGCGGGGGGGAGGCACTCCGGCTTTTGGCCCAGGCACGATCCAGGCCGAAAAGCCCAAATGCCGGGGGCTTAAGACAAAAGTTAATTAAAAGTTAAAAACCTTGGCTTCAGCAGCCATTTCGATTAGGTGGGGGCCACCGTCCAAAGCCATATTGGTGTAAAATTTCGCCTCATCGAGGCCTCTGTTCTTGGCGCATGGGGTACAGACCCCGATCTCGACCTCATGTTCGACCAAATAGGGCATATAGTCGTTTGGACAGTCTCCCGTCGTGGTCTTTATGGACAGGTCCCTTGTCTTGGAAGCCCACATCACACCGCCATCTATAAAGAAAAGATTTACCTTGTGACCCTTTGAGTGAGCGATTTTTGCAAACTGTAGACACCTTGTAGCCGCTTCGTTATCGTCTTTGCTCAAAACAAACAAAAAATTGGACATACCTTTTCTCCTTTTTGAATTTATGGCCTTTTAAAGCTCTTTTGTGCAATCCGTTAACGCCTATTATCTGCAATGCAGGGATGTTTTCAAGATAAAACAATAAGAATAAATGAATAAGGTAAAAGATTAAATCACGCCATTGCCTCTTTGACCAAAGGAAGAGTTGTCGAGCAAATAGTGCGCAGGCGGCATTGATCAGTTTATAAAAAGGCGGACTCAAGTTTTCCGGCCAGAGCGATCCTGCCAACAAACCTTCTTGCAGAGTGTTTTTCGAGCTGCCCATTTACCGGACGCATCGCTTGAGGCAACGTGCAAAGGCAAAAGACCCCGACCTTAAAAAGACCGCGTTCGCAGCTTTTCAAGAGGACGGAATCGGAACTATCTATTTGAAAAATAGAATGGTTCGATTATATTTCATTAAATGATATCGTATGGGGATACCGGGCGGATGGGCCCGTGAACGGATTTACATGTCAAAAGTCAGGAGAGCAGAGATGAGCGAGCAACTACTTGATTGTCGCGGCCAGGCCTGCCCTGGTCCGGTTTTAAAGGCCAAGGAGGTTCTAGACCACGGCAATGTTGCAAAACTTAGCATTCTCGTCGATAATCCCGCGGCAAAGGAAAATGTCAGCCGTTTTTTGTCCCGCATGGGCTATGAAATCGGTTTTCTCGAGGAGGGAGGCGACTTCAAGGTAACGGGGACTAGAGACCTGTCCGCATGCGGTTGCGAGATAATGGAAGAGTTTAAAAAAGAGGACGTCGAAAACAGGATAGCGGTTATCGTTGGAACTGATAGAATGGGCAAGGGAGATGACACGCTTGGGCAAAAGCTTCTTAAAAGTTTTATTGGCACCTTAAAGGAAATGGGCCATGAGCTTTGGCGCCTGATCCTTCTTAACGGTGGAGTAAAACTGACGGTGGAAGGTTCCGAGTGTTTGACCGAACTGCAAGCTCTCCAACAGGAAGGAATAAGCATACTGGTTTGCGGGACCTGCCTTGGCCACTTCGGGCTTCTGGAAAAAAAGCAGGTCGGCGAGACAACCAACATGCTCGACATTGTGACGGCAATGCAAACGGCCGACAAGGTCGTTAGTATTATGTAAGGAGTCTGGGAATGGCACCGGGTGCTGTGGAACTGGCAAAAACCGTACGGGCCGCCGGTTGAGCGGCCAAAATAGGTCCGGGAGACCTAGCGCAAATCCTTGAGGGGCTGCCTTTGGAAGAAGACCCCAATCTTTTGGTCGGCAGGGAGACCTCCGACGACGCCGGGGTCTATCGTATTTCGGAGGATATGGCGCTTGTCCAGACAATCGACTTCATAACCCCGATTGTAAACGACCCCTACGATTTCGGCCGCATAGCCGCGGCCAATTCGCTAAGCGATGTCTACGCCATGGGGGGGCGGCCCCTTACGGCGATGAACGTGGTGTGCTTTCCCGTAAAGACCATGGATAAGGCCGTTTTGAGAGAAATCCTCCGAGGCGGACTGGATGCGGTCCACGAGGCGGGCGCCGTGCTGGTAGGCGGCCACAGCGTAGAGGACCCGGAGATAAAGTTTGGTCTTTCGGTAACAGGGCTGGTGAGGCCCGACAAAGTCATTACCAACGCGGGGGTAAAACCCGGAGACGCAATAATTCTTACAAAACCTCTGGGTGCCGGGGTGCTGGCAACGGCCATCAAGGCTGGACTGATTTCGCAAAAGGCGCTCAGACGGGCAATTGAAACCATGGCCACCCTTAACAGGAAGGCCGCCGAAATCATGTCGAAATATCCCGTAAACGGATGCACGGACGTTACGGGTTTTGGCCTTTTGGGCCACGCCCTGGAGATGGCCAGGGGCAGCAGGGTTGCCATAACCCTGTTTAGCGAAGATGTTCCGCTGCTTCCCGAAGCTTTGGATGCAGCCCGCATGGGACTTGTCCCCGAAGGCAGTTTTTCAAACCGAAACTTTTGCGCCCACTATATTGTAGGGTCGGAGCGAATCGATCCGGTCCTTCTCGATATTCTTGCAGACGCCCAGACCTCAGGCGGGCTCCTCATTTCCCTGCCCCAGGGGCAGGCGGAGTCTTTGCTAGCCGACCTCAAGGCCGGAGGCGTTTGCGATGCGGCCATAATAGGCCGTGGTTCCAGTGCGCAAAAAGGTGTCATAGAGCTTAGATAAATCTTATACGGCAAGCCGGGCAAAGCTGTAAGCTACTCCCGGCTCTTTTGAGCTCGCAGAAAAAGGGGTACAAGCCTAATTGTCGCAGGCCGGTAAAAATAGTGTGGCGTCCCGTAAATTCGCCGATATTTACAGTTAAGCGTAGGTGGGCACAAAAAGCCGTGCCCACCTACGCTTTCGGCCGATCGAAATATCGTAGAACTTAGGAGACGTCACACTAGTTGACGCTGACCGGGAATTTTATTTGCTCGCCACACATGATATTTTCATGATTGACTAGCTCCAAGGGCTTTGCTATCATAGGCTTCTTTGGTAGCGCCCGTAGCTCAGGTGGATAGAGCGTCGGACTTCGAATCCGCAGGCCGCAGGTTCGAATCCTGCCGGGCGTACCAACTGCAAGTATTTGCGGGCCGCTAGCTCAACGGTAGAGCAGCTGACTCTTAATCAGGAGGTTCGGGGTTCGAGACCCTGGCGGCCCACTAGACAAACCAAGGGGTTAGCGATTTTCGCTAGCCCCTTTTTTCGTTTTTTGGAGGACAGTTTTGCCATAAAGTTTTCGCAACCGTGCCCCGGGGTGTGTAAGAGCATAAGGGAAAAGGGCATTACGGTCCGAGTCGGATAGAGCGCGAAACAATATCCCCCTCGGACCGTCAGAGTGCGAAATCGGAGCAAAGCGGCCAGATCAATTCGCGCAGCCTTTTTTAACTCGATCTCTTTGGGTTTACATCAACGGGCCTTCAGCCAGTCCACGATGGCAGGGGGTAAATCTCGCTGCACCTTTGCGCTGACGTACATGCCGATGTGGCCCACAGGATAGGACATAACAGAGTAATCTTTTGAACCGATGCAGTCTTTCAAGGCTAGAGAAGATGCGGGCGGGACAAGATGATCTTCTTCGGCAAAAACATTTAAGACGGGCATAGTGATGTTTTTCAAATCAACCCGCTTGCCACCAAGGGTCACTTCTGCTTTTATCAGCTTGTTTGCCTGATAAAAGTCCTTTATGAACTGGCGGAATGTCTCGCCCGCCTGGTCAGGACTATCGAAGATCCACTTCTCCATCCGAAGGAAGCTGATAAGTTTAGCTTCGTCGTCCAAAATTTCAGTTAGCCCAAGGTACTTCTCAACGTTTAACTGAAAAGGCTTTAGAAGCATGTAGCCAAAGTTCATAAAATCGCCGGGGATATTTCCCAAGGCATCCACCATTGCATCCGCGTCCATGCTCTGAGCGCCGTAACTGCATCCCGACCAGGTATTGAGAAGTCCGCCGGAAACGTGAAAATCAACCGGGGTCACCATCGTAATGAGATTGCGAATTTTTTCAGCATTAAGGGCCGTATAGCAAAGAGAAAAGGTCCCTCCCTCGCATATGCTTAACAGGTTTATCTTTTCGAGACCGCGACTCTCACGCAGATAATCGACGCAATTTGCAATATAGCCATTTATATGATCGTCAAGAGTGATCCAACGATCATTTCTGCTGGGATAGCCCCAGTCAATGAGGTAGACGTCCATCCCCAAGGCAAGCAGGTTTTTTACAAGCGAGCGATCCTCCTGCAAATCAACCATATAGGGGCGGTTGACAAGAGCATAGACGATCAGCAAGGGGACGTCGTAAACCTTTTTGGCCACAGCTTTGTATCTGTAGAGGACCACATTATCCTCTCGGTAGACTTCCTCCTTAGGCGAGGTGCCGTATTGAACCTGACTTTCACGCAGCTGGCTCAAATTTTTACAGGCCTTGGCGCTCATTTCAACAATTTCACGAACGGCATCCGCGTATCGGATTTGGATCGGGACCATGGCTAATCCTCCTTCTTCTCCCTCGAGGTCCGTGAGCGTTTAGCCTCGGGCTTCGCCTGGGCCCTTACCTCAGGCATTAACTCCACCATCACCTCCGCCCTGGGTTCTGACCTTTTCATCTCCGCCAAGGTCTTTTTTAGCAACTTAACTTCCCTATTTAGTTCGTAGATACGTCGGTGGGCTTCATCGACTTCTCTACGGGTAGGCATGTCGCAAGCCTCAAGGAACTTATCCATGATGCGTCGACGGCTTATTCTATACTGCATATTGGCGTTCAGGAGTTTTCCCTGAGCCAATGTGTAGCGCTCACCACCAAAGGCCGCAATGAAGACCGATTCCGCACTGTGAGTCCAGAATGCAACCAGGTCACGCACCTTGTCTATCTTTTGGCCCTTTTCGACCAGGCCGGCAAGATCATCGCCAAATTGTTTGAACGCGGCTTCCCATATTTCGACAACCACGGCCTTGTACTCAATATTGGCAAGGTTTAATACGGCAAACGCGTCAAAACATTCCATCAGGCGGGAGTTGATTTCGCGAGTTATGCCAAGGTTGGGACTGGACGTAAAACGCCCCAGAGTTTGTTTGTAGGCCGTGTGGAAAACATCGCTAAATTCGAACATAGCCGATGTATCCCCCGTGACCGCACGTCCAAACAACGCAGGCCCCCCCATCCACAAGCTCTCCCAGGGTTGGCCGAACGAGCGCCACTGGTCCATATACACCTTCCATACGGATTCGATATCCTGATTGATCGCTGAAGTTTCAGCCGGCATATTCAACCAGAGTTTTCGGAATTCTTCCTGCATTCCGCTAAAGGTGTTCTGCCAATCCTTGGGCGATTTCATTTTAGGCGCGGCAGTTTCCCAGGTGCGAGCCACAAGGTCCAAAAACCGCAACGCGTTTCCCTGGGTCGCGATAAACTGTTCCGCTGTGCTCCGCACAATCGGATCCACAGCCAAACCCCAGGCCTTTACCGACTCCATAGTATGCTTCTGCCACTTGTCGGCCAGTTCAGAAAAGGATAGTTCCTTTTCGCAGGTTTTAGAAACGATGTCCGTCCATGCCTGCCACAGCACACGCTGGGCATCCATTATCGGTTGCATCACCCCTTCGGCCCCCTGGTGCCAACCGTTTTCACTCATTATCGTTTTTCCCGCGCTGTTCCATCCAGGAATTCATCCACTTGGACTGGGCATCCATCATGCCCTGGGCCGTTTCACGCCAATTTTTGAGCACTGTTTCAGGCATTCCGCTCCAATCGGAACCAGAAGTCGAGGGGGGGAACTTTTTCAACATGCTAAACCATTTTTCCACCATCTCGGCCTGAATCTTGTTCCAGCGCGAAACCATGTCCTGGAATTGGCGAGCAGACTCAACAACCGGCCCGGGAATATTATCGGTTTTCGCAAGCCCTTCAACCCAGGCGCTCAATCCCTGCAGTTGGGTATTGAGGATGTTTCGCAGCATCTCTTCACCCATTGCAAGCGTCGATTCCCAGGCATATTTGTACTGCGATTGATTAACGCCCTGCATGGAGCTCGTATAGCTGTCCCAAACCTGTTTTTGTGTATCCATCCAGCTTTTCATCATTGCCTCGAATTGTGAATTCCAGTTCATAAGCTCTCTCCTTATTTAGTGTTATTGATACTATTGGCTGTTTAACTAGCAAATAATACGATATTAGTCAATGTTCACTTTTTCACAAACGTATTTCAATATAGTGACAGTACGAAGCACTTTATACTTTTTCCTGGTGCAAAGCGGCAAGGTATACCCCTTAGGGTCAAACGGTAGGATGAAAGAGAATAACACATTTCGAACGCTCGCTCTAAAAATGCAGAACGTATCCATACCCCTATAACTGAATATGTTACTTGTGCACATGACAACATCTATTTCGCATTTAATTTCGAAAAATAAGTATATAGGTCGGCAATGTCAAGGAGTACATCCGCAAATTGTAGCGAGCAAATAAAATGTCCGCACTTGTAGCACGTGAATTGTCCGGTTTAAATAGGCCTCCGAAGGAGGGGGCC
>JBMFHI010000068.1:0-21298 GCA_049976905.1 Syntrophobacteraceae bacterium | reverse complement strand
CGGTCCTTTTAAGAATCCGCCTTATAATCGCCCGCTGCGATCCTGCCTCTTTGTGTTTATCGAGTGAAAAAACTATCGATACGCCCACCATGAAAAGAAAAGCCGGGAAAATCGTATCGGCAATAGTCCATCCGTTCCAGGCAGCATGACTCAAAAAGGAAAAAACAGCGCCATGATCCCCGGGACTGTCTACAAGTATCATCAAGGCCAGCGCAAGTCCGCGAAAGGCGTCCAGGGAGGCAAGACGTCCCCCGGGAGCGGCGATGAGACTTTGAGCACAATTGTTCCCCTTGACTTCATTGAAAAACGCCATGCATTCCCCCGTATGCGATAGTGTAAATTTTAATTATACCTGGAATCTTAAAAAAATGCATGGGCCTTTGCTCAAGGTTGATAATTGCCCCCCTTGGCCCAAAACTCGGTGCTTCTCGCACGGCTTTCTTTGGAGAACACTTTTTTTTAGTACCAAGTGCTTCCGCGAACTCGTTTCGTCATGGCGCGATGCAAGTGCGCCAGTGTTGCATCCCTCAAGTTACGGTGCCACATTCTGACCTGTATCGTTCCTGCGAGATCGGGGACCGTAATGTGGTCTCCCACTTTGACTTCGGGCTTTACCAGGATGATCCATCCCCCGGGTCCTCCACTGCCGAACGGATAGGCCGGATTGAGCTTGCCGTCAAAGACCGAACCGGCATAGATGTGCCTCCTCTAAGGTCTCGGATGAACAAGCAATTCCCCGTCGATGATCTCACCCGTCATGATTTCAGGGATATCGTCCAGGCCCTGGCAGGTCGCTTTCCTTTTTGCGGGCCCGGCCATTTGCATCCTTCCTGTGCTCTGGGAAAAGACCGCTTATAGCTAATACTAAATTATGGGACCGGCGCGGAAAAGTGAAGAGACAGGTTCTTAATAGGCAGGTTTCAAAAAGTTACAATTTACGGCGGCCATCTTTTGAGCCTGGAATGGATAAACGGAGAGCTTTGTCCCCACAATGGCAGGAGAAGCGAAAAGAACCGGTCGAATTCGGGGCGAACTCTACGAAAACAGGGTCAGAAGTGAAACATCGACCCTGTAAACGCAACAGAATAGCCCTTCAGCGGGCGAACGCGGGAAACGGTTATCTCAGAGTATGGCTCGTCTTTGGAGCGTTTTCCTTGAGTGGCCTTTTCCATTCGGGGGGCTGCAAGCCGTGCCCGCCCTCCGAATGGACATATATTCTCTTGAGTTAGAGGTATTGAGCAGTCCCGATGGCTCAAACGCTTCAACCACGGCTGACCAACACTTTCTTTCCAAAGATCCCCAGTGCCAGCATTGCGGCGCCGAGAAGCACGATCGTGGCTGGTTCCGGGACGGGGACGTCACTGACAATTGTGATACCGTAGCTGCCTGTTTTGTTGCCAGCTGCACCGCTACCGGTGAGCGAAATGGAAAAGGTGCCATCGGTCACATCGTGACCCGTTTCCAGGATACTGACATCGCCGCTTAAAGTGCCGTTATTGCTTCCCATATAATCAATTACAGCATTCGAGAAATCGAAGGTGTATGTAACTTTGCCAACTTGGAAGCTCAAATCAGGCAGGCTTATAGGCACATTATACAGGTTTGCAGCAGAGTTTGTTACGCCCCAATTGAAGTCGGCATTTGTTAACGTGACATACTGGGAATTAAGGGAGCTAAAAGTACCAGTTGCACCGCCCACCACTGTACTGGAAAGAGAAGTGATCCCATTTGTTAGATTTTTCGAATTTAGCGAACTATTTAAGATGCCGTCTGAGTATGTAGCATTTGAGGTGCTGATCGTGATCTGACCGGTGACCGGAGTCGCCTGCGCACCCGGCGTCACAAACCCGACGAGCGCCGCCACCATCCCTAGAACCAATAATGTCCTTTTCACTTTTTTCATCTCACCTCCTTTGAGTCGTTTTACAAAACCTAACCGAAGCGGTCAATGTCACCGTTTATTTTCTACACCTATAAGTAGCAAATGGCGTGCCGATAAGGCTAAAAACAAGGAGCTTCAGCTGTAAGTGTTTGAATATAAGGACAACATTGGAATATATGATGAGACAAAAAGACCGATGACGACCTATCAAAAGTGTAAAACTTTCCGACAGGAAAATGGGGGAAAAATACCCTTTGAGCTAGATTTCCTTATGGATCAGTGGGTTATGCATATCTTGGGATGTGTAAAATTTCCCGACAAAAACACGATTTTTACAACTTGAGGCCGGCAATCCAGGAGGAAAGGTGGCATAAGAAAAGGGCCTGAAAAAAAGGGGGGAAAGGCAGGAAAAGGCTCAAATCTCCCTTTGACCAATTTTTAGCTCTCTGGTCTTCATGGTTTATGAGCAGACCCTCACGCATAGAGTTTCCCGCTTCCTGGTATCACGTGATGCACCGTGCTCGTCGTCGCGAGTACGATGCAGATTACCTCGGTTTTGTAGCCCTTCTGCAAGGACTCGCCCCCTTTGCGGGATGTTAAATCAGCGCCCTTCGGGCGAACGCTTTATCCCGGTGTATTCCATGGTTTCTCGGTTACACCCCGGACAATCAAGAACGGGCATAACCGGCTCCCTTCCCTCAAATTCGGCAAAACCAAATTCGAAATCGTTGATGGCTTCCGAGTCAATTGGTATGCAAAAGGCTGGGGTGTCGAAATTTATCATCGAATGCTCATGAACGGATGCGGAATCGAGGACAGGCGGTTTGACAGTACCGATAGTCTTAAACCCTGCCTTTCCATTGATATGGTAGTCGCGTGGCGCATCTACCATTTGACTAAACTCGGACGGGAAGTTCGGGATCATCCCCGCAGAATTTTCTTTCAAGAGGCCGAATGGAAGGCCCTTTACATATTGGCGAATAAAACAAAGGACCTTCCTCCCAAAGAGCCAACCATGCGCGAAGCAGTGGGTCGCCCGCCTGGGAGGCTTTCTTGGCCGAAAAAGCGACGGTGAGCCAGGCACAATAATTCTTTGGCGCGGCTTGCAGCCCCTTAACCCCGCTGTTGTAAGGTATCGGTTCTTGCTGCCCCAACTTAAGCATGGCCCATAAAAACGGGGCACGTGTGGGTAAGCGCAGGGACTTTTGGCGCCCACCGACTCCATTGACAATATCCTCGAATTTACGGGATGCAACACTGCCAGGAGTGGCGTCCCTTAATTTCTATGATATTCAAACCGGCCCAAAGCGCAGGGTGGGCACAGCTTTTCGTGCCCACCAACTACATATAATACATCAACTAATTTATGGGATGTCACACTACAAGTGCTCTTGGCAAAATCGCAGCCTCACCCCCAGGCAAGTCCCCGCACCTAGACCGTTTGGCAGTTTTCAAGCCCCCCTTTATTACTCCCAATCCGGGACTCACAGGGCTTCTTGAAATTCCTGATCCTGCCCGCAATATGTTTTCATCTTCTCTATTACCCTGGGCCACGCGTTCGTAAGAGAATTTCTTCCCATGAAAAGTCCGATATGGCCCGAGTCTACCAGAAATCTTTCTATCCGCTCAGGGGGCGTGGCAACGTATTTGCCTGCGTTAAACACCTGGCCTGGAGTCGTAATATCATCCTTTGTCCCGGCAATCAAAAACAGAGGACACTCGATATTTTTTAAATCCACCTTCTTATTGAAAAGCGTTATTTTGCCCTTGATCAAGTTGTTCTTGATAAACAACTGGTCAACTATCTGCAAATACCACCCTCCAGGTAAATGACTCACCGTTTCATACCAGTTCCTGAACCGGTGATGCCTTTCAAGGAAAACCGGATCCTCCATATTTTCATAAAGTTTATAATAGTCGCCAAAAAAACGATCGTAACTATTCATAAGTTTGAACGCGAGGAGCTGAAACTCGCCCCTGTAAATGCCGCCCCCGGCCATGACAAGAGTCTGAAAATAACTATACGGCAAAACATCGCAGGCGGATTTGAGCTTCCCTGGGTCCGCATGCGCATCTATGGGCGCGCCGGCAAGCACCAGGCAATTTACCCTGTACCCGAAAAGCGCCGTGTACATCGCTGCTTGCCACCCGCCCTGGCACAAGCCGACAAGGTTTACTTTCCCACCGATGTGCGATATGCACCTGTCGGTATGCAGGATGAGTGTTTCCAGGCTTTCGCCCTCCCGGCCGTAAGCGGCGCTTTTCCAATCCATGGCATAGACGCTTTGTATCCCATTGTTTAGAAAAACGCCGACCAGGGAGTTCTCATCGGAAAAATCGCAGATACCGCTGTGATGACCGGCCTGCGGCGGAAGAATCAAGACTGGATTGGCGTCGCCTCCTTCTGAGAATCGCCTCAGCCTGAAGGCATTGGTTTCCAGCACTACTTCATTTTCCGTTACAAAGGTCGGCGGGGTTGGAGGCCGGGTAGCCTCAACGACAAAGTTGACCCATTTGTTGTACATTTCCAGCATGTTAGTCCCCCTCCCAAGGGATATTGCAGATACCATCTCACTAAGGACCCTGGATTGCGCCAAATTCTCCCTTCCTGGACCGGCTCGGCCCGACTCTTTAGATTTAGAAAAATCCTGGTGGTCCTCTTTTATGCCTCGACAAAAAATCGGCCCGATTGCATGGACCAATAGCGTTTCAGGGAGTGCAAAGCCTGCCCCGGAAAGCGGTTGAAAGTGATTTTGTGACTGGGATTTTGGGCAGAAACCTACGCCGGAGTTGGAAAGAAATCAAGAAAAAACAGTAGGGGACAGGAAAAAAATATTATCTAGGAAATGTTGTTAAATCCGTGCTAACATAGCGCAGCAACTCCCTATTACTTCGGATTTCGCGGTGTTTTCTGTGGGACTTGATTTTCAAGACTCTTCCGGATTGCCGGAGCAAGCTGTTCCATTGAAACCGGCTTCATCAAAAGCGCGCTTATTCCCAGCTCTTTTGGCCCCTTCTCGCTCAACTGCTCGCTGTATCCGGTGCAGAGGATAACCGGGATATCGGGCCTTAGGCGGTGAACCTCCCCGGCCAGGTCCAGGCCGGTCATGTCGGGCATCGTTTGGTCTGAAATGATGAGGTCAAACATCTGGGGATCCCGGCGGAAAAGCTCCAGGGCTTGGAGACTGTCCGATCTTATGGTCACCTTGTACCCAAGCTGGGTGAGAATCATTTGGCCGATTTCGGCTATGGCCTGCTCGTCGTCGACAAACAAAATCCGCTCGGACATGCCGTGTGGAAGTTCGGTTGGAAACGGTTTAGCTGCCTCTTCAAGCTCGATATCGAGCATGGGGAAAAAGATCTGGAAGGTTGCGCCTTGTCCTTGCAAACTGGAGACTTCCACAGTGCCGCCAAGGCTTTTTATTATGCCGTGAACAACGGCGAGCCCCATTCCGCTGCCTTCGCCGTGGGCCTTGGTTGTGAAGTAGGGTTCAAAGATATGCTCGATTAACTCCGGCCTTATACCATGGCCCGTGTCGCTAACCGTCAGGCGCAAATAGGAGCCCGGCCGCAGCCCTCGAAGTTCGAGCCCATGCCCGGAGGCTATGTAAACCGAGTCGAGGCTAACGATAAGAAGGCCGCCCTTAACGCGCATGGCATGACTTGCGTTTGCGCAAAGGTTCATAACGACCTGCTGGATCGCAGTGGGATCGGCGGCTATTATCCCGTCCGAATCCAGGTTTGCGCGAATCTCTATAGTGGCTGGAATCGAGGCCCGCAAAAGTTTTAGCGCTTCCTCGACAACAAGCCTGAGTTCGATGGGTTTTCGCTCCCGTTCGCTTTTACGGCTGAAGGCAAGAATCTGGCTCACAAGGTCTTTGGCGCGCGAGGAGGCTTTTTGCACATTCTGCAAAGCGGCATAGACGGGGGAGTGTTGCGCGAGATCAAAGAGCGCGATATCGGTATAGCCCATGATAATTGCGAGGATATTATTGAAATCGTGGGCAATGCCTCCTGCAAGGGCGCCCAGGGCCTCCATCTTTTGTGACTGATTGATTTGTTTTTCCAGAGCCTTTTGCTCGGTTACATCGCGGACACTATGAACCGCGCCGATCAGCACACCCTTTTCGTCGAAAAGCGGACTTACCTTTATCACCAAATCACTGTCCAACGACTGCTCGTGGACTTCAACCGTATGTTCCCGGCCATCTGCCAGGAGCAGGGCGAGGGGGCAAAAATCGGGGGGCCGGTCGGTCTTATGAATCACCTGGAAGCACTGCATCCCGACACACTGTTCCTGAGGAATACCAAAGCGTTGAACCATCGCCCGGTTGGCGCGAACAATCCGGTAGGAGGTATCGACAATGCAGACCAGATCGGGAACGCTGTCGAAAGTTCTCTCCCACTCGGCCTTGGCCCGCAGCAGCTTCATTTCGTTATGCTTGCGGTCGGTAATGTCGGTAACCATTGCGAATGCGCCGACATGGCCTCCAGAGGTGTCAAAAAACGGTGTAACGCTAAACCGGCAAAAAGCCTGAGAGCCGTCGGAGCGGCAGACGGTTATCTCATGGACCCCGGGACTCCCATGGGCCGCCTGCTCCATAATCTTTTCGAAGACCGGCTTGCTTTCTTCCTCAAGAAAGTCGAAAATTTTCCCGCCAAGGACCTCTTCGAGGTCTTTTCCCAGGATGGCGCACATCCTTGGATTGGCATCCAGGGTGGCACCGTTTTTTTTAATCATCCAGAAGCCTTCATTGGTCGTGTGCAAAATGGTTCTAAAGCGCAGTTCGCTTTCGCGAAGCGCCTCCTCCATCTGCTTTCTCTCGGTAATGTCCAGCCAGACGCCGACCCAGCAGGTGCGCCCATTTAGATCAATAACCCGGTTACTGATAAGAACGTCACGCAGACTGCCGTCTTTACCCTTGTGGCGATTTTCAAACCGGACATAACCTGTTTTCGTGACAGCGCGGCTACGCTCCTCGAACTCTTTTTCATCGAGGCTTCCCTGGATATCGAAAAGCTTTAGCCGGGCAAACTCCTGCCTTGAATATCCCAGCTGATTGCAGGCCGCATCGTTAAATTCGACAAAACGCTGGGTTTGGCAGTCTATCAGTACAATTCCATCCGATGTCTGATTAAGGATGGCGCTAGTGATACCCTCCCTTTCACGCCTGGCCTCCTCCGCCCTTTTGCGCTCAACGATCTCCCACATAGCGTCGGCAAGAAAAGCCACGGTTTCAACGTCCTTTTGCGTGTAGTCCACCGGTTTGTTGCCAAGCCCCAGCACAGCTACGACTTTTCCATTTCTCATGACCGGAAAGGTCAGTTCGCGAACGATCGGGGCATGGGCTTTGTCCATTCCCCGCTTATGTACGAGGGAGTCGTAGTCGTTATGAATCAGGGGTTTTTTTTCGCGCAGGCAGTCGGCCCAGACGCCGGCCTGGTCGATGCTGTTATGGAGCGTCTTTCCCTCAGCTTTACAGAACTCGTTAACTGTACGGGTTGACCACTGCTGAAGGGAAACGGTCTTTTGATCGCTTTCGATAAAGTGATAAAATCCCAAGGGGCTCTCGACCAATGTTCCAGCCACATCGAGGGCTTTTCTCAAAAATTCGTTCAATGTGTGGACTGCACTATACTCGACTAGTTCCATGCGCGCCGCGGCCTGTCTTTGCGCGGCTCTCTCCTCGGTCTGGTCGCGGAACACCAGTACAACCCCGGAGATTTTGCCCTGTTCATTCCGGATGGGCGCTCCGCTGTCGGCTATGGGGATCTCACGGCCGTCTCGCGCAAGAAGAACGGTGTGATTTGCCAAACCCACGATCATGCCTTCGCGCAGCACCTTCGTAACAGGCGATTCGACGACAGTGCGGGTTTGCTCGTTTACGATGCGAAATATATCGTCGAGATGGCGCCCCTTTGCTTCCTCTGGTTTCCAGCCGGTTAATCCGCACGCCACCCTGTTAATGCCTGTGATAAACCCTTCCTGGTCTGTGGCTATGACGGCGTCGCCGATGGAATCGATCGTAATGCGGTAGTCTTCCCGGCTCTCCCACAAACTCTTTTCCAAAAGGACCCGCTCTTCCTCGTTTCTCATCAGTAAACCGCAAAGCATCGTGGCCGAGGGCAAAACCAGAAGAATCGCCAACCAGGTCCTGCGGATCACCTCATAGGCCTCGGGGTGGGGAAGCATCAGCGCAATGCAGGCAAGCGTAACCACGTGAGTTATAAAGCCAAGCCCATAGAGAGCGATTGGTCCGATAGTGACCGGGCGGTTCTTGTAGATGCGGCGAAAAGTCAAGCCCACCAGGGGGGAAACGGCTATGGTGGCAAGACCGGCCCAGGTTCCCGCCCCACCGGCATAGAACCTGTAAATACCTGCGAGCAGGGCTGAAAGGGCCGCGGCAGTTGCTCCGCCAAAGAGCCCCGCCATGGTCAATACCACCGATCTGCCGTCGAAGATAATCCCGGGGGCGGGGCTAAAGGGCATCACCATGCCGGCGATAGCCGCACAGCCAAAAAACAGGCCGATCAAGACCTTGAAATAGGACTCGTTTTTTTTGCGTAACCGGGCAAGCAGGGAATAGAGAGCGCTAAGGGCTATAAGGAGGACCGAATTACGGATGAGGTCTGCTAAGGCATGGTAATGCATTAATACACCTCGCCCAGGCCCGGAGCGCCCTTTGAAAGTGAAATTATTGGACGCGAAAACTTTCTCTACATCAATGCCAATGATAAAACGTTACAGTTTCCCCGTCAGGAATGCAAATAAAATTTGGAGAACTTTTGACAGTAAATAGAGGGAAGCTAGACAACAAAGGGGGGGTTACCGCTCCCGCCAGGACCGAGGGAAACATCCAGGCGGGAGCGGGAAAAAAGCGGGAAGCGGGTACTTTTGCTACTTACTCCCGGCTTCCAGCGCTGCTCACACTATTTCAAGCTCTTGTTCCAAGGCTTTTACCCGCCAGAGACGATCTGACCCAATTGGCATCTCCCTGGAAAGTCAGAGCCTCCGAGTGCCAGGAGACAAGCGTCGTGCGGTGTCCAACGCTTACCACAGCGGAGCAGGGCAAATTGTTTTGAAGCTCTCCGTAAAGGTCGGCTTCCGATTTTTCATCCACCGAGGCCGTAGCCTCGTCGAGGAATACGAAGTCGGGCTTAACGAGTAAAATCCTTGCAAATGCCAACCTCTGCTGTTCTCCAAGAGAGAGCACATGGGTCCAGTTGTCATCTTTTTCCAGGTCGCCGATAAGATGGGCAAGCCCGCATCTTTCGAGCACACTTGCGAAATCCTCGGGTCCAAAGCCGTTGGCATGGGGGTAGGAGAGCGCGTTTCTTAGCGTGCCAAGGGGCAGATAGGGCTTTTGGGGCAAAAACATTATTCTGCAGGCTTCGGGTACGGTCGAGGTTCCCTGGCAAAAAGGCCAGATGCCCGCAAGGGCGCGGATAAGGGTGCTCTTACCGCAGCCCGAAGGACCGGTGATAAGAAGATGGGCTCCGGCTTCTATATTGAGTTCAAGGTCTTTTACCAAACGCCTTCCATCCGGGAGCGACACATTGAAAGATTCGATCCTTATAACCTTATCGGGTGCGCACATACATTTTGCGCCCGACAGCAGTTCGGTGGTCTCAAGCCTGTCCATGGTTCTGGAAAAGCCCAGCAGACGATTTATCACCGCGTGCCAACTGGCTATCGTGGCATAACTGGTGACCAGAAAGGAAAGCGAGGTCTGGACCTGCCCGAATGCGTCCGCGGTTTGCATGAGCCCGCCAAGGTTCATTTGATGGGAAAAGTAGCGAGGCGCTGCCATGAGGAGGGGAAAGATCACCGCCGCCTGACTATAGGAATAGGTGACCCAGGCAAGCCGTTTTTGACGCTTCATGATTTTCCAGAAATTTTCGAGCAGCCTCTTGAAGCGGCCCATCAGATGAGTCTGTTCGTGCCCCTCACCGCCGTAGAGCGCAATCGACTCGCTGTTTTCACGCACTCTTACCATACTGAAACGAAAATCGGCCTCATACCTCTGCTGGTCGAAGTTTAGCCGAACCAGGGGATTTCCAACTCGAATAGTCACCCAGGTGCCCACTACGGCATAGATGAGGGCCAGCCAGACCATATAGCCGGGGATATTAAACGAATGAGCCCCCAGGGGGATGGGCAGGGAGCCGGACAGTATCCACAAAATCCCCAGAAAAGACAAAAGGGAAGCAACCGAACTGAGCAGGCTCGTACCCAGACTGATCGTCTGGGATATATAGGAGTCGATGTCTTCGCTTATGCGCTGATCGGGGTTATCGGTGGCCGCGCCATCGAAATTGATCCTATAGTAGGCCTTGTGGTTTAGCCACTCTTTAAGATATTTGTCGGTCAGCCAGTTTCGCCACCGAATTTGGAGCATCTGCGCCAGGTACTGGGCGTAAACCAGAAGAAAGATGTAGGCTCCGGCCAGAAGACAAAAACGCAGGATTACAGGGATAAAGGCGGCTTTTTTATAGTTCTGCAAAACATTGTAGAAGGTCTTGTACCAGAGGTTGATTTCGACGGTAAAATAGACCGCGCCGAGATTGAACGCCACTATTACCGCGAGCAGCGCGAAGGCTCGCCATTTTTCCTCCGACTTCCAATAGGGAATGGCAAGTCTTCGGAAGGCAACAATAAATTCGGACATAGTGAAAATATCCCGTATCGTGAGGTTGCTGTTTTAACTCTCTCAGCCTTTAAGGGCTGTCAGCGGATACTAAATGATACACTTGGAGACCTTCCCAATTCAAGTGGTCCCTATTTATTTAGGTTTTCAGGCGGCTTAGGGGAACAGCCCCTTTAAGGAATTCAAAGGTAAGGGGCAAAATTCGGAGGACGACACATCGCGATGAAACTGGTGGCAGAGGCTGGGGCGCAAAAACATTCCGGACCTTTTAAGCCTTCTGAGCCTTGTCCTCGTCTTTGGGAGTGGTAAATATGCTCGCCAGCAAGACAGCGACTATGCCCGTAAGGAATACCCCGTCAAAGGTTCCGGCCCCTCCGATCGAGACTATCGGAGCGCCCAGCCCCCGCACTCTTTCCAGGTTCAAAAGATCCGCGCCGATCAGTGTTCCCAGAGTTCCCGAGATATAGGCGAGCGCGGGAGCCGCCCGCCTGGAAAATAGAAGGCCCGCCGCAGAGGCGATAAGAGGCGGGACAAAGAGCGGCTCTGCGATGCCAAGGCCTTTGACCGGATAGGCCAGGGCGTGGACGACCAGCATGACAAGGAGCACGGCAGGCAGGGAGATAAAAAAAAGTTTATTTTTGACTATAAGATACAGTGACAGAAGCGTTGGGATAAGAGCCCCTCCGACATTAACGGCCAGAGTCGTTCCCATCTGGGCCGATACCATCGGAATAACGTAGCGCATCCCGAAAAAATTAACCTGGGCGCCGGAAACCAACCTTTCGGGCGGAAAATGATAGACAGGGATGTTGAAATAAGTGCTTAGAAGAGAGAGGAGCAGGAGCGCGAAAACATAATGTCTGTTTATTCCCATCCGTTCGTAAGCGTAGCTGAGCACGCTCACCTCTATCATGGCGATAAGAAAAACGAAAAGGAGCAGAAAAAAGATATAAAAGAGAAAGGTAGAGGGAAAATATTGCACTTTTTTCCTTTCATCTAAACGAGGCGATTATGACCAGGAGAAAGGAAAGCAGGGTCAAAATCGCCAGGACATGGCTTGGACTTATCCTCCAGCCATGCCTTCGGGTATAAGGCAAAAAAGGCAGAGAGGCCAAAAACAACACGCACATCGAGATTGGAAAAAGCCACCACCATGGCTGGTATCGGGAATAATCAAACATCGTTTAACCTTTCCAAACACCGCGGAGGAAAGCTCACGCGTCCAGGCGGACCGGGCGTGTACCGCCAGGCACCACCTTGTTGATCATTGAGCCGATCTATCCTGCCAGCGAAAAGTTTAGAGTTTCACACCATTTTTAGTCAAGCCTTTTTTCCCAAAAAAGAAATGCGGCTTCCATGAGGTTTGGGCCGGGCCAAGAAAACGAATACATTGACGATCTGAGCGCTTCGGTGGTCAACTATCTTGATATTGACTCCGGGCTTGGACTTTAAGGATCTCAGCATTTGTAACAAGGGACCGGGGTAGATGCTCTCCATCTTCTCCGCCTATTCCTTTGCAGATTTGCTAAAATCCTCTGTCTGTCTCTCTTATATTTCTTAACATCCCGTTTAAAAACGTGAAGACATAGATGAAATCCTTGGGACCCATGTTATAGGTCCATCTATCCATAGTACCGGTATAGACGAAGTAGGAATCCCTTACATCGGGAAGCCCGCACTGGTGTACGACCTGCAATTGGGTTTCTCCCAACTGCACCAGATGATCGCCGCAGCGCAGGCTGTCAATGTTTTCAGATATAACGCCCGGTCCGCTTACCGAGGGAGCGGCCCAGGCGTCAGGCGTATAGAAGATGTTCATGGCTACAAAAAGAAACGCTAAGCAGCTTAGAATCCTTTTCATGGCGGGTAAGTCCTTGAGGTGGGCGGTTATCCTTGCGCTAAGGCAGAGTTGTCTCTGTCGGGCAAGATAACCACTCGATTTCTGGATGCCAGAAGCAGGATTTTAAAAAATTCAGATATTATTATCTTAATGAATGAGGAAATGAAAAAAACCGGCAAGCACGGCAGCGACAGGGCGAGGGAAAAGTCTCCCCACAATTTCTTTCATAAATTTTTGGAAATGGACACATAGAAAGTTATACCCCGCGAGTCCTGGTTATCCAGCCACACTCTTCCTCCGTGCTGCTCTGCAATTTCTTTGACTATGGCAAGACCCAGGCCTGCGCCTTCGACGCCCCTTGAGGATTCGTTTCGTTGAAAGAGGCCGAAAATTTTCTTTGAGTCGATACCTGTAACGCCCTTGCCGTCGTCGGATACAGAAAAGATGTGGAATTGATTGGAGGCTTCATAGCCTAAGGAAACTCTGGTCAGACTTTCCCCGCCGTATTTTAGGGCGTTGTCGATAAGATTTCTAAAGATTCTAAGAATAGAAAGCCTGTCGGCCCTGATCTCCACCTCGGATTCAAGCGCAACCCACTCGATGCCTCGCAGGCTGAAGGGGACGGAAAATTCGTCTCTTAAGATCCTGAAAATTTCTGAAGTTTTTAAGGTCTCGAAAAACGGAGCGCCCTCCTTAGTCGCTATATAGACGTTTATCTTCTCCACGAGTGCGGCGATATGCTCGGAAACCTTAAGGATTTGATCGCAGTACGTCCTGCCGGTCTCATCGAGAACCTCGCCGGCAAGCCGCACCAGTCGTTTGGTAAGCCCATAGACTCCGATAGCCGGACTTTTGAGGTCGTGAGCAACGGAGTAGGCAAAAAATTTTAATTTTTCCGTGCTTTCCTCAAGCGCTTTTTCGGCCTTCTTTCGGTCAGTTATATCCCGGTTGCTTCCCCTGCGCCCCATGAAATTGCCGCTCTCATCGAAGACCGATTGGCAGACGTGGTCGATCCATCGGATGGAACCATCCCTGTGAATGATTCGAAATTCGAAGGCGCCCGGTTCCTTGCTGTTGGTTGCGTAGGCCTGCAAATGCAACTTAAACTGGGCGAGGTCATCGGGGTAAACGATTCGAAAGCCCAGGCCCGGGTCCGCTTCAAACTCCGCGGCCGTGTAGCCCGTGATCCTTTGGCAGGAAGGAGAGACATAGAGTATCAGACCTTCGGGGCTGGTCCAATGTTCCCAGTCGTGGGTGTTGTCGGCCACGATGCGGTATCTGGTCTCGGAGGCCTGAAGCATTTCGGCCATTTGCTTGCTTTTCGTAATGTCTTCGTATGTACCAAGAACTCCTTTGATCCTTCCCGCGCCATCACGAAGGGGGACCTTGTTGGTGCGAACCCAGATCGTGCCGCCCTGGGGGGTCGTCTGCTGCTCTTCATAGCCCAGTTTGGGGGCGCCCGTTTCGATAACCAACCGATCGTCGCAGCGGTAGGCTTCAGCCTGATCCTTCCAGTTCATCTCGAAGTCGTTTTTGCCTATTATCTCTTCGGGCGACAGGAGACCGGCATCGAAAGCAAAGGGACGGTTGCAGCCAAGATAATTTAAGTCCAAATCTTTCCAAAAGACCCGAACCGGAATTGTATCCAACACCGAGTGCAACATTTGCCGCGACTCGCCAAGCGCCTCCTCGGCTCTCTTTCGTTCAGTGATGTCCCGGGCGGCCGTAAAAACACCCAGGATGTTGCCCGCAACATCTTTATAGAGTGAGGCGCTATAGAGAAAATGGGCCAATTTTCCGTCCCTGTGCCGAATCGTCAGGGGGTAATCGGTGACCACGCCATCTCGGAAAACTCTGCGGTATCCCCGGATTGCCTTTGCCGGTTCAGTAAAATACGTGGAGAAATCAGTTCCTATGATAGCTTCACGAGGTAGTCCAACGGCCTTGATCGTGGCCTCGTTCACATCGGTGATCTTTCCCTCGGCGCTAATTGTAACCAGGGGATCGGGGTTTGCTTCAATCAAACTTCGAGCATACCGGCAGGCCTGTATCTGTTCGCTTACATCCCTTCCGGTCGCCAAAACGGCCGGGACTTTACCGCAAGCCTCTTTGCAGAGGGAGGCGCTGAAAAGAAAATGGGTCAATTTGCCGTTCCTGTGCCGGATCGTCAGGGGAAAATCTGTAAGGCAGCCTTCCTGCAGAGCCTGCCTGTATGCCTCCTTTGCCTTTTCCGGTTCGGTGAAACAAGTCGAGAAGTCGGCTCCGAGGATCTCCTCTCGCGCTACTCCAAGGGCATTGATCGTTGCCTCGTTAACATCGGTTATGTTTCCCCTCGGGTTTACGGTTACCATCGGATCCGGGCTTGCCTCTATCAGGCTGCGGGTATAGTGCAAGTCATAACGAAGCTGTTCCTCCGCCTTTTTGCGCGCAGCAATTTCTCCTTCGAGCTCCTCGATTCTTTTGCCCAGTTCTTCCAAACTTACCTTACGACTCACCGGCAATTTCCTTTGGCTCAATTCAGAAAAAACGAACGGCTCCCCAAAAGGCGTCTTGCATTATTATTTAGATAATACCAATCCCTCCAAAAAAACAATATTTATAAGATTAAGGTGGGGAAAGCGTGCGCTTTTAGTGCGTTGTCGGGCCTTGCGCCGAAAGATCCCTGCATTATTAGACACACGAGCAGAGCATTTGAGCGTGCATACGCAAAAACTCGAGGCTGTTTACACCCCCTGCCATCGAGACATGTGCGGACGCACCCAATTTGAACCATGGAGGACTGACCATGAATGAGCCTGAAGCGCATTGGCGAAAGAAAGAGTTTTTTGAGCTTGCCGTTTTCCTTCTTCTGATCATACCCTCCATGATGATTTCCTTTTTGCCGATGGGAAAGGAAAGGCTCGGGTTTGCTGTCATGGCGGTTTCCATAATCCTTCGCGATATCTCGCTTACCTGTCTGGTCTTTTTCTTTCTGTGGCGGGACGGAGAGCCTCTTTCCAGGCTCGGGTGGAAATTTGGCCGACTGAAGGAAGAAATCGCTCTGGGTGCAATACTGATTTTGCCGGTTCTCTATGCAGAACCATTGCTGGTGAAGGTTTTCCAATGGTTTGGCCTCTCATCGGCTATGAGCCGTTTACCCCAGTTTCTAACCCCCAAAGGCCTCCCTGAGATTTTTCTCGCCTGTATCCTGGCCGCCGTCGCGGCAGTGGCTGAGGAAACTATTTTTCGCGGCTACCTTTTACTGCGCCTAAACGATCTTACGGGCAGCACAATTGCCGCAGTTCTTATCTCCTCAGTCCTTTTTTCCCTCGGCCACGGCTATGAGGGGGCGGCCAGCGTCGGGACAGTGGGTGTTTTGGGTCTTCTTCTCGCCCTCACCTACGTTTGGCGAAAAAGCCTGGTAGCTCCTGCCGTGCTGCATTTTCTAATAGATTTTTTCCCCCTCGTTTTGCTGCCTCTCTTTAAACTCAAGTGAGAAGTCTCCGCCTGGTTTGAAAAGCGGATAATCTCAAGAGGCCGTTAAAGTGGTTCTAATTTTTTGCCGATTTACGGTAGCGAACCGAAAAATTTTCATCTCGAACTAAAAACCGTCAACCTTGGCCCGTATAAGCCCGTTTTCAGTCCAGAGGGGGACGAAATGTTGTTGATTTAGGCTCACGCAAAACCGCGAAGGCGCGAAAAAAGAGATGAAAGAAACACAATACGAAATGTGTCCGAATTCACCTGAGGGCTCCATGCTTGCATTAGCCCTCGAAGACCAGTGCTAAATGACGCTTTTTACGGCTTCACTTTTTGCGGCTTCGCGGCTTCGCGTGAGATAAGCAGACCTTAAGTCAACGCCATTGAGGGGGGACGGGAGCAGCTCTATTTAATTGCAAGGTCCTTTCGCCCATTTTGCAGGATAGGAAGGCAGAGACTCCAATGCAAGCTAAGCGAAAGGGCGTCGACGGTATTAACTCCGGCAACCGCATACCCAGGGAAGATAAGATGAGAAGTGACGAGGAAGAAAGCGTCGGCTCGGGTAAAGAGTTCCAGGCGATCTTTGAAAACAGCCAGATCGGTATAGCTTTTTTTAAAAAATACGGGCTTCTTTACCGGGCAAACCAGCGGCTTGCCGATATCATGGGCTACGATTCGCCTAAGGAAATGAACGGCATGGACATGCTGGAATTTCATCTCTGCGAGCAGGCTTACCTCGAATTTATTAAAAACTATCACATGCCCTTGATAAAGGGATCTCAGATACAGGTGGAGTACCAACTCAAAAGAAAAGACGGCTCCGCGGTATGGTGCACCCTGTCGGGCAAGGCCCTCGATCCCAATAAGTCGCCCGACTTGAATAAAGGCGTCCTTTGGTGCGTTGACGATATCTCCCGCCGAAAAGAGGCGGAAAGGCAAACAAGGGATCAAAAGGAAACTTTGGCCAAAATATTTGAAAGCGCTCCCTACACCATGATGCTTCTGGACAGGGACGGTCATGTAACGAATATAAATCACAAGGGAATATTTTTTTCCGGCAGGCCCAGGGAGCAAATCCTTGGCAAACTTCCCGGCGATGCGATCTCCTGTTTGAATTCTTTCGATGGTAAAGGGTGCGGACAGGGGCCCCTGTGCAACCAATGTCCGATCCGGTCGCACATTCTGCGGACCTTCCAGACCGGTACCGGTGTTCGTGACGCCGAAGCCCAAATGACACTCAGGATGGATTCCGGGTTTGTTACGGTGGAGATTTTGATAAACACCGCGCTTGTTTGTGACGGAGGTGCTGACAAAGTACTGGTGACTTTAAACGATATTACAGAGCGTAAGTTGGTCGAAGAATCGTTGCGTGAGAGCGAGGAAAGGCTGCGCTCGCTGATCGAGGGCACCCCGGATTTTGTCTGTTTCAAGGATGCGCAGGGGCGCTGGATGGAGGCCAATGAGGCGGCCCTGAAACTCTTCGATTTAAAGGGCTTCGATTACAGGGGAAAGAAAAATCTTGAACTTGCCCAAAACGTCAGTTTCCATAAGGAGGCTTTGCTGACCTGCGAGCATACGGATAACCTGGCCTGGGAAAGGGGCAAAGCCTTGCGCATAGACGAGACCGTCCCCCGTTCCGATGGGACGGCCAGTGTCTACGATGTAATTAAAGTGCCCATTTTTCAAGACGACGGCAAGCGCAAGGCCCTGGTGGTCCTGGGACGAGACATCACGGAGCGCAAAAAAATTGAAGAGGCGCTGCGGGAGCGCGAGGCCCAGCTAAGGATGGCCCTGGACATAGCCGGGCTTGCGCGCTGGGAATACGATGTCAAAACCGATACCTTCTGGCTGGAAGATCACAACTATGATTTTTTAGGCGGTCAAGCCGCTGAAGGAGGGGGGCTTATAACCGGCAAAGCCTACGCGGAAAAATTTCTCTCGCGCGAAGACACTCTTATTATCTCCGAAGCAAAAAATAAAGCTTTGACTACAACAGATCCTACCTTCATCGGTCAGTTGGAACACCGCGTCGTAAGCCCCGATGGAAAGCAGCGGCATCTGCTGGTCTACTATGCGCCGGTTCGCGACGAGAATTGGAATGTCGTCAAGATTCGAGGCGTACATCAGGATATTACGCAGCGCAAGCAGTCCGAAGTCGCATTACGAGAGTCCAACCAGAAGCTTTCCCAGATCCTTGACTTCTTGCCCGATACGACTTTTGCCATCGACTCCGAGCGTAAGGTTATCGCCTGGAACAGGGCCGCTGAAGAGCTAACGGGGGTTAAGGCCCAGGATCTTCTGGGAAAGGGCGATTATGAATATTCCTTGCCCTTTTATGACTTCCGAAGACCGATTTTGATAGATGCAGCGCTTGGACAAGACGTTGAAATTTTAAAGAAATATTGCTCTGTCCAAACAGAGGGAGACATTCTTTTAGCCGAAACCAATGCGCCGTTACGAGGTGGGGAAATTCGCGTGCTCTCCTGCAAAGCCAGGCCTCTTTATGACAGCGCGGGCAAGATCATCGGAGCCATCGAAACCATCCGCGATGCCACCGAGATCAGAAAAACCCAGGAAATGCTCCGCGAGAGCGAACAACGCTACCGCAGCGTGGTTGAAAACATACAGGACGTTTACTACCGTGCGGATTTGGACGGTACCATCACCATGATAAGTCCATCCATTTACAAAACTTGCGGCATCACCTGCGAGGATGCAATAGGCAGACATGCCAACGACTTTTTGATGTATCCGGCCGAGCGGGAGGAAATGATGCACATGCTCCTGCGAGACGGCGTAGTAAGAGATTACGAAATAGCATACCGGAAAAAAGACGGTTCGCCGATTTGGGGATCGCTTACCGGAAGCCTTCTTAAGGATAATCAAGGCAATATTGTCGGTATCGAGGGAATCATAAGGGATATAACCGAACGTAAGCGGGCCGAAGAGGAACTGCGCGAAAGCGAATTCCGTTTCCGCACCATTTATGACTCGGCTGACGTCGGGTTGGCACGGTTATCCCCGGATTTTCGTATTCAAAACGCCAATCCGGCCTATTGCCGCATGCTTGGCTACCGTGAAGAAGAACTGCTTGGAAAGCACCTGGCAGAAATCAGCCATCCGGAAATAATCCAGGAAAACCTCGAGAAGCAGGCTGCCCTCGTTTGCGGTAACATCGATCACTACGAGATGGAAAAACGTTTTATACACAAGGACGGCCATACGGTTTACGGCATTATGAGGGCCAATCTGGTGCGCAATTGGGCCGGGGAACCCGTTGACACCATAGGCTCAGTTCTCGATATCACGGATCGAAAGCGTGCTGAGCAAGAGTTACGGCGAAACCAGGCCATGCTGGCGCGCACCGAGAGCATAGCGCACGTGGGGAGCTGGCAATGGGATTTGGCCTCGGACACGGTCAAGTGGTCCGAGGAGATGTTTCGTATCATGGGAATGGAGCCATCGCGGCAGGGGCTTTCCTTTGCCGAATTTCTTCGGTTCTGCCCTCCAGAGGAAATGGAGAAGCTGGATCGAGCCATTAAAGCCGCAGTCAGGGAGGCTATCCCCTATGAACTGGAATTGCGCACAGTTCTAAACGATGGAACGATGCGGGTATGCCTCATAAGAGGCGAGGCCGAGACGGGGCTGGAAGGCAGGGTCACGGGCCTTTACGGATCGCTCCAAGACATTACCGAGAGCAAAAGAGCCGAGGAAGCGCTTCATAAGGCCCTTGACAACGAGCAACGCCGGGTCCGCCAGCAAACCGAGGTCGCTGCTTTCGGCCAGCGCGCCCTTGCAGGAACGGGCGATCTCGACCAATTATTCCACGATGCGATCGTGCTCGCCTCCAAGGTGCTTGGGACCAAATACGCCAAGGTCATGGAGCACCGCAAGGAGGAGGGGACACTCTTTATGCGCTCCGGAATTGGATGGAAAGAGGGTTGGGTGGGAATATCGGTTCCGGATGGAACCCGCTCCCAGTGCGGCTATACACTGCTGCAAAAAGAGCCGGTCATCTCCGGGGAGGTAGCAAACGATCCGCGCTTTTCACTCTCGGCCCTTTTGGCCGAACACCACGTCGTCAGCGGCATGACCGTGGCCATCCCGGGTCTACAAAGGCCCTTTGGGGTCCTGGCCGTTCACTGTGATCGTCATCAGGATTTCGACGAAAATGACGCCCACTTCCTTGAAGCCGTTGCTCACGTGCTGGCGGCCAAAATTGAACAGGTCCGTTCCCGGGAACAAAGACGCCGAGCCGCCGAGGAGCAGCGCATCCTGCTCGATAATATCCAGACCATGGTATGGTACCTGACAGACGACCATACTTACGGCGCGGTTAACAAGGCCCGCGCGGCCTTCCAGGGCCTCAAAACAGAGGATATCGCCTTTAAGGACCTCTACGAGGTCTTGCCCGCGGATGTTGCCGAGATCTCACGAAAGGCAAACATCGAAGTCTTTTCCACCGGCAAACCGGTGCGAAGCGAGCAGTGGATTCCTCACGTCTCGGGCGAGCACAGGCTGATTGCGATCCTAAAAACGCCCAAACTTCGCGACGACGGCACCGTGGAATATGTCGTCTGCTCGGCTGAGGACATAACCGAGCAAAGGCAGGCGGAGGCGGATTTGCTCGATGCCAACCAGGAACTCGAAAAGGCCATTGCGCGGGCCAATGAGCTGGCTTTGGAGGCCTGGATGGCCAATTCAGCAAAAAGCGAGTTCCTCGCCAATATGAGCCATGAAATCCGCACGCCCATGAACGGCGTGATCGGCATGACCAGCCTCTTGCTCGATACCGAGCTTACCGAGGAGCAACAACGCTTTGTCGAGATAGTTAAATCCAGCGGCGAGTCGCTGCTTACGATCATAAACGATATCCTTGATTTTTCGAAGATCGAGGCAGGCAGGCTCGAACTTGAAACCTTGAACTTCGACCTGCAAACCCTCTTGGAAGATTTTGCCGAGACTATGGCGTTAAAAGCCCAGGATAAAGGGTTGGAGCTTTCCTGCGCCGCCGATCCCGATGTGCCCACCCTTCTTTTGGGCGACCCTGGCCGCTTGCGCCAGGTTCTCACAAACCTTACGGCCAATGCCCTTAAATTCACGCACCGGGGGGAAGTTGCCATAAAAGTCAGCAGGGCTGAAAGCGACGAACAAAAGCACGCGCACTCAGGCGAAAAGCCGCGGGATACATGCCTGCTTCGTTTTTGCGTTCGCGATACGGGAATCGGTATCCCGGAGGACAAGTTCTCGATTCTGTTCCAGCAGTTCACTCAGCTGGATGCCTCGACAACTCGCCAATATGGCGGCACGGGCCTGGGTCTGGCCATCTCCAGGCAACTCGCCGAGATGATGGGTGGTGGGATTGGTGTAAAAAGCGCTGTAGGGGGGGGAGCGCAGTTCTGGTTCACCGCGCGCTTTGGTCTTCAGGATGAGAGGGTGTTGAAGGATTCCCGGTCGCATGCCGAACTA
>JBMFHI010000067.1:0-21692 GCA_049976905.1 Syntrophobacteraceae bacterium | reverse complement strand
TATTTAAACCGGACAATTCACGTGCTACAAGTGCGGACATTTTATTTGCTCGCTACACTGCCATAAATTAGCTTGACACCGGCTTTCTTATTTTATAAATATAGCCCGTAATGATGTGAGATGAGTTTTGACCGTTTTTTCACAATCTTTATCTCTTAGCGGCTACTCTTCCCCGTTCGTGTTCACGCGCTAATTTTTTCCCCATTGCCTTTTTTTTCGCCCATTCTCGCTTTGCGCTCCCATAGATATCCACTGCGCTGTTTTTATTTCCCGACACCATAGTGCGTTTTCAGTCTGTGTTTTTTTTCGAGGGGGGGGGTGGTAAGCGTCTGGCGACCTACGTCTATGCGGTGTCCTGTATAATCATTTATTTTCTTAAATAACGCATTCTTATCTTAGGAGGTTTTACAATGGCGGCAGGACAATCTCTGGGTAATCCGGCGGTAGTAGGACTTGCAGGTTTCGGTGCGACCACGCTTTTGCTGCAGTTTCACAATCTGGGATTGTGCAATCCCGGGGTCGTTTTTTGCCTGGCTCTGGCGTTTGGAGGAACCGCGCAACTCCTGGCCGGCCTTCTGGAATTCCAAACCGGGAACAATTTCGGTTTTTGCGCTTTTTCAGCTTACGGCGCGTTCTGGATCGCGCTGGCGTTTATTTTCTTCCTCCTGGAAGTCGAGACCGTAAAGGGCCAGACCTTTGTTCATGAATTCCTTAAAATAACGCCGGCAGACGTCGGATGGTTCATGGTTGTATTTACGCTCTTTACATTCATTATGCTGATAGGTTCTTTAGCAATCCATTTCGCAATGTTTCTTACTTTTCTGACTCTTCTGGTCGGTTTTATCGGCCTCGACCTGGTGTTTCTCGAGGGCATGAAACAAGTTCTTACCTTTACCGCAATCGACCTTACCGTGTGCGCTCTTCTTGCCTGGTATATGATGGCGCACGTCATATTTCTGCAAGTTTTCGGCAGAAACGTACTGCCCGTGGGCAGCCCGCTGGTAAGCCAGCCGGCCTTGTCTGCAAAAGCCGCATAGTTTTCACCTTTTAGGCGGAAAGACCTGGAGCCCGTTTGGCATCCCTTGCCAAACGGGCTCTTTTCTTCCATTCACGTTTCATCGCGTTTTTTGTACTTTTGTTCGACTATCCGGGTAAGGCCCTGGGGGGTGTTAAGGCCGGGGTCTTTCTGGACAAGATCAAACAGGGCTTTGAGCACCTTGCCCACTTCGGGCCCCGGAGCGATGCCAAGAATTTTAATGATATCGTTTCCGCCAAGGGCAAGCTCGCGAACGCTAAAGGCAGAAATAAGCCCCAACTGGGTTGTAACATTAGCGCGAAACCGCTCCAGTTTTTCCATGCCCGCCTCGGGAGACCGTGTGCGCGAAATCATCTCCGCTTCCAGAAGATAGATAATATCTTCCAACAGTTGCGGACCCACCTCGGTTATAAAACCCCTTATGCGCTCATCGCTCCAGGAAAAGGCTTCCTCTCCGATCCGGCGCCCTACGATAGTCGACACCTCCTCGATGAGCCTTTTGGACATGTTCCAGCTTTTAAGAGTCTTCCCTGCGACCCGGGCGCTTGCGCGGTTGGAGTCGGCGGCCTTGGAAAACAGGGCGGCAAGCCTTAACCGGATTCTATCCGGGCAATGGGTGATAGAGTTAATGGTCTCATCGAACACATTCGCGCGGTCAAGAAAGGGAAAAATCCTTTGGAGTGTGCCGGTTTGCCTAAGCGCTACGAAGGCTATGGCGGGCTCTCTAGAGGTTAGAATTTTTAGAAATTCGTCACGAATTCTTTCCCCGGAAACACTTTCGAGTCTTGCGCCACACTTTTCCATCGCCTCGAAGGTCGCTTGGTCGATTCGAAAGCCGTAAATTGCGCTGATTCTTGCTCCGCGAATTATCCTGAGAGGGTCTTCTAAAAACCTCGCGCAAGGGTCTCCAACCCCCTTGATCAAACCGGCGTTCAAGTCCTCCCGCCCCGCGTTGGGATCGAGCAACTCGCCCCCCGGATAGGAAAGAGCAATGGAATTTATGGTAAAATCCCTGCGCGCCAGATCAATTAGAATTCCCGCTTCCCCGCCCGGAGCAAAGCTTGTCACCTCGATATCCCGGGTGCGCGTATGGACCTGGACCGTTCCATGCCTTATGCCGACAGGGATAACCGAGGGGAAAAGCGAAACTATAGCGGCACTGGGAGCGCTTGTTGCAAGGTCCCAGTCGCGGGGCTCGATGCCAAGCAAAAAATCGCGCGGCGCCCCTCCCACCAGCCACACGTCAAAACCTGCCCGGCCTATCCTCTCCATTACCGCTAAAACGTCGCGGGGAATAAAGGAAAGGCCGGGTTTAGCCGAAGTTGAAAACATAATTAGAGCACCAGTTGGTCAAGGAAGCGCGCCAGGAGACAAACTTTTTTAAAAACACTTGCTATTTTCTTCCCGGCAAATATAATGGGCACTCGTATTGTCTGGCAAGCTGTATTGATGGTTTAATCCAATTCTCCGGTCCGTCCGGCAGGTTAGCGCAAGGTGGGATTTTAAGATGGATACCGATAAAGCATACTCCAGGATGAGTGAGGCCAACCGCATAATAGAGGATTTTTCCATGGGTAAATACGCCCTCTATTCTCTGTTGTTTCTGGCCGAAATTGCGGCCTGCTTCGTTGTGGTCTACGCGATAAAGGGTTGACTTGTTCGCCTCGTGCGGATATATGCCTTTATTCAGTGCTAAAAATTTTCCCATGGAGTTTCCACGATGAGAGGCGCCGTTTTTTTCTATTTTCTACTCGCTCTACTACTTAGTCCGCAAAGTCGGACAGGAGGACCAGGCGCCTTTTGCTCAATGTGCTAAGAGCATAAAACAACTGATAATCGAAGGCCATGGGTTCTCCCCCATGGCCTTTTTTGTTTTTCATGACCCTTAACCTTTTTTTTGCAGCCGCGCCGGCACAAGGAGGGAAAGATGAGCAGAAGGATACATATTTTCGACACGACGCTCAGGGATGGCGAACAGGTCCCCGGAGCAAAGCTTAACAAGAAGCAAAAGATCGAAATCGCCAAACAGCTCGCAAAGCTCAATGTCGATGTGATCGAGGCCGGCTTTCCGTGCTCTTCGCCAGGAGATCTGGAAGCCGTGAGGGAAATTTCCCGCCAGATTCAGGGCCCGACGATCGCCGCCCTTGCCCGCGCGGTAAAGGAGGACATCGACATAGCCTGGCAGGCGGTCCACGAAGCTTCGAGCCCAAGAATTCACGTTTTCCTCGGGGCCTCGGACATCCACATACAGAAAAAACTTCGAAGCGACCGCGACAAAACCTTGGAGATGGCCGTTGAGGCTGTAAGATACGCGAAGAGTTTATCTCCGGAAGTGGAGTTTTCAACCGAAGACGGCTCGAGGACCGATTTTGAGTTTCTCTGCCGCATAATAGAAGCGACCATCCAGGCCGGGGCCTCTATCATAAATGTTCCCGATACGGTGGGCTACGCTCTGCCCGAAGAATATGGCGATCTCATCCGCAGGCTCCGTCAGAGCATTCCGGCCCTGGACCGCGCACTTTTGAGCGTCCACTGCCATAACGACCTGGGCCTTGCGGTGGCAAACAGCATCGCCGCGGTTCGAAACGGCGCCGACCAGGTGGAGTGCACTATCAACGGCATCGGCGAGCGGGCCGGAAACGCTTCCCTGGAAGAGATAGTCATGATTCTAAGGACCCGGTTTGAAAACTACCAGGCGCAAACCCGGATCGAGACCAAGGAGATTTACCGCACAAGCCGCATGGTAAGCCGCATAATGAACATCCCGGTGCAGCCCAACAAGGCAATAGTGGGCAGCAACGCCTTTTCTCATTCCTCCGGGATCCACCAGGACGGGATCCTTAAGGACAGGACCACTTATGAGATCATGAAACCCGAGGAATTGGGCATTAAAGAGCAAACCCTGGTGCTCACCGCCCGCTCGGGACGTGCCGCGCTAAGGCACCGCCTGGCAGAACTGGGTTTTACGCTCGAATCCGAGGTCTTCGAGCGGGTCTACAACCGTTTCATCGATGTTGCCGACCGCAAAAAGGAAATTGGAGCCCAGGACCTTCAATCGATTGTGGAAATCGAAGTCTTTAAGGTTCCCGAGCTTTTCAAGATGCACAGCCTGCAGATAATGAGCGGCAACAAAATGGTCCCCCTCGCCTCGGTCACACTCGAACGAGACGGAGAACTCTACACCGACGCAGCAACCGGAGACGGCCCGGTTGACGCGGTTTTTAAAGGAATCGAGCGCATCACCGGCGTACCCGGCAAACTTCGCGACTACGACTTGAAGGCCGTCACCATGGGTAGGGACGCTCTTGGCGAAGCCATGGTACGCGTTGAGATCGGAGAGGACGTCTATTCGGGCCTGGGAAGCAGTCCAGACGTTATAGAGGCGAGCGCCCGGGCCTATCTTAATGCCTGTAACCGCTACTTCGCAAACGGGGGCGCAGCCAAAGTGAAAAGCCCCGGGGAGCAACAATAGCCAAATCAAAATAGTTTCCGGCCTCTGTTGCACAAATTCTCAGATGCGTTTAGAATCGACTCTTAATTTTGATTCCAAGCTCGATTAGCCGATAGAGATGAAAAGATTCGAAACCGATGCTATCGTTTTGACTACCTGCGATTATGGTGAATCGGATCGGTTGGTGACTTTTCACTCGGCCGCGTGCGGCAAGCTTCGCGGCATCGCCAAGGGCGCAAGGAGAAGCAAAAAGAGGTTCGCAAATGTCTTTGAGCCCAGCAGCCTTGTCAGGGTGGACTGCCGCGAGAAAAACTCCTTTATCTGGATCGAAGCCTGCACTCTGGTGGACCCTTACCTGCCTATGCGCTCCGATATAGAAAGATGGGCCTATGCGGCCCTTTTTTCCGAAATAGTTCTGGAGATGGTCCCCGAAGGGGAACCCGGCGCGGCCTCTTTTTTCCTCCACAAGGAGACACTCCAGAGATTGGAGCGCGACAAAGACCCCCAACATGTGCTACTATTGGCACTCTTGCGTTTTCAGTTGCTAATGGGTTATATGGCGGCTCTGGACGGATGCGAGATTTGCCGGCGCGCCTTGAGAACGGCCCCCAGATGGTTCTGGCACCCGGCCCGGGGAAAACTTATATGCGCTGATCATTTTTCTGCCGATATCGGCTATATTGCTCTTGATACTGGTACACTGGCGCTAATACAATATATGCGTTCAATACCGCTCGAAAAAACCTGGCGGTTGCGCATGCGCCAGGAAATGAAGGCGCCCCTTCTGGGAGGCCTTCTCGATTGGTTTCGCTACCAAAGCAGAAAGGAAATTCAAAGCGTCAAAGTCATCGAACAGATCTTGCCCTCTTGGGGAATTTCGAGTTCAATTGTTGGCAGCGCACCGGGAAGGCACGGGCTATCGCGGAACGAATGCCGATACCGTGCGCTTTAGTAATTAGCAATCTGATTTTTTCAAAATAGAAACGAGGCGGCTTCTATGGTGACAATAGGCCATTTTGCCGAGATCGCTCATAATTCGCCATGGCTTGCGATACTCCTATCTTTTTTCGGAGGCATTCTGGCCAGTTTTACGCCATGCACCTACCCCATGATGCCCATAACCGTTGCCTTTATCGGCGGCAAGGCCAACGGGAGCAGAAGCCGGGGTTTTGTACTCTCGCTGTTTTATGTGCTTGGCCTTGCGATCGTTTATTCAACCCTTGCCGCCATCGCGGCTCTTACCGGCCAGATGTTTGGCGCTCTTACAGCCAACCCCTGGGTCTATCTGGTCGTAGCCAATATTTTGCTGCTTTTCGGTCTGGTGATGCTCGAAGCCGTCCCCCTTGCTCCGCCAGGCTTTCTAAATAACCTCAAAATTACTGGTTTTTCGGGCCACGACGTCATTACCAGCATGATTCTTGGCGGCGCCTCGGCCCTTGTGGTAAGCACCTGCACGACCCCTATCCTGGCCGCGCTTCTGGCCATTGTGGCCGTCAAGCGGCAAATCGTACTAGGAATCGGCATGCTCTTTTCTTTTTCCCTTGGCCTGGGCACCCTGGTTATTCTCGTGGGCACCTTTACCGGCTTGCTGGCCTCATTGCCCCGCTCGGGGATATGGATGGTTCGGGTACAGAAGATTTTTGGGATTTTAATGATTATAGCAGCTGAGTACTTTCTAATTAAAGCAGGAGAATTCTGGATATGAATTCAAAAACCGGCAAAAGATTGGCTATGTTTTGTATTCCCGCCTTGCTGCTGGCAACTCTGACGTGGTGTCTGCCCGCAAGCGCGCAAACAGCTCCCAACTTCACACTCAAAAGCACTGACGGCGCCACTGTGTCCTTGGACCAGTATAAAGGGAAATTGCCCGTTTTGATCGAATTTTTCGCCACCTGGTGTCCTCACTGCAGGGACATGGCCCCGGAGCTGGCCAAGCTGCGAAATACCATTCCTCCATCAAAGCTGGCCATCCTTGCAATCGACGTCGGCAACGGGGACTCGTTTGAAAAGGTGAAACGCTACAAGCAGGACGAAAACCTGCCCTATACGATACTCTACGATAAAGGCTCAAAGGTCTCGCAAGCCTACGGCGTCGAGGGCATACCGTATGTCGTGTTGCTCGACAAAAACGGCGCGATCAAATACCAGGATAACGGGCTGCCCTCCAATGTCATGGCCCTTGTGACCGGAGCTCAATAACCACACGAAAAGAGCGGCTGCGATGAAAGACGTACTAACCATCATCATGGCTGGCGGAAGGGGCAATCGGCTCATGCCCCTTACCGCCGACAGGTCCAAGCCCGCCGTTCCCTTTGGAGGAATATACCGGCTAATCGATATTCCTCTTAGCAACTGCATAAACTCCCAGCTCTATAAAATCCTGGTCTTCCCCCAGTACAAGTCCCAGTCGCTTGTAGACCATCTCGAGGAGGGCTGGAAAATTTTTTCGGGCGATCTTGGCCATTACCTAAGAATCGTAGCCCCACAGCAGCGAACCGGCGAAGACTGGTACAGAGGCACCGCGGACTCGGTAAGGCAGAACCTCTACCTCATAGAGCGTGAAATGCCCCGCCTGGTCTTGATTCTTTCGGGCGACCACGTCTACAAGATGGACTATTCGGCCTTTCGCGATTACCACGAAAAAGTGGGAGCCGATGCCTCCGTAGCGCTTCTGGAAGTCGATCGCGCACAGGGCACGGAGTTTGGCATAGCCGAGGTCGACAATGATTTGAGGATTCGCGCCTGGCAGGAAAAGCCCAAAGACCCCAAGCCCATCCCCGACGACCCCGAGCACTGCCTGGCTTCCATGGGCATCTATCTTTTTAAAACCCAACTTCTGCTCGATTTACTCTATAAGATGGACTACCACGATTTCGGCGGCGATATAATCCCCAGGATCATTGACGAAGTCAAGGTCTTCGCCTACCCCTTCAGACGCTTTAACCGCATCAGCGACTATATTCGCCGCGCAGACCCCGACGGGGTTAGAAGACCCCACCTGGTCGAGGCCACCCGCGACTCCCAGTACTGGAGAGACGTTGGCACCCTCGACGCCTATTGGAACGCCAATATGGATCTAACCGGCGTCGATCCCTTCTTTAACCTCTACGGGCGCCTGTGGCCCGTAAGGACCAGGGCGCATCAGTACCCGCCTGCGAAGTTCGTCTTCAACGAACCCGACCACATAGGCACCGCGGTCGATTCCCTGATTTCCCCGGGCTGCATAATTAGCGGGGGCACGGTGAGAAGTTCGGTGCTCTCCTGCGATGTGACGGTGCGCAGCTGGGCCCAGGTCGACGAATCGGTCATAATGGATCGCGTCGAAGTCGGACGCCACTGCAAGATTAAAAAGGCGATAATCGACAAGGAAAACGTGATTCCCCCCAATACCGAAATCGGCATCAATCCCCAGGCCGACAGGGAAAAGTTCTCCGTTACTCCCCGGGGCATCGTTGTCGTGCCCAAGGGCTTTTTCAAGGCAAAATGAACCGGCCGCCCCACTTGGTAAGTACTTTGGAAAGCTCCGGCAGGTCAAAAGGTTTAACCAGACAATCGTCGATGCCGGCCTCCAGGCAGTGCAGCCGATCCTGCTCGGAAAAACCGGCCGCAACCGCTACGATCACCGACCGGGGTCGTCCCAGGCGCTTTTCTCTCAGCCTGATCAAACAAGCGGCTTCAAAGCCGTCCACTAAAGGCATCAAACAGTCCATCAAAAACACATCGTAGCTTCTCGACTCCATCGAACTCAAAACTTCGCATCCGTTTGAGGCAACGTCTACCCGGCAACCCAAAGCTTCGATCATCGCACGCCCCACCGCCTGGTTAATTGGACTATCCTGGGCAAGAAGCACGCACAATTTTCTCATCGTATTTGCCCACAAATCAGTGACGTCATTCGCAAATCCTTTTTTTTTCACAAACTATCCTCTAGCGAACCTAACAGATGTGATCGCTCAGATCTCATGAGCCCAAAGTAAAGCGTCCAGAATTTGACAGCCCCTACCCCGCCAAAAGGCGCGGACTCTACCTTAGATATTTATCCTGTGAGGCCTTATCGCCTACAAGGCGCAGATGCGGGCAACCATGCCCAAAAACTTCCTGTGGACCATAGTAGCAAAGGGGTTGAGCGAAGTTTTTGCAAAAGGTAAAATTTAGCAAAGAGAATGGCGGTAAAATTTCCACGCCATCACTTAGTGCTGAGGTCGCAAAAAGACAAAGGCCACTAGCGCTGGCCCCACTTTAACACCCATTGAAAAACAGGGGGTGAGCACCTTTTCTTCTGCTCACCCCCTGCAGCTCCGGGATGTGTGGCGGAGCGAAAGACCATGGCCCCGTTAGAGGGCACGCGAAATTTCCACCCTTTACCACCAGTAGGGATTGGAATAATAGTAAGGCGTGTAGTAATAGCCATAAGGATAGGGGTTGTAATAATAGCCATACGGATAGTAGCCCCCGTAATATCCACCCCAATAGTGGTGATAATATCCATAATGGTGGTAGTAACGGCCGTGATAATGCCCATGCCCGTAGTAGCCGTAACCGTATGCAACAGGCGAAGCCACTGACAAGGTCACAAAAATCGTCATTGCCGCCATACCAATCTTGAGGCTGCGCAAAAGCTTCATTCTCTTTACCTCCCGTGGTCCTTAAAAAGATAGATGAATCGTAAGGGACGCCTCTTTTAGTTTAAGACGCATTGGCCGGATAGAAAGTTCACATAGCGGGCAACCTTCTTTTTTTTTAAAATTTGCGGGAGGCAAAAAATGGGGTTGCCCTTTGGAGAGGGTGCTGTTAAATTCGGCAAGGCAAAAAATATACCTTGTGCGCCGGATTTCATTTTGATCCCGGGCATATCCAAACCGCAGACCTCTGTAGGGCCTCGTTTAGAGTTGGCTATAGCAAGGAAATCCATATGTTGAAAAATCTTAAACCTATTGCTTTACTAACGACCGCTGTCTTATTCTTTTTTCTTTCGGGCGGGTTGGCCTCGGCCAAGGCAGGCGATACACCTGGAAATCAGGATACTTATCATTACCTCAAGCTTTTTAGCGATGTAATGTCAATCGTTCAGGATAATTACGTACAGAAAGTAGACCAGAAAAAACTCATCTACGGAGCGATAAATGGGATGCTCCGCGAACTCGACCCTCACTCGTCATTCCTTACGCCTACCGAATACAAAGAGCTTCAGATCGAAACCAGGGGCAAGTTCGGCGGTCTGGGCATAGAGATAACGATCAAGAAAAATGTTCTTACCGTGGTTTCGCCTCTTGAGGGTACTCCGGCCGATTTAGCCGGAATCAAGGCCAACGACGAGATAATAAAGATCGATAATGAATCCACTCAGGGAATGTCTCTTATGCACGCGGTCCAAAAGATGCGGGGACCCAAGGGCAGCAAGGTCGATCTCACAATCTATCGAAAAGGCCTTACAAAGCCCCTCGACTTTAAACTGACCCGCGCCATTATCGCCATTAAGAGCGTCAAGTCGATGACACTTGAACCAGGGTTTGGTTATGTGAAGATTTCGAGCTTTGAGAGCGGAACGGCAAAGGATTTAAAAGCAGCCATAGCCAAGCTCCAGGCCGACAATCCGGGCGGCCTCAAGGGCCTTGTGCTCGACTTGAGAAATAATCCCGGCGGCTTGCTCGATCAGGCGGTCGAGGTAAGCGATGAATTTCTAAACGGCGGTCTCATCGTCTACACCGGAGGCCGGTTGCCCGACCAAAAGATGCGTTTTGAGGCTCACAAGAAGCAAAATCCGCTCACCGTCCCCATGGTGGTGCTGGTAAACGGTGGGTCCGCAAGCGCCTCCGAGATTGTTTCCGGAGCGCTTCAGGACCACAAAAGAGCCATAGTCATGGGCACTCAAACCTTCGGGAAAGGCTCGGTTCAAACCGTAATTCCACTAAATGACGGCTCGGCCCTGCGGCTTACCACCTCCCTGTACTACACGCCCTCGGGCAGGTCGATTCAGGCCGAGGGAATAACGCCCGATATAGTGGTTCACAGGATAGCCCCTGCGCCAAATTCCGCAACGAGCGGCAAAGGTCCCACTTTTATCCGTGAAAAAGATCTGCCCCATCATTTCAAGGACCAGAACCCGACTGTTGCCAAACAACCCAAGCTTACGGCCGCTCAGGGGGAGGCTATGAAGTTTATCGATGGGGATAACCAGGTAGGCCGCGCCCTTGACCTTCTAAAGGGCTACCAGATATTTGCGCAAACCCAGTGTAAATAGTTTTTGTCCCCAAAAGGCGCTCTTGGCAGAAGCGGTTGCGCGGCCGCGATAAAACCTTCGGCTCGCCGCCTCAAGCCGCTTCTGCCCTCCAATATCCGGCCATGCGCCAAGGTTTTGAGCCAGATTTTTTTCTTTTAATCGAGATTGCCAGAAAAGATCTTAGCCGGAGAAAAAACATTGCCCTCCGCAAAGCGTACAAAAACCGTAAAAACCGGCGAGGCCAATAAAAAGGGCAAAAAGTCCTCCAAACCCCCATCCCTTTCTCCCAAGAGGCCTTCTACGCCGGTTTTGATTCTATGGGTCCTGGCCCTGTCGTTTTTGGCAGCCCTTCTCTATTTGCCCCGCAAAAACATCCCGCAGCCCGCACCCCAACCGTTAAAGCAAACGGCCAGACTCGCCACGACCACTCCCGGCGCCAAAACGTCGCCACAGGTTGTTGCAACACCCCCATCCGCTGCCCCCGAGGCCAAGCCTTCGGCCCCCAGGCCCAAAACCACACGCCCCTCCGCTTCGGCGGTTAAAGCCCCGGCTTTGCCACCCGCGGCCCCTCCCAGCCCCCCCGCGGTCCCCGGGATTACCTGGCCTAAACTTGCCATCGTAATTGATGATTTTGGCCCCAATATTGGTATCGCCCGTAAATTCGCTTCACTTCCCTTTCCGGTTACCTTGTCGGTTTTGCCTTTTGAGGCCTACAGCACCCAGATTGCCAGGATGGCTCACAGCAAGGGCTGCGATGTTATCCTCCATCTTCCCATGGAACCTTTAAACAGCCGCATAAACCCCGGTCCGGGCGCTCTTCTGGTATCCATGTCTTCGAGCCAAATCCGGCTATGCGTAACGGCTGCCCTTCATATTTCCCCCTATTTCGACGGCGTCAACAACCATGAGGGCTCCAAAATGACCATGGACGCCAAAGGCATGCAAACCCTCATGTCGGTTCTAAAGGATCGCAGGCTTTTCTTTATCGACAGCATGACGATAAACAAGAGCGTGGGGTGGAAAGAAGCCCGGCGCAGGGGGGTTGCGACTTTCAAACGCGATGTTTTCCTAGACGACAGTACCCAGGTGAGCGCCATTGGCAAACAGATCGCACGGGCGGTAAAAATTGCAAGAGAGCGCGGGGCGGCCCTTGCCATAGGCCATCCTCATGAAATTACATTCCGCTGCCTGCTGGCCGCGGCCCCCTATTTCAAAAAGGAAGGGGTGCAGATGGTTTACGCCCGCGATCTTGCCAGGTAAGCAGAGCACTACCTGGGAGATGTTTCTGCGTGGCGCCTCTATTGCCTGCTCGCAACCCGACCGGCTTTTGCTTTGCACTTGACGGTCAAATTTTTTTAACAATTTAGTTTTTCCCGCTTCCTCTATTTTCATCCCTTTTATAAGCTATCCTCGCGTTGCGTGATCGCTCTTTGGCCGGCTTTTTTCTATAATCGCCATAAAACTTGCCGTTTCCCCAAACCGGAAAGGATTGCCTACATGAGGGTTTTGGCTCTTTATCGCACGATTTTTCTTTCGCCTTTGTTTTGCTTTTCCATTCTGCTTGCGCTCCCCTTTACTGCCGCGGCACAAAACGGCGCCCTTAAAGTTCAAGAAAAGGATCGCCCTTCCATCCAGATCCGAAATCCCGAATTTAACTTCGGCACCTCTTTCCAGGGCCACACTGTCGAGCATGTTTTCACTGTGGAAAATACCGGCGGCAAGGTTCTCAAAATCGAGCACGTAAAAGTCGCTTGAGGCTGCACCCTTGTCCGGTACGATCCGGCAATCCCTCCCGGCGGCGAGGGACAGGTTACAATGAAAGTTGACCTGGGCGTTTTCCAGGGCAACATCATAAAAACGGCAACCATCCAAAGCAATGATCCCGATAAGCCCCTGACGGTTTTAAAGCTTGAGGGAGTAGTAAAGGCCATCGTGGAAATGAAGCCTTCGCCAAACGTCTCCCTTATAGGCCCGGCGGCAAGGATCAAGCCGACGGTAGTGGACCTTTTGGCCACAACTGCGCCTTTTCACATAGAGAGTGTGGAAACAAACCTCGCCGGCTCGATACACTATTCAGTCAAGACCGTTACGGACGGCACGCACTACAGGCTCAAAATCTCAAATCTTCTGCGCAAAGGAAACTACAGCGGCTATATCAAACTTAAAACCGATATGGCGCGGGTCCCCTATCTGCTCGTTCGTGTCATGGGGGTGATAAAGGATGAATTATCAGCCTCCCCGGAAACCGTGATGATAGGAGAACTTAGCGGCGCGGAGCCCGTACGCTCAGCGCAGGTAACCCTGACAAGCGCTTCAGACAAGCCGTTTGAGATTACGGGACTTACCTACGACAAAACCTTCATGAAGGTTTCCCAGGTAAAACTTAAAAATCAAAACGGCTTTAGCCTCACTATCGAGCCAAGGCTTGAGCACGCCAAGCCCGGTTCGGTAAACCAGAGCCCTCTTGTGATTAAAACCGACATAAAACCGGACGGTCAAGCCAGCGTACTGGTCCTTATCTTCAATAATACGAAGGGCGGCTAGAGAAGCGGCGCCAACTCCAAGGCAAACGCCTTACCCCTGCCATTGCTTGCCAGCCACCGGTCCGGTTGGGCACGGACCGGTGACTACTTTACTTTTTCGCCCATTGTGTACTCTGGTACCCACAAAATACTGCAACACAGTATGGCAAACCCCTGCTTGACCTAATATCTATTCTGCAGACCCGCTGCTAATAATGGCCTCAACGAAACGGTCCCCTAAATTGAGGAGAATGTCATGAAAAGGGCAAAACCGGAACGCTACATTGCAGTTGAAAGCTGCGCCAAGGTCAGGCGCAACGTGTTCTGCCGCAACTACGCAGAGTGTCTGGATTACGCTATTCTACGAAAATGGCCCGGCTTTTCCTGCGACAACTGCGGCTGCTATGAACAGGAAAAGCTCGAGGGGCAAGCTTTAAGTGAAGATTATGCCCGTTGTGTCGCCCTGGCCTATGTGAGCGGAGCGGTCAAACTAAGCCTGGAATTGCCTGCCTGAATCCAAGTTAGATACAAGAGAAAGTGTGCGATGGCTGCCCGGGGAAAACCTCGGGGCCACTCGCTCCACTGGGCGCAACGGGAAAAAAGAGCGCCTAAAAATTTCCTATTTCCGCAAATCCTTACTACTGCCCCGGTGCGCTCTGGGGAAAATAAAGCCGCCATTAACGGCGCGATTTAGGCGTGATTTCCTTCCATGGCGGCTTTAAGGCTGGTTTTTTAGATCTTGCAAATTATACAACCAAACCAATAAACAATTGATATTATATGACAATAACAAATTTGCCAGACTTGGCATCACCTTTGCAAATACCATCCACCATAACAAATAATCTTTCCTCCTCGAAGCCGATCGGTCTGCCCCACCGAGTCGGCTTTTTTTTTATTTCAAAAGCAAAAAATATTCCCTGCCCCGCACTCTCTAAAGCTTTTTGGGCTAGACTACTAGCGGCGGCTGTTCCTGAGCACAGGCTTGGAGCAAAGTTGGCGAATCCGATCGAGGACCTTTTCGGTCACAGCCGGCCAGCTATATTCCCGCCTTACCCACTCAGAAAGGCCCAAAGCCCTTTGCCTGGCCATGGCTCTGTTTTCGAAGGCCTCTTTCATAAGATTTTTTAGTCCATTTAAATCCGGCTCGATCACCCAACCCGCACCTCCCGCAAGTCTTGTGTTCTTCGGGGTAAACTCCACACGTTTGGAACCAATCAGAAAGACCCCCCTGGGAGGACAAAAATCATCGGTTGCCCCCCCCTCGGTAGTGATTACCGGAACTCCGCAGGCCATAGCTTCGAGCACGGGCAACCCAAACCCCTCGCCCCTGTAAGGATGTACCAGACAATCGCAACCGGTTATAAGCCCAGGGATATCGCGCTCTTCCATCTTCTGGGTGATATAGATAATCTCAGGCGCCATGGGCTCTTTTTGCAGGCGATGGATCATCTCGCCAAATCCCTGGCCCCGGTAAAAGGAATCCTGCCCCATGTCCTTTATGACCAGGCAAACGTCGTGACTTCGCCGGAAGATATCGCAGTAAGCTGCCAGAAGCAGGTCTATGCCCTTTCGCCAGATGGTTCCTCCCACAAAGAGAAACTTAAAATTTTTAGACGTGGGCAGTTTGCAGGAAGCGGCTTGAGGATTAAACAGATCCGTGTTGACGCCGTTTGGAACGACATGGACCCTTTCGGCCGGAACGCCGCTGGAAACAAAGCTCTTTTTAGAATGAAGGCTGGGCGTCCATATCTCGTCGACCATCGTACTAAGGGGCTGAACCCATTCGGCGGGGATTCTCCCGTATTCCCAGGGCTGCATAAGGACCAGATGCCCTTGGTGTGGGGGCCTCTCAAAATTTGGCGGCCACTTGTGGCGCACGTGGACAACAGGGTTTCCGTTAGTGGAAGCGTTTACGCACTCTAAAATCCCGGCAAGCTTAGAGCCTTTTTCCGGCGTGAATTCATCGGGCTCGTAGGGTATTACGCTAAGATTTACACCCCTTTCGAGCAGTCCCAGACAGAGCGCTCTATTGATGCCGGCCAGGGAATGGTAGATGAACTGCGATCCCTCCCATATAACGGAGGGAAGTAAATCCTCGGGCTTGTCTTCCAAGGGCCTAACGGCGGCAGGCGGCACTTTTTCCTGCTCGCCTTTTAGCAACCGCTCTCTTTCTTTTGCGGCCTGAAGCATATACTCGAAAAATTCTACGAAACTTTGCGGACCTTCTTCTTCAAACGGTTGCAGGTCATTTCGCAACAGGTGACGTTCAAAGAGTTTGGCCTTTTTGTAGAAGGCGTGATTGGCGAAATTAAAACAAACGTAGAATCCCAAAGCGCCGTCAAGATGTCCCTTTGGATGGTACCAGTTGATAAAATCGTTTACGAAATCGGAGGCGGCGTCTTTCCACCTGTAGCGAGCGCCCGAGGAGTCAAGCCTTAGGGCTTCCTCTTCGCTGTATTCATTCATCCTGGCCATCCATTGGCGCATATTCTCCCATGGGAAATGGGCGATTGCCGACTCGGTATCGGAAGGATTGGCGTTAAGAACTACCATGGAACCGTTTATGGCAACAGGCAGGTGTGCTCCATCGGGAAACCGGAAGCAGCCGTTTCGAAGCAGTTGGGGGCTTTTGAAAAATGGCCACTTCGCCTCATAGATGTGGAGCTTTCGGCCGTACCAGTGCTCATTGACGGGTATTCCCAGAGCATCGAAATGCGGATTATTGTTAACAAGGCGGCGCAGAGTTGCGCCGAGCTTGGGGAGCAACCTCTGGTCGGCTTCCAGATAGAAAACCCATTCATGCCCGGCATGGGAGGCGCTAAAGTTTCTGACCACGTTTAAATTGCTCACCCTGTCATGGTAAATGACTTTGGCAAAGTTTTCGATGGCGATTTGAGCCGTGCGGTCATCGCTTTTCATGTCACAGACGATTATCTCATCGACCCAGTCCTGAAGGCTTTTCAAAGCTTCGTCTATATGCTTTTCCGCATTGAGGGTATGCACTATTGCGGTAATTCCGGGCTTGTATTTTGCATTTTTTGCCGGATATCCCGCCAAGGCAGGCTTAGCAGGTTCTATAAGGGCTGAGGGCCCCCGCATCGAGTCCATTTTTATGCTCCATGCCCGGTTAATCGCCTCAACCATATGGGGAAGCACATCCGAGGGCCCCAGGATATGTGCAGCCCCGGCCGCCAGGCCCCGGCGCTGCTCAACCGACATTTCAAAGGCACGGCGCATAGCCGAGCGCACATCTTTAACATGGAGCCGGGGCAGAAAGCCCCCCTTGTGGTTGGGCTCATACAAGAGCATCTCCCGCGTCAGGGGAATTTTGCCTGCACCAGGATCGATGGATATTTGAATGCCGATCTCACCCAGATTGAGATCCTCAGGGATGATTACCATCCGCTGTCGTACACGCGCCTCGCTGATGGGCGCTGTAGCGGCAGTATCCGTGGAAATATAGGCATTACAGCTGTCGATCAAATTAAGGATTCCGGTGCGAGTGCCGAGGTCCTCGTCCACAATGATCTTCGCTTCGGAACGGGTCTTTTTGCGCAGGGAGGAGATAAGAGCAAGGAGGTCCTGCCTGGGTTTGCCCGGCATGGGATGCCAAAAAGGATAGTTGACCTTGAGGTAAAGCTCGACATTATCGGTTTGCCTGAACTCTTCGAGGTAAGCTTCGATCAGGGTGTCCCACCTTCGGCGCGGCAGAAACAGTGAGATATTGAGGAACCGGAAAGGTTTCCCGAACCCGACGGTCTCCGGGCGAATCGGTGGTAGAAGGGGATTTTCCAGCCAATGATGAGGCCAGGTGACGTACTGGACTCTTTCGGGCGGGAATCCCGCAGCGATAAAGCGTTGCTCCTCTCCTGCAACATGGAGCCAAATCTGATCCATTTCCTTGCATATCGACAATGCCTCTTCCTGAGGCGAGCCCGCGTCTTCACTCAGGTCGAAGACAGTGGTGGCCAAGATTCTGACGTTAGGCTCGGGAAGCTTTATATCGAGCAAGCTTTTACCAGGTACATGGGACACGATAAAGGTTATGGGGGAAATGAGTGGTGTCGATTCAAGCGATTTGATCAGAGCGAGATCGCAGTCATCTATACCGGGTTCGACCTGGTTTACCGGAATTATCCTGACTGGCATTCCGGCTCGGTGAAGCGAGGAGACAATCGTCCTTGCCGCAACCCCGAAACCGGTCCGATTATAAAAAGGCGCCATCCAGATTATGGTTCCGGGCACCGAGTACACCTGTTCTGCCATGATTTTATCCTCAAATCCCCTGCCACTGCGTGCGCAGGCGGATTCACTCAGGTCGTAGAGTAAAGAACCGTTTCACTGACAAACGAAGTATAATTTCTCAAATAGAACTTATAGCCGAGGTCCAGACCGTGCAGATAGAGCGGTATCTCCCAGAGATGGTCCGGCGCGTGGTAGACACAGACGGCAAGGTCTGGACGATTGGCCCGAATCGTGCGCTGCGCGCCCTCGAGGGCTTCTAGCTCCGCGCCTTCGATGTCCATGCTGATAAAGGTGGGTTTAAAGCCCGGCAGGACGTGGTCTATCGCAACCGACTGTACAGTGGCGTTGCCCCCTGACGTCACAATTCTTGACCCGAAGCTCGTATCGGAGAAGGTGAAGGGCTCAATGGAATCCCGGTTGTATACGGCACAGGGCATGGCGGTAACCCTGTCAGCGATCCGTTCATGATTGGCGGAAAGGTATCGGGCAAGCCGGGCAAACTGATTCGGGTCGGGTTCGAAGCATACCAGTTCCTCGACTTTGCCGATACGGTCGAACACGCTTGCCATCTCCCCCACACTCACCCCGCAGTAGAGGAAGCGGCAATAGCCCCGCGAGAGCCGAATGGTTGCGGGCGTATACTGCTCAAGCCTATCGCGCATGGGGATCGGAACGGGGATTCTTTGCATGTGGGTCGCAAGGCATTTGAGGAAGACTTCCCGGCTCATGTCGTCGGCCAGGATGTCCAGGCAGGATTCGATGCGCTCTCTTCGGTCTTGATAGAACTGAAAACCGCTCTCTGCGAGCGCGGGAGGGAAGTCAAAAGGGTTGTGAACCTCGTAGATGTCCATCAAGTGGAGGATACGGCTAAAACCCAGTTTTTTGAGGCTGCCGATCACTTCGGGGACATAGGACTGGTTGCCCAGACACACCACGACAAGCCCATCGCGCTTTTCGCTCTCTGAAGGCTCATAGGAGAGCGGAGATCGGGCCGGCACCCCCTCAAACGTATCGTTTTCGCCGAATTTTCGGTCAAGCACGAGCGAAGGGACGTATCCGCACCTGCGCATAACGATTTCTTTAAAGTAGTGGAAAGACTCCCCCGCACCGTAGACAATTATTCTCTTGTTCTTAAACACCCTGTCAATGTAGAAGGCGTTTTCCGGAAAGGCGGTTGCGGCGAACAGCTTAGAAAGCGCATCTGCGTAGTTATCCGACAATTCAGACATCCTTCTTGAAACATTATGGATATGGGAACCCGGCCAGAAGTTGTAACTCAGCCCCCGACCTCTCACGGGATGGCAAAATGCGTCGTTTCTCCGAAATGCCCGCTGTAATGGCGAAGATAGAATTTATAATCCGGGCAAATTTGGTTTACGAGCAACGGAATCTCGAAGACGTCATTTCGCTTATGGTAAACACTCAATATCAGCTTGGGGCGACATCTTCCGATGGTCCCAGGCTGCTCCGCGCAGCGCCTCCATCTCGGCTCCTTCCACATCCATCTTTATTATCGTAACGGGCTCGTCGCGGAGTTCTTCGTCAATGCTGGTAGTCGCAATTTCCACGGTTGCAGGGCCGCCCTGGGGCGGGTGACCCGACTCCGGACCCATTATTTTCCCGTCGGCAAATTGGAGTTTGCAGGAATGCGACCAAAGACCGAGGGGCTTTTGGAGGATTCTGTCTTTTTGAAACCCGAGACCAACCAGCTGCTTCTCAACGGAATCGCTATGCAGCAATACTGCGACTACTATCAAGCTATCTCTATGTTCTAGGATCAGTTCGCCGACGGAAATTACGGGCAAACCGCACTGGAACTGCCCGAAACGGGCGGGATTATTGTCGCAGAAGCAAACGGGATCGACCCCATGGAGTTTCAAAACCGGATACAAGTCTTTGCCTGCCGACCCGGCGCCAAAGATTACGACAGGCACCCTGCCCTGCTCAGCCTCCCTGCGAAAGTTTGCGAAGACGGAGGGCATGGAATCCGCCTCTTTGCGCGACTTGGATCTTTTATTTATTTCCTTCAAAACTTCGTTCATACATCTTCCTTCAAGTCGGGTTGCACGCAGAGCAGAATTACAGGGTCGCATACATATCGGTATCACACAAATGGTAGGTATTATGGCGCAAAAACAGTTTGTAGTCGGGGCATATCTGATGGACCAGCAGTGGGATTTCAAAAATGGACTCCACCGCGTGATAGGCGCCCAGAGCCAGTTTGGGTTTGCGGGCGGCGATTGTGCGCGCGGAACCGCGAATCGCTTCCGGAATGACGTTCCCGCCCGGGTCCATCTTAATGAAGGAAACCGGTTTGCCGTCCAAATACTCGTCCAGACTGACGACATCGACTTCAATATCGCCCGTTTGATCTATGGCACCGGCCTGATCGTGTATTCCGTTTTCAGAGCTGGTGAACTTCAGTACCCCGGACTTGGACCATACCCCCGTTTTATTGCAGGAGATCCTTTTGTAATCAGCCGTGTTTTTCAGCAACGCCCGGTAACATCGGGGGTCGGGTTCAAAGGCATGGATCCAGGCGTAGTCAAGACCTTTACGATTGCACGCATGAACGAATGTTTGTACGGTGTCACCGTCAAAAGCCCCGACATCGACATATACTTCACCCTGTGATAGGCTTAGGACGTCATTATTGAAATAAAAGTAATCCTCGGGAGTACCATCATAGCTGCCTGATCCGAATTGAAGCCAAGGCTGGCTGTAGGATTGGATAAAATCCCTGAACAATGAGAAATTTCCGTCGGACGCCATTAAAGCCAATTTGGAAACAAACAGTTGCTTTGAATGATGATCGGCGAATAGGTCGAAAGCATCGGCCAGATACGACTCATGGGCGGTCAAAAAGTCGAGGACCGATCCTGGTTTGCAACGTTTCTGATACTCTGCAAAAATGCACTGGGTTTCAATCATCGAATACATGAAGACAACAGGGGCCAGGGGATCGGTGTCCTTAGCGAAAATGCGATCACGACTAAAACCGTTTTCGAGCAACTGTTCGGTCATTTTAGCCATGTGTTTGTGCGAGGCGATGACGATCAGACTGTTTTGAAATGAGGCTTTCAGTTCCTGGAAGCCGATCACGGGAATGGAGCAATAGGTGGCGTCTTTTTCGGAGGTTTTGTTGTCGCAAAAGCAAACCGGCGAGATCCCATGGCTGCGCAGAGTAGAGCACAGCTCCTGTCCCAGAGCCCCTGCACCAAATAATACGACCGGCATGCTCTGTAATGATTTTTGCGCATACTCCCCAAACAGCACATCCAAAAATCCGGGCTTATGCTCATAGGAAGCAATGCGTTCAACGATCTGTTTTAGAATAGCGTTCATGGCTGCTCCAAGTTCCGAGTGTAGGTCCCCGAACACTTATCGACATTTCAAAAACCCCGGCTTTCGGTTCAAAAGCAATGCCGCAATGACGATTAGTGGAAAAACGGCGATGTTGCAAAGCATATAAAATTATTCCATGCAACGCTGTAAGTAATCGGTTACATTCCTCTCAAAACCAGTGATGATTTTCAATGCCAAACAATCTATTCCCAGCGATGTAGGTTTTGGGACTATCCCTATGATATTGCATACAGTTTCAGAGATACTCCACGAATTATGACGAAGAAATTGTTTATATTCAGGCACTAGAGAATTGCCAATAAGGTTGATAGCAAAAATAAAAGATCCGAAATGTTGGGCGGGACCCTCGGTGGAACTGCCTGCTACTGCCTGGTTAAGCATGCTTATGTTTTGGCATCGGCCTAAACCCACGGATTCAGGAATTTGGGAATACTCCCTGTGATGGTTCATTTTTGCATTTAACCCCCACCAGCTACGCTAGAGCGCTCTCAACATCGGGACGATTCGGCGATCGGTAATCTCAAACGATGGAAACAGGATCGTATCTACCGCCGGATAGTTATTGCGCAGAACAGCCCGAATTTCATTTTCCCGACTCAAAGCCGTGATGAGCACGGTTTTTACACAATTTTCCGCTATGGCGCCAGGCGGGTTAACAAGCTTTTTGCAAATATTGAGGCCCTGCAGTTCGGTATTGGAATCAACCAGCAGAAATCTATCAGAGGTCAACTCTTCGTAGCGGTGTATGAGTTTGTAGTAAACACCTCCGGCGCCCCATAACGCGCAGGAGGAATCCTTTTGAATGTCGGCAAAGAAGCCGTTTTCCGGAAATGACGTCCCCAAGCACGG
>JBMFHI010000066.1:0-22308 GCA_049976905.1 Syntrophobacteraceae bacterium | reverse complement strand
GCCAGATCGCTAAGCTGCCCGGTCGTCTCGGCAAGCTCAGCATGGCGGCAAAAATCCCTTGCGCCTATTCGCAAAAAATGCAGTTGCTTAAAGCGGCGAAAGAACCGGACCAGGTCGTTAAAGCAACCCGCCTTGCAGGCAATGTCGCGAAGGGCCGAATAAAGGACTGTAAGAGGATATTTACGCCCAAGGTTTCCCTCGCCAAGGAGCCAATCCGTGCAGGCCGGATCGTTTCGCAGAAGTATGGCGAAATACTGGGAGCATTGCGCGATGTAGTCTATCTCGTTCATAACTATCCCTTCGGCGCGTATTGAAAAAAGTCTGCCGCATAGACGCGGGGGAAGGCCATATTTTTAATCCCCGCCTGAGCGCTCGGGGTTTCCGGGCGGCGGGTTCGATTTTAGAGCAAACTCTTTATTGCATCCATCCGCTACTTTATCATAGTATGGCGCGCGCTGAACATTGCGGGGTTCTATAAAAGTTTGCCATTTTGTACATACCCGTTACAATTGGGTGTCAAGAATGTCTTTGGAATAAATTGAATTTTCAATGTGAAATTGAATCTGCGAGGAACTTTTTATGAGCCTTCCCTGGAATCGCCCAAAGGCAGTTCTCTTGCTCGAGGACGGGACCGTTTTTCATGGATACGGTTTTGCGGGCAGCGGCAGGACGCTGGGAGAAGTTGTTTTCAACACCAGCATGACCGGCTACGAGGAGGTGTTGACCGATCCTTCCTACAAGGGCCAGATCGTCACGATGACCTATCCTTTAACCGGAACCTACGGAATAAATCGCGAGGACATGGAATCGGCCGCCATACAGGTGGAAGGTTTCATCGTAAAGGAATATCAGGATTTTGTAAGCAACTGGCGAAGCGAGCGTTCCCTGGCCGATTTTCTTTGCGAACATGGCAAAATCGGTATTGAAGGCATAGACACGCGAGCCCTTACCAAACATCTGCGAGTACGGGGCGCGATGCGCGGAATAATCGCAACCGACACGACCAATACGGCGGAGTTGCTTGAACAGGTCCGGGCCTACCCGGGGCTAACCGGGATCGATCTTGTGAGGCAAGTGAGCTGCAAGAAGGTTTACGGGTGGCAAAACGGCGAGAGAGTCGAAATGGATAGGGCCCAGTGGCCGGAGCGCGACGGAAGATTGCGGGTGGCGGCCCTTGACTGCGGGATAAAGTACAATATCCTTCGGATGCTCGAAAATGCGGGCTGCCAGGTGCTCGTATTTCCCGCAAGCAGCACGGCCTCCGAGATCCTGGCCTGCGAGCCCGACGGGATTTTTCTATCAAACGGCCCGGGCGACCCGGCCGCGGTTCACTATGTTATCGAGACGGTTCGCAGCCTTTTGGGCAAAAAACCGATCTTCGGCATTTGCCTGGGCCACCAGATGATGGCGCTGGCGCTTGGCGGAAAGACTTTCAAGCTCAAATTCGGCCACAGGGGTGCAAACCAGCCGGTAAAAGACCTTACTACCGGAAAAATCGAGATTACATCGCAAAACCATGGATTCTGCGTCGATCCGGATTCGCTTTCGCGAGTGCCTGTCAGGCTTACGCACATCAACCTAAATGACAATACGCTGGAGGGCATGGCACACCTGGAGATTCCGGCCTTTTGTGTGCAATATCACCCGGAAGCCTCTCCCGGCCCCCATGACGCCTCCTACCTTTTCGACCGGTTTATCGAGATGATCGAAAAGAACAAGCCGGCGATACACGCAGCCATATAACGAGCGAGCATTCAAGGAAACCGAGTTAAATGCCCAAACGCACAGACATAAAGAAAATTCTGCTCATCGGATCCGGGCCGATCATAATTAGCCAGGCGTGCGAATTCGACTATTCCGGGACCCAGGCGTGCAAGGCGCTTCGAGAAGACGGCTATGAAATCGTGCTTCTAAACAGCAACCCCGCGACCATTATGACCGATCCGGAAACGGCCGACCGCACCTATATAGAGCCAATAACGCCCGAGGTTGTCGAAAAGATCATAAGGCGCGAGCGCCCCGACGCTTTGCTCCCCACCCTGGGAGGTCAAACGGCGTTAAACGTGGCCATAAAAGTAGCCGAAACGGGTATTCTCGAACAATACGGCGTTGAGATGATAGGAGCCAGCACCGAGGTCATAAAAAAGGCCGAAGACCGGCAGCTTTTCCGGGACGCCATGGCCAATATCAATTTACGGGTACCCGAGAGCCTCATCGTTAACGATCTGGTCGAAGCGGAGCAGTTTGCGCAAAAAATCGGCTATCCGGTTATCGTGCGGCCTTCCTTTACCCTTGGGGGAACCGGAGGCGGGGTTGCCTACAACCGGGAGGAGCTTCTCGATCAAACCCAGAGGGGGTTGGATGCGAGCATGATCCATTCGGTAATGCTAGAAGAATCGATTCTTGGCTGGAAGGAGTTCGAACTCGAGGTGATGCGCGACTACATGGACAACGTCGTAATCATCTGTTCGATCGAAAACTTCGACCCCATGGGCGTTCACACCGGGGACTCCATAACCGTTGCCCCGGCTCAGACGCTTACCGACCGGGAATACCAGAAGATGCGCGACGCTTCGATCGCCATTCTGCGCGAAATTGGGGTTGAAACCGGGGGCTCCAACGTGCAGTTTGCCGTAAACCCCCAAAACGGCGAAATGGTCGTAATCGAGATGAACCCGCGCGTATCGCGTTCCTCGGCCCTGGCCTCCAAGGCCACCGGGTTTCCCATAGCAAAGATTGCCGCCAAGCTTGCCGTAGGCTATTCGCTCGATGAGATCGCAAACGACATAACCCGCGAAACCAGGGCTTCCTTCGAGCCTACCATAGACTACTGCGTAGTGAAGGTACCGCGATTTACCTTCGAAAAATTTCCCCGCGCAGACGATATTCTTTCCACCGCGATGAAGTCGGTCGGCGAGACCATGGCGATAGGACGAACGTTTAAAGAGGCGCTCCACAAGGCGATCCGCTCGCTTGAAATCGGCCGCTACGGCTTTAGCGATCCGCCCGCGGGGATGGATTGCGAACAAATCGACCAGTTAAAGCTTAGCCTTACCAAGCCTAACTCACAGAGGCTTTTCCAGATAGCCGAAGCAATGAAGGTGGGGGTAACGGCCGAAGAGATTCACCGGCTCACCTTTATCGACCCGTGGTTTTTAAAGCACATCGGCGAGATTGTGGAAATGGAGCAGGCTATAGCAGCGGAGGCAACTTTCCTCGATAACGCGGAAAAGCTCAGGGCCGCCAAGGCGTGGGGATTTTCCGACAGGCGCCTTGGGCAGCTTACGGGAACAGACGAGGAGACGGTCCGGCAAAAAAGGCTCAAGCAATCGATAAGGCCCGTCTACAAGCTTGTCGATACATGCGCGGCCGAATTTGAAGCCTACACTCCCTACTACTATTCCACTTACGAGACAGAGGACGAAGTCAGACCTTCTCAGAGACCTAAAGTGGTAATACTTGGAGGAGGGCCAAACAGAATCGGCCAGGGCATCGAGTTTGACTACTGCTGCGTTCACGCTTCCTTTTGCCTTCGGGAAGAAAACTATGAATCGATCATGGTAAACTCCAACCCCGAGACCGTATCCACCGACTACGATACTTCGGATAGGCTCTATTTCGAACCTCTTACCCGCGAGGATGTTCTCCACATCCTGGAGAGCGAAAAGCCCAGGGGCATCATAGTGCAGTTCGGCGGCCAGACCCCGCTAAATCTTGCCGTGCCGCTTGAAAAGGCCGGGGCTACAATACTTGGCACCTCTCCGGATGCGATCGACAGGGCAGAAGACCGAAAGAGGTTCCAGCAGCTTCTTCACAAACTGGGCCTCAAACAACCTGAAAACGCCACGGCCTTCAACATAGAAGAGGCATTCGAGGCCGCCGATAAAATCGGCTTCCCGGTGGTCGTGCGTCCGTCTTACGTTCTTGGGGGACGGGCCATGGAAATAGTCTACGACAAAGTTCGGCTCCAAAAATTTATGAAGACCGCCGTAAACGTTTCGCCCGGACACCCGATTCTCATCGACAAATTTCTCGAAGACGCCATCGAACTCGATGTCGACGCCATAAGCGATGGAAAGAATACGGTTATCGCCGGCATCATGGAGCACATCGAACAGGCGGGAATTCATTCGGGCGATTCGGCCTGCGTGCTTCCGCCCTACAGTGTGTCTAAAGAGGCGCAGGAAGAAATCAAGAGGCAGACGCGGCTTCTTGCCGAGGAACTGGGCGTTAAGGGCCTTATGAACATTCAGTATGCGATCAAAAACGGCGAGGTGTTTATCCTTGAGGTAAATCCGAGGGCATCGCGCACCGTGCCGTTTGTAAGCAAGGCCATCGGCCGACCTCTGGCAAAGCTTGCAACCAGGGTGATGCTTGGGCAGAGCTTAAGGGAGGTGGGGCTCGAACGGGAAATTGTGCCCGCGCACATCTCGGTTAAGGAGGCGGTTTTCCCCTTTTCACGTTTTCCAAAAGTTGACACGCTGCTCAGCCCGGAGATGAAGTCGACCGGCGAGGTCATGGGAATCGGCGAAACTTTCGGGATTGCCTTTGCCAAAGCCCAGGCCGCGACCGGCTATGAACTGCCCAAGAGCGGAACGGTTTTTATAAGTGTACACGACGGGGATAAAGCCAAGGCGCTTTCGGCGGCAAAAAAGTTTACCGAACTTGGATTTAAACTTATTGCAACCGTTGGAACCGCACAGTTTCTCGAAAGTAACGGCATAAGCGCCGAGCGTGTTTACAAATTAAAGGAGGGCCGCCCCAATCTTGTTGATAAAATCAAAAACGGTCAGATACAATTGGTTATAAATACGAGTCTGGGGAAGAAAACCACTTCGGATTCCTATGAAATCCGCCGGGCAACGGTGATGTACAATATCCCCTACGCGACCACGATTGCCGGCGCGCAGGCGATAGCCGAGGCGGTTTCCGCCCTTCAGAAGGGTGACTGGGACGTAAAGACGCTCCAGGAGTACCACGAGGCGATCAAGTAGAAAAAGCAGCGGGAAACGAGGGAGCGGGAGGAAAATCAATCGCGCTCCACAAGCTTTTCATTAATCTGGGTGTTGCCAGGCAACATCCAAGACTGCCGTAGAGTTTTTGCTACGTACTATGTTTTTTCCGAAAAGGATATAACCGTGACAGAAAACAGGCTGCCCGGGCACGAAATCACAGCCTCGGCAAATCGGCGCATTTGGACTCCCTATAATCCGGCCAAGAAGGAAGAGTGCGGCATCTTCGGTATTTTCGGCCATGAAGACGCGGCCAAGCTCACCTATTTCGGTCTGTACGCACTCCAGCATCGCGGCCAGGAAAGCGCCGGCATTGCCGTCTCAGACGGCGCCCGTATTACAACCCACAAGAGCATGGGGCTGGTCCACGAAATATTTAACGAAGATATCCTGAAAGCTCTAAGGGGCTATGTAGCCATAGGGCATGTTCGCTACTCCACCACGGGCTCATCTCTTCGAGCCAACGCGCAGCCTTTCGTAGTCTTTCACGGCAATAACCATTATGCCATCGGGCACAACGGCAATCTTGTAAACGCCGTCGAACTAAGGCGCGAGCTGGAAAAAGGGGGTGCGATTTTCCGCTCCACGATGGATACGGAAATTTTTATGCACCTGCTGGCGAGAAACCTCTCAAACGGTCTCGAAGAGGCCCTGGTGGAAACCCTAAAGAAGGTACAGGGCGCCTACTCGCTGGTTATGAGCACCAAGGACACGCTAATAGGGGTAAGGGACCCCAACGGATTCAGGCCTCTATGCCTGGGCCAGCTGGAAGACGGCGCCTATGTGCTGGCTTCGGAGACCTGCGCCTTGGACCTGGTTGAGGCCACTTACATCCGGGACGTGGAACCCGGAGAAATTCTCATCATAGACGAAGAGGGGCTGCGTTCGATTTTTCCTTTTCCCAAGAAGCGCCCTTCCTATTGTATTTTCGAATTCATCTATTTCGCGAGGCCCGACAGCAATATTTTCAACCAGAACGTCTATATGTTTAGAAAGAAGCTGGGAGGCCTTCTGGCAAAGGAAAACCCCTCGGTTGGCGCGGACCTGCTCATGCCCTTCCCCGATTCGGGCAACTACGCGGCCATAGGCTTTGCCCAGGCAAACAATATCCCGCTGGAGATGGGCGTCATTCGCAATCATTACGTTGGGCGCACTTTCATCCAACCCAGCCAGGCGATGAGACAATTCCAGGTCAGGGTCAAATTGAACCCTGTGCGTGGATTGCTAAAAGATAAGAGCGTTCTTCTGATCGAAGACTCGATAATTCGGGGCACCACGACCCGCACAAGGATAAATTCGCTGCGCCTGGCCGGAGCTAAGGAAGTACACATGCTTGTCAGCTGTCCTCCTCACCGCTTCCCCTGCCCTTACGGAATCGACTTTTCCACTAAGGGCGAGCTTATCGCCGCCTCCCATACGGTTAAGGAAACCTGCGATTACATAGGCCTGGATTCGCTCAACTATCTCAGCATCGAGGGGTTGCTCGAGGCAACAGGAACCGATTCCAACGATCACCCCTTCTGCCTGGCATGTTTTAACGGAGACTACCCTGTTAAATTCGTTGACGAGGTTGGAAAACATTGTTTTGAGGAAAAAGATTCAGCGTCCTGCCGCTTTAATTCTCGCGTTTGAGTCTTAGGTTGCCTTACAGAAAGTCTTGGGTGGGTTGGACCTGACGCAACCCACCCCTGGCCTGCCTTTCCCCGCAATCGAGGACTCAAAGATTTCAATGTATAATCAACTGATCTACTTTATAGTTGTTTTAGCTCTTTTTGGAACGGCCGCGCCAACAGGCAAGCCCCATTTAGCCCACTGGCAAAACGGCGCATGCATTGCCGCCTTTTTTTGTTTTTTCATTCTTTACTGTAGGCGCGCTTTTGCAAAGCTGCGAAGAGGCGTCGATGAAGGCAAGGCAAGGGCCGCCCTTAATCGGGCCTACTTTCGCGCCGAGGGTTTTCTTTCCATCGCGGCCATTGGATTTATCGCGCTATATCTTTATGTATTCAATCTTGGCGGCTACCTTTGCGCAATTCCGGGCTACAGCAAGTTTGTGACCGTTTCAGGACTCATTGGCCTGACGATCTACATGCTTCACATGACCGTTATCTGGTATTTCGGCCAGCCTGTACAGGAGGCTCTCACCGGTTCCACCTCATCGCGAGCGCAGTTTATAAAAGGACATGCTTCCTTTAGCCTCGTAATCCTTATTCCCTGGCTTTTGATATCTATTGCCGCGGACCTGCTCGAATTGATAAAAGCTCCGGCTTTCATGTCCTCGGAAATGGTCCAGCTTGGCCTCATTGCCACAGCTCTAGTGGCAATGGTCATGTTGGCCCCGTGGCTGATCATTCGCATGTGGGGCTGCAAGCCGCTTGCGCATGGCTTTATAAGGGATGAGCTTCAAAGATTTTGCGATGAGCACGATTTCCAAACCGGTGGCCTTCTTCTGTGGCCGCTTTTTGGAGCCGATATTCTCACGGCCGGAGTGGTGGGTATTCTGCCCCGGTTGCGATACATCCTTATCACGCCGGGTTTGCTTAGAATTCTTGACGCCTCGGAGCTAAAGGCAGTCCTCGCCCACGAAATGGGACATGTGCGAAAAAAGCACATGCTGCTTTTCGTAGGGATTTTGATCGTATTTATCCTTCTTGTTTTTAAGCTGGGCGATACCCTGACATGGCTAACGCTCTCAAACAGAACTATTTTCAACTGGTCGATTTCCACCACAGGTTTTGAAAGTTCGTTTTTTTCTCTTCTATCCGTGCTGCCAATAGTATTGGCGATGGTCATTTTTTTACGGTTTGTTTTCGGCTATTTTCTTCGAAACAGCGAACGCCAGGCCGATCTCTACGCCATGGAGATCCTGGGCACCCCTGAGCCCCTCATCTCCTCGCTTCAAAAGATCGCCTTTTACTCCGGAAGGATTGAAGATCTTCCAAGCTGGCATCACTACAGCATAAGGCAGCGAGTTGATTTTTTGGCCGAGGCCTCAAGCAGACGCGAACTCCTTGGCAACCACAACCGGAAGCTCTACTGGTCGGTGCTGATTTTCGCGGCTCTGGCCTCGGCCCTTCTTTTTGCCAACTGGAGTATCAACAGGACAGGCTTTGCCAGAGACCGCCAAGCCAAGCTCTACTTTCTAAAACTAAAGAACTCCGTTTCAGGAAACGCGGGGAAGGCGGCCTATCTATCGGCTTACGGGGCTTTTCTCTACGAGCAGGGAAGATACTCCCGGTGCGAATCAGTCCTGAGAGACGCCATAAACAGGGCCCCTGACAATGCATGGGCCATAAACAACCTGGCCTGGCTCTATGCTACCGGCCCCTATTCTTTCCGCCACCCTGAAGATGCGTTAAAGCTTGCCTTGAAGGCGGCATCCCTGGACCCGGCGCCCGATATTCTCGATACCCTGGCCGAAGCCTATTTCGTCAACGGCATGTATGGAGATGCGATCTCCACAATCGATGAGGCACTCGAGGAGGGGGGCAAATTGCACGATTACCTGCTAAAGCAGAAAGAAAAATTTCAAAAAGCATTGATCGGGCAGATGCGAAATACCTAGAGAGCAAATGACTAAGTGTGGCCGATCGAGGGCAAATACCGGATGAATCTAAAGCCCCGTTGTGGCGCAAAAATATCCTCTGGCCCAGAAGTGCCGTCCCCAGTATTTTTTCTTGATCGTTGGAAATTCCTCGAACAATTTAGCAGAAGTCCTTCCTTTTCAACAGGCTCGAAATAAAGCTCGATGGCTTCTCTGATGTTCGCCAAAGCTTCGTCCCTCGTTTCACCCTCGCTTATGCAGCCGGGCAGGCTAGGCACGACGACAGTCGTAACCGCCCCCATTGCTGGGCTCCAGTACTACTTGGACGTTCATCTTAAATTACCTCACTTTCGAGACCGTGAATTTCGCAGTTCCACTAACATTGTGAAGATTATACTATTTCCTCGCTGATAATGGCATCAGCTTTCCCAATCATTAAAACCCTGTTTGCTGACTGGTTTTGTTTGGTCGACCTAAAACCTCCGAGGGTTACTATGTGATTGAAACCACGGAGTAACCCACAGGCAGCCGTTTCCACACTGGAGCCCCCGGGGGATATTTCGCGATCCTGGACCTTGTGGTATGCCTCGGGTGCGCAATCGGCAGATTGTGAACTGGCGGATACCCAATCGGCTTGTTGAAAATCTCCCGGTTATGCTGTAAGTTTTAGAAAAATTAGGTGAAGGGAGTACGTAAAATGACTTCACTCTTGAAGAAGGCCTTCGATGCAGCGTCCTTGCTTCCTATTGACCGCCAGGATGCTATCGCAGAACTCGTCCTTGCTGAAATCGAGGACGATAAGCGCTGGGATGAAGCATTCGCCAATTCTCAGGACAAACTCGCTGATATGGCTTCCAAGGCGATCGGCGAGCACAAGGCGGGGCAAACTAAGCCCATGGAAGAGATATTGTGATCAGCAAGGCGTCCAGTAGCTTTTGGAAAGCTTTCGAACGTCTACCATCCGCCGTGAAGGATAAGGCAAGGGAAGCACACGGGTTATGGACGCAAGACCCCCAGCATCCCTCCCTCCAATTCAAAAAAGTCCACGAACGCCTCAACATCTACTCTGTGCGCGTAAGTCTCGGTTGGCGCGCATTGTGCGTCAAAGAAAGTGAGGCCTTCATCTGGTTTTGGATCGGCTCCCATTCCGAATATGAGAAAATCCTTTCACGGATGTAACGGAAACAGCGTCACCCAACCCCGCCTGAGGGATACTACGTGACCGAGACCATCGGGGATGCCGCAGCCCCCCGTTTCCACACTCGAACCCCTTGGGGATACAACGTGGTCCGGGATTATGTGGGATGTGTCAGGCTGGAAATTCGAGAGCGCATTACTCGTTCGCTGCACGAGAGATGGGCTTGATCCGCTCGTATTCGTTTCCGTGTTTGCTTAACGTGTCCCACATGTCGACATCCGCCTGGAGTCCCATCCAAAAATCGACTGTCGTTTGAAAGAATTTGGAAAGCCGGAAAGCGGTGTCGGGCGTAACGCCTCGCCTTCCGCGGATGATCTCGTTAACCCGAATACGTGTAATCCCCAACGCATCGGCCAATTGCTTCTGAGTGAGCGCCAAGGGTTCGATAAACTCATGCAGAAGTATCTCGCCGGGGGGCGTGGGGCGTCTATTTTTAGGTAGCATAGTCACCTCCCGTTCAATGGTATTGGACAAGTTCCAGATCAAAGTTCTCCCCATCTCCAAAGCGAAAACACAGAGGCCAGGGGCCGCTTACCGATATTGCCCACTGCCCTTGGCGATCTCCGCGTAGAGGATGAAGATGGTTTGAAGGCGGAGCAGCCAAATCTTTTAGTTCTTTTGAGCGGTTAAGCATGTCGAGTTTTCGGATCAGCCTCTGACTGAGTTCGGGAGGCACATATTTGTGACTTCCTTCATTCCAGAAATCTTCGAGCCAAGTCTGCGCCAATGTTTTTATCATGACCACGGAATGTATCATGTTATGTTACGCATTACAAGTGTTGGCGGTCACCTCGAAGCCTTTTGGAACGGTTTCATGGCCACCCGAGGGATACTACGTGACCGAGACCACCGGGGATGCCTCGGGCAGGGTGAAGATCAGGCAGACAGGTGGAGCGTGGAGTTTGACAAGCAGTGGTCTCCGTGTTAAGTACCGATTATTGAGAGGCTACCGGAAGGAGATTCCGCAGTGCGACTGACGACAGAGATCGAACAGGAAACGGACGGGCGTTGGATCGCGGAAATTTTGGAGCTTCCAGGAGTTATGACATACGGCAAAACTCCCCAGGAAGCCCTGTCCAAGGTCAAAGCTCTAGCGCTGCATACCTTGGCGGACATGGTGGAGCATGGTGAAATCATCGATCTCTCTGACCTTTCGTTTGCCGCCGCATGAGCATTTGGCCTTCCACAAAAGCCCGCCTTGTACTTGATGCACTGTTGCGTATAGGTTGGACGATTAAGCGCCGATCCGGGTCTCACCGCCTTCTATCGCGTCCTGGCTGGCCTAATTTCATATTTTCATTTCATGACGGCGAAGAGATAGGACCGCGAATGTTGGCTCGGATTGCAAGGCGGACCGGACTTACCCCCAAAGACCTATCTTAGAGCTCTTCAGTTGGATGAGTTATTCCTCCACAGGTTCTTTCCGCCTGGCCGGCAGGAGAACAGGGGACGCCCATGAAATTATGAGTTTCTCTCCCAAACGGGGTCTGACCGGCTTATGGGGGCTATTTCATAGATAATAGTCGGCGGGCGTATCCATAAGTACCCGAAAGCATTGACCGGTACTCTCCATTTTACCGCTGTTTTCGTGCCCCAACCCGAGCGCTGCACCGGAGCGAGGAAGGTCGGAGCGAGCGGATTTAACTGCCCGACCCGTCTTCCATGGTGCAAGGCTTGGGCCGCAAAGGCATATGGAGATGTATTGCGCCTGCCGGGTCTTTGCTATATATGATGAGAAGGTTAATCCTGCGTCGTTTTAAGAAAGAAGCATGGGAAGAGGTGACCGAAATGCTGAACACGCTTTGGGCCATCGTGAAGGATGGAAAGATAGAACTCCTCGATAGGGCCGACATTCCGGATGGAACCAGGGTTTTGGTGACTCTGTTGCCCGATGACCGGGACTTCTGGACGCTTTCAAGCGAATCGTCACTTGGAGCGGTCTGGAACAACAAAGAGGATGATGTCTATGAGCAATTGCTCAAGGAGTGATGTGATCCTGGTTCGCTATCCCTTCTCGGATCTTGCAGCCTCGAAGGTCAGGCCCGCTACGGTTGTAAGCGCACATCACGCATCAGAAGATGTCTTTATTGTTCCCCTCACCAGCCGGATTGTCTCGTTGCTCCAAGGCGAGTTTGTGCTCTCCGATTGGAGCCGCGCCGGCCTGCATGTCCCTACTGCAATAAAGAGAGGCATCATCAGGATTATCGGCAAGCTCGCCGAGGCCGACGCGCAATATCTGGATCAATCTCTTCGAGGTTGGCTCAATCTTTAGCCCTGAATCAACGGCGCGCCACTCGAATTCCCAAGTCTGATTTTATACCCGCCCCCTCCCGCATGGTCCCGGATCACTTAGCATTCCCGGGGGCTCCAGTGTGGAAACGGCTGCCTGTGGCATCCCCGGTGGTTTCGGTCACGTAGTATCCCTCGGAGGTTTTAGGTCGGACCAAACAAAACCAGTCAGCAAACAGGGTTTTGATGATTGGGAAAGCTGACGCCATTCTCGCGAGGAAATAGTATAATCTTCACAATGTTAGTGGCACTGCGAAATTAACGGTCTCGAAAGTGAGGTAATTTAAGATAAACGTCCAAGTAGTACTGGAGCCCAGCAATGAGGGCGGTTACACTGTCGTCGTGCCTAGCCTGCCCGGCTGCATAAGCGAGGGTGAAACGAGGCACGAAGCTTTGGCGAACATCAGAGAAGCCATCGAGCTTTATTTCGAGCTTGTTGAAGACGATCTGTCCTCCATTCCAGGTGTCGAGGTCATCGAGATCGCCCTATGACCAGTGTGGCCAGTGTGGGTCGGACCAAGCCAGATGCTTGATTGACGCGGATTTAAGTCAAATACAATGCAGTTTTTGAGTCTTAAAACGCTGTTTTGGTCCGTGATAAAGACCCATTTAAGCCGGTGTGAAGAATAAAATGCGGAAGGATCGGCCGCACCGGATTCGTGCCGGCCTGACTACACGCACCCTCCCGAGGCATCCCACATGGTCCGAGACCAATTAGTATTTCTCAGGGCAGTCTCCCGGGATGCAATTCCTGTCTGCGTGTTCAGGGCAGAACAATCTGGCGGGAATGGATGAATCTAAAATATTGTCAATAGAGATGAAACAGGTATAATATCGCGCATTCCGAACAGTTCGGCCGTCTTTTTGTGGTTTTGTCACATTTTGTCATCTACGAGGAAAATCGCCATGCATCTTAGGAAAAGATGTGCAGTAACCGGGGGGGCCGGTTTTTTGGGCTCCCATCTGTGCGAAAGGCTTCTAAAAGACCAGCAGGATGTTTTGTGCATCGACAATTTATATACGGGCAGCAAGAGGAATATCGTAAACCTCATGGGCAATCCCTATTTCGAACTTATGAGACACGATATTACTTATCCTTTGTATGTCGAGGTTGACGAGATCTACAACCTTGCCTGTCCCGCATCTCCGATTCACTACCAAAACGATCCGGTGCAAACAACGAAGGTAAACGTTCACGGCTCGATCAATATGCTGGGGCTTGCCAAGAGATTGAAGATAAAAATCATGCAGGCCTCGACATCGGAAGTTTACGGCAACCCCATCGAACACCCTCAAAAGGAGACCTACTGGGGAAACGTAAACACCATCGGGCCCCGGTCCTGCTATGACGAGGGCAAGCGGTGCGCCGAGACGCTTTTTTTCGACTATAACCGACAGCACTCGCTGGATATAAAGGTTGCCAGAATTTTTAATACTTACGGACCGAGGATGCACCCTAACGACGGGCGGGTTGTGTCCAATTTTATCGTTCAGGCACTATCGGGCGAGCCCATAACCATCTATGGCGATGGCAAACAGACCCGTTCCTTTTGCTACGTCGATGACCTGATAGAGGGCTTTATAAGGCTTATGAACTCTCCCAAGGGTTTTACCGGTCCGGTCAACCTTGGAAATCCCGTGGAGTTTACCATCCTCGAACTTGCGGACATGGTAATCGAAATGACCGGGTCCAAGTCCACGCTGGTTCGAAACCCGCTCCCGCAGGATGATCCGGTAAAGCGAAAACCCGATATATCGCTTGCAAAGGAAAAACTTGGCTGGGAGCCGACCGTGCCGCTGCGAGAGGGGCTAAAGAAGACCATCGATTACTTCGACGACCTTCTGCGATCCAATGGGAAAGAGGGTTCTTTGACCATGAATGTTGCGAGCGCGCAAGCAAAATAGACCGATCCATTTCATGTCCCCCGCGCAGATGGCCGGGGGACATGAAATTTGTCGAGGCCGCCGTCATTTAACGTTTAAATCTCCCGCACACTTTCTTCCTCAGAGGAATTCGTAATGGTTGCCTGCCCTAAATGCGGATATATCCGACAGCCTGAGGACGAGGATTTTTTTCCTGCGACAGAATGCCCCAAGTGCGGGATAGTTTACGAAAAATTCGAAAAGGAGCATAAGGAACTCGATAGCGCGAGGATGGTCGTATACATTGAAAAGCCTGGAGCAAACCGGGCTTATTTATGGATCCTGGCCGCTCTTGTGCTTGTTGCAGGCGTTTACATCGCTACATCCAAAGGGGTTAACAAGCCCGTTTCCCCCGAAGCAACCAAAAGGACGCTGGCGCCGGCTCAAAGCCGACAAAGGACCTATCCCCAACCAACTGCAGAGTTCCATTCAAACACCGATCATCCTGCCGTGTATACTGTCAACCCACAAGCCGGGCAACAGCAACCCCCGAACGCGCCAAACGCTTCTCATGCGACTCCGCCCGTTTCCGTGCCCTTAGCCTATGACGCCCGTGAGGTATTAGAGACAATTCACAGGATATCGGAGACGTTCAATCAACCTATGGACAGTTCGTATTACTATAAAAACGACCTGGACACATCCGATTGGGACAGCATAAAGTCTTTACCCACTTATACCAGAATCCGCTATATTTTATATAACTATCATCTGCAGCATACCTATGTTGGCAACCAGTTCTTTGTTTGTGTCGATATGGCCATGGACGTATGGGATTTATTGGAGACTGCCGGGATAAGAGCCAGACTGATGGTGGGAAACGTTCAAACCGATATCACCCAAGCGGACACAGTCGCGAGATACATCGCAACGATGAACCACGCATGGGTTTTAGTCCGAGTCGAGCGCTCCACCTGGATACCGGTGGAAACAACGGGAGGTTTTATTCCTCAACCGCAACAGTGGAATTTTGGACTCTACAACGAAGGCGAAATGTTTGAAAATCCCGGGGAATTCAAGGATTTCGTCCAATCGCGAATGTCTATGTTTAAAACATGCCGCCAAATTGGTCCGATGCAGGCTGCTTTCAACCAATCCTATGCCGGTAAACCGGTCAACGGCCAAGGCGCCGAATTTACCGGCAGGATAATGCAAAAGGTCTCTGACTGCAGAGACCTGGTTGCAAAAGTACAAAGATTTTTACAGCACTAGCCGTGCGGCCATTACTATCAGCGATTAGTCCATGTTTGCGAGCTTCTTAGATTTTTAATTCCTTTAAAATTTCCAGCGCCGGGTAATTTGTCAGGTCGTGATGGATCGGGGTAACTGAAATAAAGCCTGAGGCGAGGGCGAACGAATCCGAATCAGGACCCTCGTCGCGAAGGACCGATTCGTTTGTCAGCCAATAATAGACATGGTTGCGAGGATCGATGCGACGATCGTACTTTTCGAGGTATCTTTGGCGTCCCTGCCTGGTAAAGCGCACGCCGCGAATTTTTTCCTCCGGCAGGTTGGGAACATTGACATTGAGGCACACCCCCGGCAGCAGGTAATCTTTTCCCAAACGCCGAACTAATTTTGAAATGAATTGGGTTGCCCCGCTAAAAGTTGCCGGAGCAAAGGAATCGATGGAGACCGCTATGGAGGGGATACCCAGAACGGCTGCCTCAGTGGCCGCGGATACAGTACCCGAGTAAATTACATCCACTCCGATATTGGCTCCCAGGTTGATGCCGGAAACAACGATTTCAGGCCTCTGCTCCAGTAGTTCGCTTACGGCAATTTTGACGCAGTCGGCAGGAGTACCCTTAAGAGAGTAGCCAAAAAAACGGCCGTTGCGCTTTATCGAGTTTACACGCAGAGGCTCAAGAATCGTGATAGCGTGGCCGATCGCGGACTGCTCGGTCTCAGGAGCAACAACGCTAACTTCGTGCTCCAGCGACAGAGCGTTAAAGAGAGTCTCGATTCCCTTGGAATAAATCCCGTCATCGTTTGTCAAAAGGATCTTCATAGCGCAGGTAGTAACCTCTCAGATGAATATTTGACATTCTATTTTGAAACTTTTATTGTACACGCTTATCTCTTATGCCCAATGTCTGTTTTTTTCAGAAAGGACTTTAGATGCAAAGCGCCAAGTGGTTGGCCATTGTTGCCGCAATCATCATGCTTACTTCCTGCTCTTCCTTCCAACCCCAGTCCCCTCTTGGAAGGATCAGGCCTCTTTCCAGCGGAGAAGCCAAACTTACGGGAATCGAAATGGTTACGCATGTGCGGGAAAACATGCCCTATGACGTCATTTTGCATTTTCGCTCCGATGGACCGGTCAAGGTGGAAAAAGTATGCTTCGAATGGCTTACCCGCAGCCCTTCCCTTTCGTCCTCCTCGTCTAACTGCCTGGCAGGCGGCGGCGGGCTCAAGCCTTCGGGAGGTTTTTGCAGCCCCGGCCCCAGGGATGCGAGGATGACCATGGAGTCGGGTCAGTTTTGCGTCGGGACTTCCGATATAAGGTTCCAATCGCCTGAGAGGCTCATTGCGAGGCTCCGCCCGCACAATCTTCATGCCGACTATAACACGCTGCAGGCCCGGGTCGAGTATTTAAACAATGGAGTTCCGGAGCAGACCAATATTGTTGAGGCTCCCATAATTGTCGATAAATATTAGGAACCCGCGAGTGTAGACAGGTCCAGATCGAGTTCTCGTTCCAGTTGCCTCCAGTCCCAGGGAATTTGACTGTTCGCATCCTCGGTTAACCAGGGCCAGTCCTTGGGAAGGGGCGATTCAAATCGGAGCCTTTGGCCGCTAACTGGGTGATCGACGACAAGCTCTTTGGCAAAAAGAGCTATTTGCTTTTGGGCAAGCGGGACGGGAGCTCCGTAGCGCAAATCCCCGGCGACGGGGTAGCCGATGTGGGCGAATTGCGCCCGAATCTGGTGCTTTCGGCCGGTTTCGAGCCGTATTTTAACCAGGGTGCGCTCCCTGGCGCAATCGAGGACTTCAAACGAGAGCCGGGCTTCACGGGCTGAGGGGGTCTTTTCATCCACGATAAAGCTTGAGCGGTTCTCACGCCTGTCGATAAGGTTTTGGAGACTTCCGGATTTTTTCTTCAGTTGTCCTTCCAATACAGCCAAATAGTATTTTTCGGATCTACCGGTACGGAACTGCTCGCTTATTCTTGCCGCCGCCTTTGAGGTACGGCAAAAGAGCATTACCCCGGCAACCGGTCTGTCAAGGCGATGAACAAGGCCGAGAAAAACCCGGCCGGGTTTGTTATAAATGTCTTTGATCCAGAGCTTGCCAAGTTCGAGAAGGGAAATTTCCCCGGTCTGGTCGCCCTGGGCCAGGAGACCGGCAGGCTTGTAGAGGACCAGCAGGTGGTTGTCACAGTAGAAAATCGGCCAGGATTTATGAAAAAAATAATTGTCGTTCATGTCGTTACCCGCAATCCGCAACTAAAGGAGCTGCTGTGAGGCCGCATAAAAGTCGCGGCGCAGAGCCTGATGCCGCGCAGCTCTCAAGGCTGCTGTCGGCATCGGGGATTTTCCTGCCCCAGGCCGAAGCGGCCCGCTTATGGAAATATCACCTGCTGCTAAGACAATTCAACAAAGAACTTAATCTCACCCGGATTCACAACTTTGAAAACATGGTCCGCAAGCTCTATGTGGACTCGATCCTTCCAGGCAAAATCATCGAGCTGCCCTCGCCACTCATGGATATTGGCAGCGGCCCCGGGATGCCCGGAATTCCGCTAAAGATTGCTTTTCCCGATATCGAAGTTATCCTGGCCGAAAGCAGGCAGAACCGGGTCGAATTTCTTGAAACCGCCATTTGCGAGTTAAAACTTACCAGGATCAGCGTCTTTGGCCACAGCGTAAACGCTTCCACCGACATAGCCGTAAACGGCATAATCACCAGAGCGGTTGAAGCCATTGCGGCCACTTTGGAAAGAATTTGCGGGACTCTTTCCAGGGGTGGTCTGGCGATCTTTATGAAAGGACCGGGTTGTGAAGAGGAAATCCAGGAGGCACTTGCGCGCTTTTCGAATCGCTACCGGCTAAAAGGCGACCATCATTACTGCTTGCCCGATTCCAGGGACGAGCGAAGACTCGTTGTCTTCGAAAGGCTCGATTGTCCACCCCGGCTAAGAAAGGCCGAGCTCGAAAAGGCAAACCTTGTGAAAACTATAGAGAGCGAAAACAATGAAACTTTCCGGGAATTAAAAAAGCTCCTTACCCCGCGTGGCATACGCAAACAAATGCAGGCGCTGGTTTTCGGACAAAAACAGATACGGGAAACCCTGGCGCGAATTCCAGGCGATTGCATCGCCTGGATCGGCAGAGGGGAGCAAAATCCGCCGCCGCAGGCCGGGCCCACCCATTTGATGTGGTACAGGCTGGCCCCGCAACTCTTCGAGACCTTGGATATTTTCGGTACGTCCAGTCCGATAATGCTTGTAAGGATAAAAGAGATGCCGAGGTGGTCGCCATCGCAGGGGTTCGCGCAAGGATGCACTCTCTTTGTCCCTTTTCAGGACCCGGAAAATGTCGGGGCAGTCATCAGATCGGCCGTGGCCTTCGGGGTTTCCGCGATCATTATGCTGGCGGAAGCGGCAAACCCCTACCACCCAAAATCGGTAAGGGCCTCGGCCGCGACGGTCTTCGGGGCTCCTCTCTTTGAGGGACCATCCCTTGGAGAACTTCCCGAGGACCTCCCGATCGTGCCGCTTTCCAAAGAAGGAAATAACATTTCTCAGTTCGAATTCCCGGAAAGCTTCGGGCTTCTTCCCGGCATAGAGGGACCGGGACTTCCGGAAAAGTTTCGAAAGGCCGCGATTTCGATTCCCATTTGCACGGGGGTCGAATCCCTAAACGGGGTTGTAGCAACCGCGATAGCACTGTTTCAATGGGCAGGGTCGCGCTAAGGCTTATTTAGAGCTGCCAAGGATTTGCCGGACTCAAAAGTTACCGTCACGCGTCTATTGGCTTTTCTGCCATCGACGGTGGCGTTGGTTGCCACCGGCTTGGATTCCCCCCAACCCTGTACGGTTATCCTGTCGGCCGATACCCCGCAGCTGATGAGGGCCTGTTTTATCATCCAGGCTTCCAACTCGGAGAGCACGAGGTTTTTCTCCTCGGAGTGTTTGCAGTCGGTAAAGACATCAATAGACAGATTTGTACCGGGGTATTTTTTCCAGGCATTTGCCAAGAACACTATATCCGCATGGTTGAATAATTCCACACTGCCGGCATCGGGCTGGAACAAGGAATCGGAGGGTATCGTTACGCTTACGCCGGTTCTTTCTTTTTGCACATGCGTACCGCTCATCTGTTGCAGGCAGGCCGCCAAATTATTATCCACTCCCTTAGGCCCATTTGCCGGCGCGCGGCAGCTGTCAAGAACGCCCACGGAACCGCACCCGGTAAGGGTTAAGAAGCAGAAAAACGCTACAAGGATCCATTCCTTTCTCATGCCTTACCTCTTTAAGAAAAAATTACAGGCCCGCCCCGGAATTCGACCAATAGCAGACAATGGTTGGCAGTGCAAGTACTGATAAGCCGAGAAAACCATTTTTGATCACTTTGAAATGATTAAGCAAAGTGCTTTCACTTCCTAAACCGTCAGGCTATAATTTGCCTCCGGTTAAGAAAACATTGAGAAAGAGCGGAAATGGCCACAGTACTCTACCGCGACTACAATACCTATTTGCGCGAAACCTTCGGCTGCAGGGTCCAAAAGATTTCTCTGGATGCGGGGCTCTCCTGCCCCAACCGCGACGGCACACTGGCACGGGGGGGCTGCATATATTGCAACGAGAAGGGATCGGGCACCGGGGCAGCTCGATTTGCCTCTATTTCCGAACAGATTAGAGCGGGAAAGGAGAACCTTTCCAGAAGGTATAAGGCCAAAAAATTCCTTGCCTACTTCCAGTCTTTTTCAAACACTTACGCACCGCTTTCAAAGCTTGAATCTTTATATGGCGAGGCTCTTGCCGACAGAGACATTGTGGGGCTAAGCATCGGCACCCGTCCGGACTGCATAGCGGAGGAAACCGCGGATCTTCTGGGGCAAATCGGCAAGACCAGTCTCGTATGGGTCGAGCTGGGGCTTCAATCGGCAAATGACGAAACTCTTAGACGCATACGCAGAGGGCACCTGGCGCAGACTTTCGTTGACGCGGTAAAGCGGTTGCGCGCAAGAGACCTTTCCGTATGCGCTCACGTTATCCTCGGCCTTCCGGGTGAAAATGTCGAAACTATGCTCGATACGGCAAGATTTCTTGCGCTTCAGGACATTCAGGCTGTAAAAATACACCTGCTCTATGTCATAAAGGGAACCGCGCTCCATGAGATGTACGAGGCAGGCGCCTACTCGTGTCTTACGCGGGAAGTTTACGTGGCCGCGGCCGCGGAATTTCTTGCGCTGCTGCCTTCTCATTTCATTATTCAGAGGCTGACCGGAGACCCTCACCCCGAAGAGCTCGCAGCCCCTGCGTGGGCGCTTGAAAAACAGCAAAATCTTAACGCCGTGAAAACGTATATGGCGCAAAACGAACTGTACCAGGGCAAAAATTGGGCAGGCCGGCAAAACGTCTGATCGTCTATTTGCCGGCTGACTCCCCGCAGATGGAGAAAACACCTATGAATCTTGAAGTACCGGATATCGACAAAATGCGTAAGCGTCTTGTGGAGCTTGTCATTGAACACGCTTTCCAATATTCGGAGCCCCCGTCTTTTAAACTCGCTCACGGCGGAATGAGTTCCTTTTACTTTAACTGCAAAAAGGTCACCCTCGATCCGGAAGGCCAATATATTATAGGAAATCTCATTTTCGAGGCGCTAAGCGGTCTTGAACTCGATGGGGTCGGCGGCCTCACCCTTGGGGCCGACGCGCTTGCAAACGCGGCAACCTACACTTCATGGGTAAAAGGCAAACCGTTCCAATCGTTTATCGTCAGAAAGAAACAGAAAGACCATGGAATCGTCGCCGCGATAGAAGGCAAGGTCAAGGCCGGAGACCGCGTGGTCGTTCTAGACGATGTGGTTACCACCGGGGCTTCAACGCTCCAGGCGATAGAGGCATGCCGTGAAGCGGGTTTCGAAATCCTTGGCGCCCTTGCCCTGGTTGACCGCCAGGAAATGAGCGGCAGGCAAAATATCGAAAAGGAAGTCCCGTTTCTAAAATCCTTGGTTACCTGCGAGGAAGTTATGGCGGTGTACCGGAAAACGGCGCTCCTCTAGCGACCTGCCATCCGCATGCAGGGAAGGGACGCCTATTTTTAAAATAAAATCAGGACAAAATCGCACCGATTGCTACGGTAATGTTTATTCCTCCGTGCCGGATGTTCCAGTGGCGCATCCGGCCGGAGCCAAGGGCGGCTGCTTCCAGCCTTGATTTTGCCAAAACGGCGTATTTCCATCCTTTGAAATTGAGTCTTAGATGGGCGCCGATTTTTTCGTACAAGTCGGTGCCACCCGAGGCAAGGCGCACCCCGTAGGGCGGATTCAAAACGACAAGGCCCTTCCCAAGACCTTCTTTGGCAGGGATAAAATCGAAAAAGTCTCTATTTTTCCAGTCAATGTCGCAACTGGTTCCGGCGTTGTCGGCATTTTGTTTCGAAAGGCCTATGGCCTCCGAAGAGATATCGATTCCAACGATGGGTTGGGTGGCTTTTTTTAGTGAAGACTCCGTGGCCTTTCGGCGTAGATATTCCCAGCTTTTTTCCTGGAAGGAAGGCCACTGTTGAAATAGAAAATCCCGCCCCATTCCGGGAGCAATGCGCCGGGACATAAGCGCCGCCTCTATCGCAAAGACGCCCGAACCGCACATGCCGTCTACCAGGGGAAAGTCGGACTTCCAGCCCGCCTTGAGCAAAATAGCGGCGGCAAGGGTTTCGCGAATTGGCGCGGTTGAATGGCCCAACCGGTAGCCTCGCTGATGAAGATGGGGCCCCGTAGTATCGAGGCTTATCTGACAGTGATTTTCAACCAGACGCACAAGGATTTTTTGAATGAGCTTCTTATGGCCGGCACCGCTATGATCAGCGGCCTCGCTGGATTGCGGGAGATGAAAGGCCGCCTTTTGGCCCAGGCGCTTTTCTATGCTCTGAGCGATTACCTCAGCCACTTTTCCTTCGTTGCTTATCCGGGAATATTCCACCCCGGCTTCGAGATCGATTGGTATCCTGGGATTTAACCACAGCTCCCACGGAATGCGCGAAGCCTTAAAGAAGAGTTCTTCCACAGCACCGGCGCGAAAGGAAGAAAGCCTGCACAGCACCCTGCCCGCGGTCCTCAGCCAGAGGTTGCAACCATAGGCGTCTTTGAGTCTGCCGGTAAATTCGACTCCCG
>JBMFHI010000065.1:0-22900 GCA_049976905.1 Syntrophobacteraceae bacterium | reverse complement strand
CGGGCTTTCTTGAGGAATTCCACCGAACAGGTATCGGCAAGAGCAAAGAGATCGGGTGCAACCTCGTCCAGTCGCTGTCGCAGAGTTTCAGTCGAAGGAACCTTGGAGATTCCCAAGGCTTCCCTGAAATACTCGTCTTCCCTTCGGCTGGTGACCGCCTCAAAATCACTTTGCCCAATTGCAAGGAGTCCGAGATAACTGCGCAGGATATCGTCCAGCCCAATGCCACCAGGGCCTACTGGAAAGCTCTTCTTGGCCTTGACCGGAAGTCCGCACAAACCATTGATACAGTATCCGACGAGTACGAGTCCAGAGTTGGAGGTATAGAATTCTTTGTCGGACTGCTCGATAATAATGCGCTTCATGTTCACCTCGTAAGTGAGTTTCTGTGAGGCGAATGTATACCACAAATAATTAGTAATTGCAAATAGTTATGCTAATAATAGAGACAGTTTCATATTTGTAAACTCACGGATTCAGGATATTATCAAGAATGGCTACGATGCAATGGATAAAGGCGGGCAGTTGCAGGTCCGGGTGAGCGAGTCAACTGACGGCAAAACGGTGCTGGCCGCTTTCCGCGACAGCGGACACGGAATACCGGAGGCAATCATGGCCGACGTCACAAAGCCCTTCTTTACCACCAAAGAAGACGGCACGGGGCTTGGTCTGCCGCTATGCAAAAAAATATCCAAGGGTTTCGGAGGGGATATAGTGCTTAGAAACCGCAGGGGCGGAGGGTGTGAGGTAAGCGTGCTTATTCCGGTTGCGCGCCTGAGGAGCCTGGCCGACACCCCGGTGGTTGTAGCGGGCAGCGCCTCCCTTCATATTTCCTGAGGGGGCATGTGGTGCGCTTTTTCGCCCCGGGCAGCAGGGAGCCTGCCACTTTAGCGCATGCTCCCTGCTGCTTTGGCTCTATTTGTTTGAAACCACCCGGGCCGTTTCTTGTTGCTTTTCGGACGTAGTCTGGGTCTTTAGCTCATTTTGCTCGATCTTTGCCAGACGGTCGCCATAGATTTTTATCCCCGAATTTTTCTCTAGATTTTCAACGATTTGTTTGAAGGAATCCCGGGCTTTTTTGCGAAACAGCTGGTCTCTTATCTCGTTTGCGACCTCATCATAGGGCTTAAAGCCGGGCGCATAGAGCTCGTCGGCCTTAAAGAGCGCATAGCCCGCCCGGGTCGCGATTATGTCGCTTACTTGATCCTTGGCGAGCAGGAAAAGAACTTTGCCAAGCGAGCTTGGTTTTTTGCTCTCCGATATTGTTCCGATCAGCCCGCCTCGCTGCCCCGTTGGAAGATCGATGGAGTATTGTTTGGCAAGTTGGGCGAAATCCTGGCCCTGCTTAAGCTTTTTTTGCACCATCTCGGCCTCGTCCCTGGTCCTTAGCAAGATGTAGCTGGCCTTGACCCTGGGGGGGGTTCGAAACTGCCGGCGGTTTTTCTCATAATAGCTCCTTGCTTCCTGCTGGGACACCTGAACCCGTGAGCGGATTTGGTCCTCGGCCCAACGGGCTACGATCAGAGTGTCTTCGTAGTCTTTTAGCTTGGCGATAACGGCCGGATCCTTTTTGTATGCCTCTACCGCCCGGGTTTGCAAAAGCAGCCCGCGTCTTATCAGATCTTCTAGAATACCGCTCACCTCGGATTTTGTAAGACTCTCCTTGCCGCTCTTTTGCTTGTAGCGGGCAAGGGCAAGTTCGAGTTGGGCCCTGGTGATAGCTACCTTGTTGCCTGCAACCGCGACCAGGTCGCCACCTCCCGAAACCTGCCCGGGTGAGACCGGAAGGGCCCACACGGTCAAGGCGGGCGTCCAGAGGGCCATAAAGGCCGCCACAAGCGTTAGCAACACCATTTTGCCTATCTTTTTGGAACCAGACATGGGAGAGCTCCTTTTAGTTCAAGCTGGAAAGATACTGGCCGGCCTTGTCCCTTATGAAGGCATCGTCGCTTTGGGCCGCCTGCTCGAGAGCCTCCCTGTCGGAGGCCCCGTAAAATTTGCCAATCATAAATATCGCCATCCTTCTTGTTTCCGGGCTCTGATCGTCTAGAAAATCAAACAGATACCTGTAGTTGTCCGCGTTTGTATATTTCATGTAGGAAAAGAAGGCGTCTTTTCGAACCTCGGGGTTTTTGGAGGACAAAAAAGGCTTGATAATGTCTGCGACCTTTTTTCCCCCGGAGTGGCCGATAAGGGTGATCGCTTCGGCTTGGACCTTCGGGTTGCCCGAATAGACGAGGGGGGCAAGGGCCAGGGCGAGTTTTTCGCGGTGCGGGCCGGCCTGAAGACCCGGGGCTATCTGTTGGAGAATATCGAGTTGTTTTGTGGGGCTAAGGGCGCCTTCGGCCAGCACCTTTTGGAAGATATCGGGGGCCGAGGGCATCATGGCAAGCATCGAGACCGCTTGTTTGCCCAGGGTGCCGTCCTGGATCGAACGTGCGATCCACTGCCTTGTCTGCGGGTCTTTGGATTCTGAAAGGGCCGCGGCGCCATAGGCCTGGATCTGTCCATCGCTTGTTTGGGTCCGCTGCTTAAGAAGGGAAAAAGCCTCGGGACTTGCCGCTTTGCCCAGGGCGGCAAATGAGGCGCCAAGCACATCCGGATCGCTCGTTTGCGAGATTACCTTTTCTATGACGGGCACGCTTTGCGGGGTTGCAATCATCCCAAGCGCCCTTGAGGCCCACCCCAGCATGGCTGGGTTTTCAGCACTGGCTGCCCCTTTGTCGATAAAAGCCGCAACAACCGGCAGGGCTTTGTTCTTTTCCAGTATCGAGGCCACAAGCAGAGCCTCCCCCCGCGAAGGGAAATTCTTATCCAGCGCCTTTTGGGCCAGCAGCTTGCAGGTCTGCTCGCTGTCGATTCCATGCTGCGCCAGGACCCCGAGGGTGTTAAGGGCTTCGGAAAGAACGGCAGTGTCTTTGTTGGTGTTAATAAGGGCAACCAGATTTTTGAGGTTCTCTGCTGTGGGGTGCAGCCTGGTCTGCCTCACCTCGTCTATGGCCCCGGTCCGTATTTGTTCCAACTGATCGTTGGAATCGGAGGGCTGCGCCAGGCTGGGAACCGGGTGGGCAGCCCTCTGATGTGCCCTTTGGGCCTTGAGGTCTTTTGCCCCGCCCTTTAGCGGTTCTTGTGACTTGTGTCCGCCAAGCATCGAGCCAACACAGACACCGGCAAAGAGCAGGGCCAGAAACGCCACAAATGACAGTTGCATCTTTTTGTTGTTCATCAGTTTTCCCCTCGCGTTGCCGCTCCGGAGCCCCAGTGCGGAGAGCCTTTGGCGGCAGAGTCCAAAACTTTTTCCCCCTTTGGGGACCACGGGACTTGCTGGGGAGGCGGCTAGCCTTGAAAAGATGGTGTATGCTTCGTGCCGCCCCCCTTGCAAAAACCTGCCGCAGCGCGGGGCTAAAAAAGTCCCGTGCTGCAGGGGTTGATAACGCGCGCGCCCTCACGGGCAAAGAGAGCGCTCAAAGGCTTCCAGGTCCTAGTTGGTTGCGCTGTAGACGCCGGTGCCGGTCATTCCAATGTACTTAAGGAACACATTGTCGGAACCGAAGTAGTAGTCATTGGGGTTGGTGGTTTCCGGGATCCCGATCGAGATGTCGATCATGTCGCCGCCGGTAAGGGTGTAGCCGGGGGCGAAATTGCCGACCGGAAACAGGCTGTTTGTGGTCTGAGGCATGGCCACAACGATCGCTTCATCAAAGAGCGCCTTGGATACAAACGGCAAATCGCAGATCGGAAACAGGGCGCAGGTGTTCTCGGGCTGGGTTCTCGCATAGAGCTGCTGGATTTGGCAGAACCCAAGAGAGGCATTGGGGCCCGGGATAGCCACCGCGGTAATGGTGGGAAGGGTCTGTTGCCAGAAAAGCAGGTAGGGGCCGACATTAAAAAAGCCGGTCTCCCCGGGGGTGGTGAAGATGCCCGTCGTGCAGTTGACGGTTTCGGTCAACACGCAATCTTCTATGTTGATGTCGATATCAGAGGTGGGTTTTTTCTGCAGCACGATCCGCCACCGATAGATCGCCCCGTCTCTTTCCGGAGTGTAGATAGAGTTGTAGGGAAAATGGGAAGTGTCGCCCAGCGCGTTGGAAGTAAAGGCAAAACAGGGATCGGTAACGGGCTGGAAGTTCGTGCCGCCCACGGTGAAAAACTCCGCCGGCTGGCAGGGTACGGCCGTTGAGCCGGCCACGCAGGCATAACAGCCCCCCACGCCGTATCCGCCTGCTGGAGGCAGATTGCCAAAAGGCAATAGACCCGGGACGCCGGGCTTGACGGCATCGGGATACTTTTGGCCCTGAACGGATATGATGGGGTTGTAGAGCACCCCGGAGGTGTAGGTGGTAAAGTCGCTGTTTTGCTCCAGGGTGCCCTCGTTGGAGACGATCTGCGCCAGAACGTTGTCTACGAAAATGTTTGCCGAGTCGTTTCCCACGGCGTCAAATTCCGGGTCGTAGCAGCTGGCGTGGGCGCTCGAACAGATTAGCGCGGTCGCTGGAAGGGCGATCAGCGCAGCCCCGAAAAACAATGTCATAAGTTTCTTTATCATACGGCTCTCCTTCAATCTACAAGGTATACAATCCAACTCTTTCCAAACCCCAAGGCAGAGCTAATAGAAAAGATATCTACGCCGTCCCATCACCTCCTTTCCCTCTACTGGCTTAAGGATAAAAGCTAGCCGGTTTATCCGCGGGGCGCAGCTTCGTCCTGGGCCCTCATGGCCGCCAACCGCCGCAGGAAATGAGCTCGGGCAAGAGCAGGGCTCTCAAAGGATTTACCCGGGGCGGCACTTTGAGGCCCAGGCCTGCGCCTGGATGTGCCCCAAAAAACCGGTTGCACGTAGGAGAAGGAAAAAAGCAACAGTGCCACACAACAGGACGAGGGCAGATGTAGCCGCTCTTTTCCACTCCTTCCCTCCGAGCACGGCTTCGGGGGGAAAAAACAGGTAAAATTGGGGTCGCGCGACACCAGTTCCTCGAGGAGCAAAAGTTTTGTTTGAAACCGTCACAAACAGGGTCCCTGGAGCTTTGCAAAAGTGCAGGCGCCCCTGGGACTGATTCGGAAAGGCGCAAGAACGGCAAGAGCGCATGCCGGCAGATTGCTGCCTCTGCGCTCCTAGTAGCAAACACCGCGCCATGGCACTTAAATTACTAATTTTATTAAATAAATAGATTTAAAGACGCAGCCCCTCCTGTTTGTACCCGTGAAAAGGCAAAGCGCGGCAACGATTGTGCTGATCAGCAGATCTCCGGTTAAGACAGGTCCAATTTGTTTGACAAACTCGGCTCTTGCGGTCTAAAATTCTAGATAAGTGGTTTTTCTTAATTAATCGGTATGTTGCAAGTCTTTCCCGCCCAAGGGCTCCCCGAGGGAGTCAAAATATTAAGACCGGGCGATCACATAGGTTTTCAGAAAGCGACATTTTCTCAATTCACGGTCAGGGAAGTTGGCCCTGGGGGCCGGGCGTGGCACTGAAATTGCCTCCTCTGGCAAAGAGGCAATGGCCAGGGGGTGGGCGATAATCCCAAAACTATTTTGAGCAAGGGATCATGGAGTGGCTGGAATGGATCCCTGGAGTCTGCACAGGAGCCAAGATGTCGGGGATAGCACTGAGAGCGGGCCGCTTGCTTGTCGTAGAAGACGACAAGGTCGTTGCTGTTTCTTTAAAGATGTTTTTGGAGAACTTGAATTTCAAAGTTGACCTGGCCGCCAATGGCAATGAAGCCTGGGAATTGATTCAGTCGCAAGACTACGAAATAGTTCTCTCCGATATTAATCTTCCGGGGCTGCACGGCAAGGAGATCCTCAAACTCATGAAACAACACGGCATCGATAGCGAGCTGATTTTGTTTACCGGCTACGGCAGCGTTAGCGATGCAGTCGAATGTATAAAAAGTGGAGCATACGACTATTTCACCAAGCCGATCGAAAATGAGAGGCTCTCGCTTACAATTCGCCATGCCCTGGAGCGCAAGGCCCTTCGCGACGAAAACAAGGGGCTGCGCCATGAACTGGACAAAACGGGTGCAAACCATGTCTATTTCCGATCCAAGGCAATGGAGTTGCTGGTCCAAAAAGCCCGTATCGCAGCCGAAACCGAAGCAACCGTTCTCATAACGGGCGACAGTGGGACAGGCAAAACGCTTTTAGCCAAGTTCATTCACGACTGCTCCAAAAAGGACGGCCAACCCTTTGTGGAGGTCTCCTGCGGGGCTTTGTCCGAGGGGCTTTTGGAATCCGAGCTGTTCGGCCACAGAAAGGGTTCCTTTACCGGGGCGGACAGGGACAAAAAGGGCAGATTCGAAGCGGCAAGGGATGGGACCGTTTTTCTTGACGATATCAATTCGGCCTCCGTGGGCCTGCAGGCCAAACTGCTAAAGGTAATAGAGGAAAAGAGCTATGAAAGGGTTGGGGATACGAGGCCGATGTATACTGCGGCCCGAGTTGTTGCCGCCACCAACAGGGACCTGCGCGAGCTTTGCAAAAACGGCCTCTTTAGAGAGGATCTGTTCCACAGGCTCAACGTGGTAAGTCTTGCAATTCCCAAGCTAAACGAACGCAAAGAAGATGTCCCGATTCTGGTACAAAAGTTTTTGCAAAAATTTTCCCGCAAGCACAAAAGGGACGTAAGAGAGTTCGACCAATGGGTTTTGCCTGCCCTTTGCCACTACAACTGGCCGGGCAATGTTCGAGAGCTCGAAAATGTGATGGAAAGAGCCGTAATATTTTGCAGGAACGCGGAGATAAGACTCTCGGATTTTCCAGAGGAAATTTCGGGACTTGGGAAAAAACTTAATCTACACACCCCCAAAACCAATCTAGCCGATGCGATGCTAAAATTTGAGCACCACCTTATCAGCCAGGCCCTTGATCTTAACAAGGGCAGCCGAGACAAAACGGCCAGGGACTTAGGGATAAGCAGGGCAACGCTTTTTAATAAAATGAGAAAATGGACTTTTGCATCTAAAGAAGAAAACCCTGGGCACTCACAAATCAATACCGCGGCCTTTCCGGAAGGCTAAGACGAGTTGAGCTTCATGGCCAAAGGCTCAAGAAAGCCTACCCCCACCCCGTAACAGGACCGGCACAGACTGTGCCGGATATGCACGACCCCGGCCAACCCGTCCATCGGAAGCCGCTCGCCCGAATCCATATCCTTATTTTCAAACGGCAGGCTTACATCCAGGTCCAGGCGGATAATGTCGCCCGGGGTAAGGCACTGGGACCCCTGGTATTCGAAATAGGCGCCCAGATGACTTATGTTTTTTAAATTGGCCTCCTCGGGCGGCTGCCGGCTCCAATCCCAGCGCAACTCTGAGACGGCCTTGGCAATCCTTATGCGCATATCGACCTTGATTCGCCTTGCCATGCGTCTTTCCTTTGTATCTCTCCCATTTACCATGCCCCGCTTCCCCAGAGTCTATGGCGCGACAATTACCGCGCGCCTCAACCGCAGATGTGGCGCACGGTGATCGAAGGACCGTTTATGGATAGCACTTCAGAGGACCCATCAACTGAAAGGAAGAATCTTTATCAGAAAGATAAGGATTGCTTCGCCCGAAAAAATCGCTTAGACGGACGCCGTTGATATCCCAGACGTCGTAACGTATGGACCTCGCCAGAAGGGTTCCTAGCTTCAGAACCAGAGGCTGTGGTTGAAGTTGCAAGATGCAGGCCAAGGAGCCCCCGTTACTATTGTTGCTTTTAGTTCACGCGAAGGCGCGAAGGCGCGAAAAAAGAGATGAAAGAGACACAATTAGGAAATGTGTCCGAATTCATCTGAGGGCTCCAGGCCTGAATTAGCTCTGGAAGACCACTTCGAAACGGCGCTTTTTACGGGTTTAATTTTCGCGGCTTCGCGTGAGACAAACAGACCTTAAGTTAAAAAAATTTTACGGTACTATCTTGGGCTCCGAGGTGGATTTTTCTCGGTGCGCGATGGTATTATCCTTGGGGACCCACAGGGAATGGAGATAAGGCCAAATGGCAGAGCCAAAGCTTATTTACAGGTGCCAGCAGTGCGGTTGTACGAGCCCCAAGTGGATGGGCAAATGCCCGGAATGCCAGAACTGGGACAGCTTCTGCGAAGAGCTTTCCGCTCCGGGATCGGGAAAAACTGCATCAAGGCTTGCAAAAATGTCATCGGCTCGTCCTTTAAGCCTCGATGAAATTGACTCCGACGCAGACCCGCGCTACCGCACGGGAATGGGAGAATGGGACAGGGTGCTTGGAGGGGGGCTTACAAAGGGCTCCCTGGTGCTTCTGGCCGGAGATCCGGGGATCGGCAAATCCACGCTTCTTCTCCAGGCCCTCTCGAAGATGACCGCGGAGGGAGACGTACTCTATGTTTCTGCGGAGGAGAGCGCCCAGCAGTTAAAATCTCGAGCTCAAAGGCTGGGCATTTGTTCGCCTTCGCTTTTCATATTTTCGGAAACCTGCCTGGAAGCCGTCCTGGATGAGATGCAAAAAAAACCTCCCCTGGTTGTCGCCGTCGATTCGATACAGACAATGTATACGAGGCTTCTGGATGTGGCGCCGGGATCGATCAGCCAGGTGCGCGAATGCGCCCAAAGGCTCATGCGGGCGGGCAAGGAAGCCGGAATAGGAATTTTCATAGTCGGCCACGTCACAAAGGAGGGCGCGATCGCGGGCCCTCGCACGCTGGAACACCTCGTAGACACCGTACTCTATCTTGAAGGCGACAGAACGCACACCTTCCGGCTGCTTCGCGCGGTAAAAAACCGCTACGGCTCGACAAATGAGGTGGGGGTTTTCGAAATGAAGGAAAGCGGCCTGGAGGAAGTCCCCAATCCCTCCGGCGTTCTTTTGGCCGAGCGGCCCAAGGGAGTCTCGGGTTCGGTTGTGGCCTGTTCGGTTGAGGGTACGCGCCCCCTATTGGTCGAAGTTCAAGCGCTTGTTAGCGCCACCGGCTGGACCCAACCGCGCAGGACCAGCATGGGAGTCGATACAAACCGATTGTCTTTGTTGCTTGCGGTGCTGGAAAAAAAGCTTGGTTTTAATTTTGCCCAGCAGGATGTTTTTGTAAACGTTGCGGGCGGGGTTCGGCTGGTTGAGCCGGCAGCCGATCTCGCGCTGACCGTAGCCCTTATTAGCAGCTACCTCGATAAGCCTCTGCCCCAGGATCTGGTCGTTTGGGGCGAAGTAGGGCTTGCGGGGGAAGTAAGAGGCGTTGGCCACAGTGCGCTGCGGGCCGCGGAAGCCTCAAAACTCGGGTTTAGCGCCTGGCTCATGCCCGCAAGCAACTCCGAGAGGCTTTCGCATGAGATGGATTCGCGAAGCATTGGCGTTCGTTCCCTCCAGGAGGTTCTTCAGATAGTCTTTGAGGGCGCTGGGGCAAAAGCGGCCCCAAGAAGCAATCGGGCTCAAAGCCCCTCGGCATGACGGGCAAATTGCAAATTCCGGGAATCATTTCCAGGCAACCGGTGCGCCCTCACAGGGCCAAGGTCTTCGACAATATAACCGTGGGCCAGCCTTGCACCTCCAAGACTTGCCTCACTTCGAAGCCGGGCAGGGCAAATTTTTTCACCTCTTCGAGCTTGCTTGGAAGAAAGCCCGCCAAAACGGCCCTCTTTGCATTTCTCCACTGCCCGGTTGCAAGAATTTTTTCAAGAATGGGCCATTCCACATTTATTACCAAAAAATCCGGGCAGAGGTTAAGACAGCCCAGCTCTTGGGCCTGCGCGAGGACCACACGCTCCGAGACCCCGTTTACCGTCGCGTTTTTAGCCGCATTTCGAACCGCCATGGGGTTTCGGTCGACAGCCGCAACCAACCGCGCTCCAGCCAGCGCGCAGGCGATTGCAAGTATCCCGGTGCCCGTACCGAAATCGAGGGCCGTTTTAACGGGATCGGTTCTAAAAATCTGCGATATTGCAAGCAGACAACCCTGAGTGGTTGGATGAAGGCCGGAGCCGAAAACGACCCCGGGATCCATCAGGATTTTTATCCTGCCCGGCCTGCCGGGTAAATCCTTTGCAATAAGGATATCAAAAAGCCCAAGGCTAATTTCACGGGCTGGAATGTCCTGCCATTTTTCATACGGCAGCTCATAGTGTCCGGTAAGGCTCCAGCCCGTATGAGACCCGAGCCATTGAGAAAGGAGTCCGCAGGGGTCTTTTCTGTAGAATAGATAGTAGAAGGGCGGCTCGGGCCAAATGCCCTCAAGACCCTGCGGGGGGGCGTCCGGCGGCGGGCCGCTTCCTTTTATCTCGTAAACTTTTAGCATCGTCTCTGTCAAAAAATCTCTCGAAGCAGGGAGTCGCGGCTGATAATCCCTTTGAATTTGCCTTCCCCATCGAGCACCGGCAGCCGCTTGATGGCCCGCTCGAGCATGATGCGCATCACCTCGTCTATCGGTTCATCTTCCTTTACCGTGACGATGTCGGTGTTCATGATCTGGGAGGCCGTTTTGGATCTCAAATGCTTTTGAAGGACCTTGTCCTGCCCCCCCGGCTGAGACAAAGACCCCCTCGTGGCGTAATCCCAGATTCCGGGTATGCCGGAAAAGGCGCTAAAGAGGTCCACATCGGAGATGAGGCCCAGGAAGCGGCCGTCCCGGTCAACTACGCAGACGCGCTGAATGTCGTTGCAGCCAATAAGATTCATCACTTCCTCAACGGCGGTGTCGGGCAAAACCGTAGAAGCCTTGTGGGACATAATGTCGGAGGCGGTGTGAACATGTTCAACCGGAATTGGGCGGCCGTTGCCGCCGCTTCGGACCCTGCACTCTTTTATCACGGTGCTGAAGATATCCAGGCGCGAGATGTTTCCAACGAGTTTTCCCGCATCGTCGACTACGGGCAGACGCTTTACTTTTTTCTCGACCATGAGCTTTACCGCGTCTGCAACCAGCTTGTCCTGCCCCACGGTAACAGCGGGTCTGGTCATTATTTCGCCGGCCTGCCTGGAGGCAAGCCCCTTTAGCACGCAAGCCGTTTTCTCCTGGTCGGACCTGGCGAGAAGACCGATACGAAGGGGCATATCCGCCTTATAGATCAAATCGCTTTGGGCAATCACGCCAAGGGGGCGGTCCTGTTCGTCCACCACCGGCAGCCCCGTGTAAGAGGAAGCAAGAAACAACCGCGCCACTTCGTCAAGAGGAGTCGAGATGCCAACCTTTTGGGGCGCGCGGGTCATAATGTCGCGCACCCTTATATGCCGGGGAAGAAGAACTCCGCGGGTCTTATGGGTGATGAGATCAATAGTGTGCACGCCTATGAGGCCGTCGTCGACCATTTCGTCGATGGCCGAGCTTACACGGGCAAGCTCGGCCGCGGGGATCACTATGGTGATGCGTACGGGCATGTTGTAGGTAACCGGTTCGATCTTTTCAATGCCTGCGACTTCGCCGGTTTCATAGGAGCCCTGCGAACCCTTTACGATAATGGTTCTGGCGGCGATCTTCATGTCTCGCACCCGTTCGATGATCGCGTCGGTAAGAGGCCTTCCCTGCCACCATGCCTGCTCGTTGGTAAATATATCGATTACCTTGTACTGTCGCATGATTTGCTTTCTCCTGCTTCGATCTTATACAGTAAATGTAATTCGCATCCGGCAAAGCGAATCACAATTATGTTAAATTATCCGGGATCTGTACAGAAAAATGGAGCATCCCCCCGGGGGGGGAATACAACATGCTTTAATAACAAATAGTTACAGTAGCAATTTATCGCACTTGACTGTTGTTGGCCCAAGAACTAAGATTTGGCCGCAAACGACTGATGCGCATTATTGTATCGTTTTTTCACATTTTTCCAATGGAGACCCCATGTCGATTGTAAGGGGTGTATTAAAGCGGCCCTATACCGTAGTCGCGGTACTGATCCTGATTTGCATCCTGGGCATAGGCGCGGCCATGCGCACGCCCGTGGATATATTCCCCGACATAGACATCCCGGTTGTAGCCGTGGTTTGGACCTATGCGGGCATGGACGCAACCGATATTCAAAACCGAATCCTTACGCTTCATGAGCGGCAGATGCCCGCGCTGGTAGATGATATATCGCGCATAGAGGCCACAAGCTACGAGGGAGTGGGCGTCGAAAAGGTCTTTTTGCACGAAGGAGCCGACGTAACCCGCGCGGTCGCACAGCTGGCAAGCAGCGCTTTGGTGGTTCTAAAGTATATGCCGCCAAGCATAACGCCCCCTCTGGTTTTGCGCTACGGGGCAACCGATGTTCCCATCATCCAGTTGAGCCTTTCGAGCAAGATCCTTACCGACACCAAACTAAACGATATAGGCCAAAATATCATCCGACCCGACCTGGCCGTCGTGCATGGCGCGGAAGTACCCTACCCCTACGGCGGGAAACCCCGCGAGATCATGGTCGATCTCGATCAGCAGGCGCTCGAATCGCGCGGACTTTCACCATCGGACATAAGCAAGGCCCTGGCCCACCAGAACGTGATCCTGCCCGCCGGGGACGTAAAGATCGGTTCCAAGGACTACCTGCTCTCCATGAACAGCAGCCCGGATCTCATTAAGACAATCAACGCATTTCCCGTCAAGCAGATAGGTGGAAGGACGGTGTTTCTGCGCGATGTTGCCCATGTTCATGACGGCTATCAGGTGCAGACCAACTCGGTTTCGGTAAACGGAACGCCCGGGGCTCTCATAACGGTTCGAAAGACAGGCGGCGTATCCACTCTGGCCGTTATCAACGGGCTACGCAAGGCCCTGCCGCAGATACTTAAAGCCCTGCCAAAAGGCGTTACCGTAAAGGCGCTCTTTGATCAGTCCGTTTTCGTAAAGGCAGCACTCGACGGCGTCATAAGAGAAGGCGCAATGGCGGCCTTTCTTGCCGGCATGATGATACTGATTTTTCTTGGCAACTGGCGTTTGACCCTGATCGTTATGGCTTCCATTCCGCTTTCCATCATAACCGCGGTCCTTGTGATGTATATCGATGGGCAGACGCTAAACACCATGACGCTTGGAGGCTTTTCGCTTGCCGTGGGTATTTTGGTAGACAACGGCACGGTGGTCATAGAAAACATCGAACGTCACCTGCATACGGGCGGGCCCCTTGAAACGGCGATCATCGGCGGCGCGGGGGAAGTGGGCGTTCCAACATTCCTGTCGACTCTTTGTATCTGTATTGTCTTTGTGCCTGTTTTCCTGCTCCAGGGAACGGCAAAATACCTCTTTTCCCCTCTTTCGCTTTCGGTTTGCGTATCCCTTATAGCCAGCCTGGGACTTTCCTTTACCCTCGTGCCGGTACTTTTCAAGTACCTTATGCGCTCAGCCGTTGAAAAAAATACTGGTTCCAATCTCCTTCCCGGCAGTGCCGAATTGGAAGACCAGAGGCAAAACTTCTTCACTCGCTTCCATCAAAAGTTTGATGCAGGCTTTGAAAAATTTCGCGAAACCTATCGCCAGGGCCTTGAATGGACCCTGTCACAGCCCAGAACCACCATCATCTATTTTGTCGTTCTCATGGTCTTTGCCCTGTGCCTGTTTCCGCAGTTGGGGCGGGATTTTTTCCCCCAGGTCGATGCGGGCCAGATGCGCTTGCATGTCAGGTGCCCGCCTGGAACCAGAATCGAGCAGACACAGGCAGATTTCGCACGCGTTGAGGAAGCTATTCGCCAGATCGTTGGAAACCAACAGATCGAGGTCATTTTAGACAATATCGGACTGCCCTACAGCGGCATCAACATCGCCTTGAGCGATTCAGCCACGGTAGGCCCCATGGACGGTGAAATTCTTGTGTCCCTGAAGAAAAAACATTCGCCGACCAATGAACTTATGGCTACATTGCGGCAGGAGTTGCCCCGGCGCTTTGCCGGACGGCAATTTTTCTTTCAGCCTGCCGACATAGTCGATCAGGTGTTAAACTTCGGTCAGCCCGCGCCAATCGACATCCGCGTTTCAGGCCCCGACGACAAAGCCGACTATGAGCTGGCCTCAAGACTTGCACGAGCTCTCAAAGCCGTGCCCGGGGTCGTTGATTCCCATGTTTTCCAGGTCCCAGACTCTCCAGCCCTGGGGATAGACATAAACCGCACGCTCGCAACCGAATTTGGGATAAATCAGTCAAGCGTGGCCAGAAATGTTTTAGTCTACACCAATTCCAGCGCTCAAACCGTGCCCAACTTCTGGGTCGACCCGCATAACGGCGTCAGTTACCCGCTTGTAGTCCAGATGCCGACCTACCGCATAAACTCGAGTAATTACCTGCGCAGGATGCCCGTTACCGCTGCGCAAGGAAATGAGCCCGATCAGCTTTTGACAAATATCGCGAAATTTCAGCGCCGGACTATGCCGCTGGTGTTGTCTCAATACAACATCCAGCCGGTCTACGATGTCAATGCCAACGTGCAGGGAGTGACCCTGAGCGCGGTAACGAAAGGCATCGAAAAAGTGATCGCAGCCCATCGCCCCCCGGCGTCCAAAGACATTTCGGTAGTCTTGAGCGGACAGGCCAAGACGATGCGGGAGAGCTACAACGGGCTTTTCGGGGGTATGGCCCTTGCCATAGTGCTCGTTTACCTGTTTTTGGTCATGAATTTTCAAAGCTGGCTCGATCCCTTGATCGTTTTGATGGCTGTGCCTTTTTCTCTTGGCGGTGTTATGTGGATGCTCTATTTGACCAGGACGCCTCTAAGTGTTCCGGCTCTCATGGGAACTTTGATGTGTATAGGGCTAACTACCGCCAACAGCATTCTGGTCGTGACTTTTGCCAATCAGCGCATGGCGGCCGGCGATGGGGCCAGACAGGCAGCCTCGGCCGCGGGGTTTACGCGTTTGCGCCCCGTATTGATGACCGCCGGCGCTATGATCCTGGGGATGCTTCCAATGGCGTTAAGTCTTGGTGAAGGCGGCGAGCAAAACGCCCCGCTTGCCCGCGCCGTTATTGGAGGACTGGTATTTGCTACCTTCGCAACCCTTGTTTTTGTTCCCACCATGTATTATCTGCTACGCCGTGAGCCGGTTTTCTCGACGGGCAAGCAAATCCTTAGCGAATAAGTAAACCAATTTAGAAGAGGTTACTTTTATGAATACAGGGGATTCGTCTAACTGCATAACTGCAGGCGATGGGAACTCAAAGCCCGATATCGAACGAAAAATAAAGATATTTGCAACCATATTTTTGGCTCTGCTCATTGCCGGTTTCCTTGTTGTTCATCACAGGAAATCGACTTACGATGCTGCCTTGGCCCATGCGACTTTCAAGGAAGCATCCGCTCCTCTGGCAGTAGACGTGATAAGGGTTCAGAAGGCCCCTGCGTGGACATCGCTCACTTTACCCGGGGAAACAGCCGCATGGTTTCTGAGTTCGATCTACGCGCGGGTAGACGGCTATGTGGGGGTGTGGTACAACGATATTGGAGACCATGTAAAGAAGGGGCAGGTTCTTGCGACCATACAGACTCCTGATCTGGACGCCAGACTGGCCGCGGCGAAAGCCAAGGTAAAAGCCGCCATGGCGCTGGAAATCGTGCGCCAGGCGCAGGCCGATTTTGCAAAAACCACCTACGAGCGGTGGAAAAGTTCGCCAAAAGGGATTGTTTCTGCCCAGGAGCGCGATGAAAAAAAAGCGGGTTACAATTCCGCAGCCGCCAGGCTGGCGCAGGCCAAGGCCCAGATCGGCCTCGATCAGGCCCTTGTCGACAACCTTATGGCCTTCACTTATTACAAGAAGGTCGAGGCGCCTTTTACGGGCGTGATTACCGAGCGTAATATAAATATAGGCGATCTGGTCTCCGCCGGCAGCCACCATACGAAACCGCTCTACCGCATGGCAAAGGACAATCCTATCCGCGTTTTCATCTTTGTGCCCCAAAGGGTAGCAGATGATATCTTCGATGGTTCCAAGGCCTATGTTACCGTTAACGACATTCCCCATCAGGTATTTACCGGCAAAGTGACCCGCACCGCCAATGCCCTAAACCAGCAGGCGCGCACACTCAGAGTCGAAGTCGATGTCCCCAATCACCGGCGCTTGCTCGTGCCCGGACTCTATGCAAACGTAAAGTTTGAGCTTCCTTCCAAAGGCCCCGTGATAGTGCCCCCGGCTGCCTTGGTGTATGGCTCAAAAGGCCCGCAGGTCTGCATCGTGGGCACTGACAACCGGGTGACCTTTCGCAACGTGACAATCGCGCGCGACAATGGCAATGTTGTCGAGCTAGGAGCGGGCGTTTCAGCCGGCGAAAGGGTTGCATTGAATATCAGCGGCGAGATTTCAAACGGCGATAGGGTCGATCCGCATGAATCGAGGACTGAGCTTAAAGATGTTCAAAATATCCTGCATTAGCTGTCGTAGGTTCCTAAGGTTTTCCGGCCCTAAAGTGTTGCTTGGAGCGGCCGTTTGTTTTTGCCTGAGCGCCTGTATGGTTGGCCCCGATTTCCATCCGCCGGCGACCAAGATGCCCCATAAATACCTGGCGACTTCCGGAGGTCAAAAAACGGTAAAACCTGTTGGCAACAAACCTGTTATCGACCCTGGCGCCTGGTGGCAGGGGCTGGAAGATAAAGAGCTCGATTCGCTGATCGACAGGGCCGTGCACAGCAATCTCACTATCGAAATGGCGCTCGACCGCATGCAGGAAGCCAGAGAGGCCGAATGCGTGGTCCTGGGGCAAGCTCTGCCCGCCTCCGAATTTAGCGCCGGCGGGGGCGGCGGCACCGGCAGCGACACTACCACAGGCCGCATCTCCGAACCCCTTCGCTCGGGCATCGACACCCAGGGGCTAAAGGAAGTTACTTTCGGCTACGGTTTTGACGCGGGATGGGAACTCGATATCTTCGGCAAATACAGGCGAGCCTATCAAGCCGCCAAATACGACACAAAAGCCGCCCTTGATGCTCGCAATGCGGTGCTCATTTCCGTAATCGCCGACGTTGCCCGCTCCTATGTCGACATGCGCGCCCTGCAAACCAAATTGGCGGTTTTGGAAAACAACATCAAAGTTGCCCGGGATTACTACAATTTCACCAACACCCGCTATCAACTCGGCATTACAAACGAGTTGGACGTAGCGCTTGCCAAACGCGAACTGGCAAGCCTTCAGGCCCAGAAAATGCCCCTGGTTTCACAAATCCAGGCGGCTAACTACGTGATCGCCGTTTTGCTTGGGGAATATCCCGAAAATCTGGCCGTGGAACTTAAAGTTCCCGGCATGATTCCAGCTCTGCCCACTAAAATCGATGTGGGAATACCCCTTAATCTTTTGCGCCGCCGCCCCGATATAAGACAGGCCGAAAACGAGCTGGGGGCAGCAACCGCACGCATAGGAGTTGCAACCGCGGAGCTGTTTCCCCAGTTGGTCATGACCGGCGCCGCCGGTTATCAAAACCAGGGCTTTGGCATAAGTCCCAACCTTACAACTTCGATCTGGTCGCTGGGGCCCTCGATAAGCGCTCCGGTACTCGATTTTGGAACCCTGGACGCCCTGGTCGAAATTGCCGATTATCGTACCCGCGAGCTTTTGGCAAATTACAAGCAAACCGTACTTAACGCCGTTATGCAAGTCGATACGGCCGTTTCCACCTATAACGCCGAGCAGGATCAACTGCTTAACCTTGAAACCGCGCTGGTTGCCAGTCGCGCTTCGGTCAGGCTTGCCTCTCAGCGCTATAACCGCGGGCTGATAGACGCTCTAAACGTTATCGACGCCGAGCGGCAGCAATATACCCTTGAAGAACAGTATGTTTCGGCAACACAAGTGGCGGCCGAACAGTTTATCGCTCTCTACAGGGCACTTGGCGGCGGCTGGGAAAAATACCAGTGCTTTCCGCCCATACGCCAACCACGGCCCGCTATCTTGGCCGCCTTTGAAGACGTGCTAAATCGCGATCAGAGCATTCAATGGTGATCGCTATTATAATAGCTTGTGATATTGGGCTCTTAGCTGCCAGAATTATTATCTGCCTTGACCTCAAGGGTCCTGAGATATAAGATCTGCGCGACGAATAGGGAGAAGGACTCTAATTTACCAGGAGGTCTTATTCCGTATGAATCAGTTCTACATCTTCCGTCGGCTCACTGAGCCGCCAGCTTTCTGCATTGCCTTGACTGGCCCGGTATCGGGTGGTCATGAGGCGAGCGGGTCTTTTTCCATAAACCGGTTTGGATAAACAATTCAGGTGCACACATATTTGCATTCAGCCAGGGCTTAGCGCCGTTCCGTGAGATTGGGAGCGCACCGTGCGTAGTGCTCCTTTGATTCACGGGGCAGGTACCATTCCCCAAAGGGGTAAAGCGGATGTTTTTATGGCTGTATTTATGATTTATATTTTATCATTGGAGAGGCGATGTCACTTGTAAGCGGTGTCTTAAAACGGCCTTACACTATAGTCGCGGTACTGATCCTGATTTGCATCCTGGGCATAGGCGCGGCCATGCGCATGCCCGTGGATATATTTCCCGACATAGACATCCCGGTTGTAGCCGTGGTTTGGACCTATGCGGGCATGGACGCAACCGATATTCAAAACCGAATACTTACGCTTCATGAACGGCAGATGCCCGCGCTGGTAGATGATATATCGCGCATAGAGGCCACAAGCTACGAGGGAGTGGGGGTCGAGAAGGTCTTTTTGCACGAAGGCGCCGATGTAACCCGCGCGGTCGCACAGTTGGCAAGCAGCGCTTTGGTGGTTCTAAAGTATATGCCGCCAAGCATCACACCCCCTCTTGTTCTGCGCTACGGGGCAACCGATGTTCCCATCATTCAGTTAAGTCTTTCGAGCAAGAGCCTGACCGACACCAAGCTAAACGATATAGGACAAAATATCATCCGCCCCGACCTGGCCGTCGTTCACGGCGCGGAGGTGCCCTACCCTTACGGCGGAAAACCCCGCGAGATCATGGTCGATCTCAATCAGCAGGCGCTCGAATCGCGCGGACTTTCGCCAACGGACGTAAGTCAGGTACTCGCGCATCAAAACGTAATCCTGCCCGCTGGAGACGTAAAGATCGGTTTCAAAGACTACCTGCTCGAAATGAATAGCAGCCCGAATCTGATCAAGACGATCAACTCATTTCCGATCAAGGATTTGAACGGTAAAACGGTCTTCGTGCGCGATGTGGCCCATGTCCATGACGGCTATCAGGTTCAGACCAACTCGGTTTCGGTAAACGGAACGCCCGGAGCTCTCATAACGGTTCGAAAGACCGGCGGCGTATCGACCCTCTCGGTTATTGACGGGATTCGCAAAGCTCTTCCGGATATAGAAAAAGCGCTGCCAAAGGGCGTTATCATCAATTCGCTTTTCGATCAGTCGGTTTTTGTTAAAGGGGCTCTCGTCGGCGTCTTAAGAGAAGGAGTCATAGCGGCGTTTCTGACTGCGATGATGATTCTGCTGTTTCTTGGCAACTGGCGGTTGACTCTGATAGTCATGATTTCCATTCCGCTATCCATCATAACGGCCGTTCTCGTCTTATATCTCGATGGACAAACTCTTAATACCATGACGCTTGGAGGTTTTTCCCTTGCCGTGGGTATTTTGGTGGACGATGCAACTGTCGTTCTGGAAAATATCGAACGTCATGTGGGTTTTCAGGGACCGCTTGAAACGGCAATTATTGGCGGGGTCACTGAAGTTTTGCTCGCCACTTTCCTGTCGACTCTTTGCATCTGCATTGTGTTTGTACCGATCTTCCTGCTAAAGGGCACGCCAAAATATCTCTTTTCACCTCTGGCCTTATCGGTGTGCCTGTCGCTTTTAGCCAGCATGATGTTGTCGCGCACGCTTGTGCCCGTGCTTTTCAAGTACCTCATGCGCTCGTCGGTTGAGGGCCACCAAATGTCCGCGGAGAGCGGTGCCGACTTAGAATCGGAAGACCACAGGCAAAACTTTTTCAGCCGATTCCATCAAAACTTCGAGCAGGGCTTCGAAAAATTTCGCGAGACCTATCGTCAAAGCCTCAAATGGACCCTGGCGCGACCCGGGACTACCGCCTCGTATTTCGTTATCCTCATGGTTGTTTCCCTGCTGCTGTTTCCGCAGTTGGGACGGGATTTTTTCCCCCAGGTCGATGCGGGCCAGATGCGCTTGCATGTAAGGTGTCCGCCTGGAACGCGAATCGAGCAGACACAGGTAGAGTTTGCAAGGGTTGAGGCCGCAATTCGCCAGATCGTTGGAAACAAACAGATCGACGTCATTTTAGATAATATCGGGCTGCCCTACAGCGGCATCAATGTGGCCTTGAGCGATTCGGCCACGGTAGGCCCCATGGACGGTGAAATTCTTGTGTCCTTAAAGAAAAAACATACGCCCACCGATGAACTTATGGCGACATTGCGCCGTAAGTTGCCCGAGAAGTTTGCCGGACTACAATTTTTCTTTCAACCTGCCGACATAGTCGATCAGGTGCTAAACTTCGGTCAGCCGGCTCCAATCGACATCCGTGTCACAGGCCCCGACGACAAAGCCGACTATGAGCAGGCCGCAAAACTTGCCAAAAAACTTGCATGGGTCCCCGGTGTCGTTGATTCCCACGTTTTCCAGGTCCCCAACTCACCTGCTATCGATGTTGACATAAACCGCATGCTGGCAACCGAATTTGGGATCAGTCAGTATGGCATCGCCAGCAACGTTTTAGTCTACACCAATTCCAGCGCACAGACCGTGCCCAACTTCTGGATCGATCCGCGAAACGGCGTAAGTTACCCCCTCGTGGTCCAAATGCCCACCTACCTCATCAATTCAAGCAAGGTGCTGCGGACCATGCCCGTAACTTTCTCGCCAGGAAAGGAGTCAAACCAGCTATTGACAAACGTTGCCAAATTCGGCCGCGGCGCGGTCCCTCTGGTGCTGTCGCAATACAACATACAGCCGGTCTACGATGTCAATGCCAGCGTGCAAGGACGCAGCCTCAGCGATGTGACCACGGGCATCGACAAGATCATCGCGGACAATCCCCCTCCGGCTTCCAAGGATATATCGGTCGTCATGAGCGGGCAGGCCAAGACGATGCGCGAATGCTACGATGGACTGTTTGGGGGCATAGCCCTTGCCATCGTACTGGTTTACCTGTTTTTGGTAATGAATTTCCAAAGCTGGCTCGATCCGATGATCGTGTTGATGGCTGTTCCGTTTTCTCTTAGCGGAGTCATGTGGATGCTCTACCTGACCAGGACTCATCTCAGTGTTCCGGCTCTCATGGGAACCTTGATGTGCATAGGGCTAACTACCGCCAACAGCATTCTAGTGGTGACCTTCGCCAATCAGCGCATGGCGGCCGGGGATGGTCCCAGGGCGGCGGCCGAAGCGGCGGGCTATACGCGTTTGCGCCCGGTCATAATGACCGCAAGCGCCATGATTCTTGGCATGATTCCCATGTCTCTGGGACTGGGTGAAGGTGGAGAACAAAACGCTCCCCTTGCCCGAGCCGTTATTGGAGGGCTGCTGTTTGCTACTTTTGCAACCCTTGTTTTCGTCCCTACTATGTATTATTTTTTGCGCCGCAATTCGGCTGCTTCCACCCGTGAGCAAATGTCCAGCGAATAAGTAAATCAATCCAAAAGAGGCTACTTTTATGCACACAGAGGATTCGTTTAAGCGTGAAACTTCAACCCATGGGAACTCAAAGCCCAAGATGGGACGAAAACTCACGATTTTTTCGGGCATATTCTTCGCCCTGCTTATTGTCGGCTTCTATGGGTTTCATCATGGCAAATCGCTTCATGAGGCCAAGGTGGCCCATGACACATCTCCAAAGGCCTCCGCTCCTCCGGTGGTAAATGTGGTAAGGGTTAAAAGTACGCCTCCCTCTATACCGCTTATTTTACCCGGAGAAACTGCCGCATGGTTTCAGAGTTCGATCTATGCGCGGGTAGACGGCTATGTGGGGGAGTGGTACAACGATATCGGTGACCATGTAAAGAAGGGGCAGGTTCTTGCGACCATACAGACTCCTGATCTGGACGCCAAACTGGCGGCCGCCAAGGCCAAGGTAAAAGCCGCCCTGGCGCTGGAACTTGTGCGCAAGGCGGAGGCCGATTTTGCCCAAACCACCTATGAACGGTGGAAAAATTCGCCAAAGGGGGTTGTTTCCGCTCAGGAGTGCGATGAAAAAAAAGCGGACTGCAATTCCGCCTTGGCCAGATTGGCCCAGGCCAAAGCCCAGGTTGGACTCGATCAGGCCCTTGTCGACAACCTTATGGCCTTCGTCTATTACAAAAAGGTCGAAGCGCCTTATACGGGCGTTATCACCGAGCGCAATATAGATATCGGCGACCTGGTGACGGCGGGCAGCCACCATACGAAGCCGCTCTACCGCATGGCAAGGGACAATCCCATCCGCGTTTTCACCTTTGTGCCCCAATGGGCGGCCGATGCGACCGGAGATGGTTCCACGGCTTACATTACGGTTAACGACATCCCTAATCGGGTTTTTACCGGAAAGGTGACCCGCACCGCCGACGCCCTAAACAATCACGCTCGTACACTCAGAGTCGAAATCGATTTGCCCAATCGTGACAATATGCTTGTGCCCGGACTCTTTACAAACGTAAGGTTCAACGTCCCCTCCAAAGGCCCCGTGGTCGTGCCCGCGGCCGCCTTGGTTTTTCGCTCGAGCGGTCCTCAGGTCTGCGTCGTTGGTCCCGACAACCGCGTGACCTTTCGCAGCGTAACAATCGCACGCGACAATGGAAATGTGGTGGAGCTTGGAAAGGGCGTTTCAGCCGGAGAAAGGGTCGTTTTGAATGTCAGTACCGAGATCTTAAACGGAGATATAGTCGATCCTCATGAATCGGGGATTGGGCTTGCAGATGCTCAGAATATCCATGGCTAGCCAGGAGCCGAAGGTTTCCAAGGCTTTCCGGCTAGGAATGCTAGAGGGAGCAGACGCGGCGCTTTCCGGATTCCGGCAACACTGCAAGGGGGCAATGGTTGATTGGAAGCAAAGTGGGATTGCATTGGGGGGGTACT
>JBMFHI010000064.1:0-23135 GCA_049976905.1 Syntrophobacteraceae bacterium | reverse complement strand
ATAGAACAGCAAATTTTTCATCCCATCGTTACGGAAGAGATATTTTTGCCGTCTGCGCACGCTACCCGCAAGGACACGGTCTTCCAGGAAGAAATATTCGGACCCGTTCTGGCGGTTACGACCTTTAAGGATGAAGCGGAGGCGCTTAGTATCGCAAATGATACTCTGTATGGCCTTGGAGCCGGAGTGTGGACAAGGGATGGAAGCCGCGCTTATCGTATGGGAAGAGCGATCAAGGCCGGGCGGGTGTGGACGAATTGCTACCACCTCTATCCCGCCGGCGCGGCTTTTGGCGGCTATAAAATATCGGGGGTTGGAAGAGAAAACCATCAGATGATGCTCGATCATTACACCCAGACAAAAAATCTGCTGGTAAGCTATAATCCCAACCCGCTGGGTTTCTTTTAACCGGGGACCGCAAATGGATATCTCTGTGGCAGAACCGCCCGTCGTTGCAACGCCTGTTGCCCTGGAGGCGATAGAGAGGTTGCTGAAAGAGGGTAAGCAAATTCTTTTCTACCAATCGGGCGGATGCTGCGAGGGGCAGCACGCCGATGTGCTCTGAAAAAGGCGAATTCCTTGTTGGAGAGCACGATATACTTCTTGGCGAGGTTGGAGGGTGTCCCTTCTATATCGACTTTCGCCACTATGAAGTTGTAAAGCTTACCCAACTTATTCTCGACGTAGGGGAAGGCGATCCCGAGGGTTTTTCCCTTGCCGCCGGTAGCAACGCTCATTTTATAACAAAATCACGCGTGTGTTTATGCCGCCCCGCGGAATCTGCGGGACAGGACCGATAGTAACTCATTCTACCAACCAGGAGAAGGGGGAAAACGTCTGTTTCCCCCCTCTGCTGTGAGACTGCGTTGTATAGAGTAGAGTGGCTTTGCTCTTTTTCCCGCTCAGGATAGAAAGGAGCGTTTAAAAAGGTCCTGTATCGCAACTTTTCCTTCTTCACTGAGATTTCTCGTCCCCGTTCCCACGAAAGTTTTATGCTCGATTACCGGCAGACTCTCCACCCACGAGTTGTCTTGCCAGCTAAACCAGCCATTGCGGCTCTGATCGAATACGCTTAAGGGACGATTGAAAAGTTTGGCCAGTTCCACCGTCCACCCGGTTCCCCCTTTGACGGTGTCGTTTGGCTGAATGAAGCCTATCACAAATACCTGAAATCCGCTGATCACCATGTGGAAAATCATCTGCATGACTTTTTTAATGGTTTCGGTGTTGGCATAGGTCCGGTTCATGCGCATGCAGACAATCTCCATGCTGACATCGCCCCTGCTGAGTTCCTCCGCCCCCAGGACAACGAGCCCCCGGTCCCGGGAGGGCTTATGTCCGTCATAGGAAAAGGTCACTTCTTTAACACCCCACTTTTCAGCCTGGGTGCCGAACTCGACCTCCGAACCCCGGAGACCTCCACTGTAGAGTGTGAATTCACTAGCGTTTTTCATTTTGTTCTCCAAATTTGTCTGGTTGTGATCCTGGATCAGGGGGCAGTTCCCATAAGGAGCATCTTTGCCCCATGCCCGGAAGTAGATAGTTAAAGAAAAAGTCCGGAAAAGAAAAGAGACCTTTCCCAGGTGAGGTTCATCCCGCTTTAATGAGGTTTCATTTTACCAAACTGCGCATCCGATGCAAGGTGTGAGTCGTGCCCGGACAAGTTCGCTTTACTCCGTGGGGTTGGCTTGGTAAGCTCACAACCGGTTAAATTGTGGGGGTGCGGTCGGGTTTAGTAAACCAAAAGCCAGTGGCAAACAGTCTTAAGAGTTTGTATACTATAATAGAAATGAATTTTGAAGCAGGGCCCTTCCTTAGCCCACTCTAAATTCCAAGAGTTCCTTTCTCCAAAATAGCCGTCTGCGAAAAGTTCCAACCTTGTGTTGGCAACGGTTTTTGAGAGGAGGTACACATGCAGTGGCCTGTTAAGACTCCTAAGGGCGCGCCAAAGTTGCCGATTCGTATCCAGATCTTGTAATCCGCAATTATCACCCCTCGCTACACTCTTTAAAATGGCTGTTGACCAAGGTGCCGGTTTCAGGGTACAAAAGTTGGATCGGGATGTTCCGAAAGGGGCGAAATGATCATTGGCGACGATGTCCTTGAGCAAACCTGCAAGGATATGATTGAAACCATCCTCCTGTGTTTGCGCGATGCAACCAAGGGTACAATCTATCGGATTGGCCCAATGCCTGAGTTGCGCACTATCCGCGTTACCTCCGGCGCCCGTGATGAGCACAGCGGCGAAATCCTTTGGGGTATCAACGAGTTTTCCGACTACGATTATCCCGGCAAAAGATGGGAAGACTATAAGGATATGCCTGGGCGGTTGCTGGAGGCCATGGCTTGGTGCGTTGAAAAGGGCAAAAGCTGGACTGCCGACGATCCCAACCAGGATTCCCGAAGCATTCGAAAACAGCTTGCCAACGAAGCAGAAGATTACCATCACATGGAACCCGTCTTAATAAACAGAAACTATCTCTACGGGGACCATGCCCAGGAGCTCGAACTGCCCGTCGACTACCGTGGGGAGCCAATCTGGAGTAGCTGCGAAAACCTCGTGGTCGCCGTGATAAAGATCCACTTTAAAAGAGGCTGCATAACAAGAGGAGATAATTCCACAAAGGTCATCAAAAAGCTGTCGCGAACTCTTGGCACCCAGCTGCTTTCGCTCCACATCCGGGAAACTCTTGCGGATGCTCAGCAGGAGCTTGCCCGCCAGAGGTTGCAAAGTTGCAACATCCTGGCCCATGAATTGAGAAACACGCTTATAAAGCTGGGATTTGCCTTTTCTGCGATAAATGCGGAGATAAGCTTTCTTAGGGAACAATGGGAGTTGGAGATAGCTTTGGCTTGTCCGGAGCTCGAGAGCAAGAGCTTCATTCTGGACAGGTTGCGTGAGTTGGCCCAAGCCAGCTGTTCGGCTGAAAAATGCCCGGCTGGCCTCTCGGGGTTGTGTGAAAAGCTTATAGCCGAACAGGCCGAGCTTTCCGATGTGTCCCTCATGCCTGCTGTGGGTGAAAAATGGGTTGAAAACAAGATCTGGCCAAAATGGCAGCAGCTGCTCGATCAAAGCGATGCATGGGACTCGAGTCGCGAAGAGATAGCCTCGCTTCTTGATCGCCTCAAAAATGCCCTGTGGCTTGGCACAAAGGAGGAGCTTGCCCGCAGGCTTGCGCATCTGCCCGAAGATCTCAAATCGCTTTGGCCAAGGCTTGCCTACATGGAATTTACCGTCGACAAGCTGGCCGAACTCGAGCACATAATCGATTTTTTAGACCATCCCGATCTAAAAATACCGCACAAACAGCAGACAAAAAAAATACTGACTTCTCTTAAAGCCCTTGTGGAAATAATTCCCGAGGTGGAAGAAAAGACAAACCGGATAATCTCTTCCCTTCGAAACGGATCCTTCGAAAACCAGTAAAGCCCAACAGAAATCAAAAATCGTAAAAGAGATCTTCCCTGTTTAGCAGTTCGCACCCGGTTCTGGTGACCCTGACCATGTTCTCCAGCCTTACTCCGCCAAGTCCGGGCAGGTAAATGCCGGGCTCGACGGTAACGATCATGTTTTCTTCGAGCAGTGTCGGATTTACTTTTCTTAGGCCCGGTTTTTCGTGAACAGCCAGGCCCACCCCATGACCCAGACCATGGCCGAAGCGATCCCCGTAGCCGGCTTGCGCAATGAGATCGCGCGCAGCCGCATCGACGGCCACCGAATCCATTCCGGCGCGGATCCTGTCCTGGGCCGCAAGCTGGGCGTTTCGAACTATCTTGTAAATCTCTTTTATTTTCGGGTTCGAGGTACCTGCGATCCACGTCCTTGTCATATCCGAGCAGTAACCGTCGAGTTTGGAGCCAAGGTCCAGGATTACCGCGTCTCCTTTGACTATCTTTCGCCCGGTTGGCGTGGCGTGAGGCAGAGCCCCGTTGGGGCCCGCCGCGACAATGGGTGGAAAAGACACGGCTTGCCCTCCGGATTCCCGGATGGTTTTCTCGATAAGCCAGGCCATCTCTTTTTCCGTCCTGCCTTCTCCAAGAGCTTCCCAGACGGTGTGAAGCGCCTTTTCGGTAAGCCTTATGGATTTGCAAATCTTTTCGATTTCCAGAGCGTCCTTTACGATTCGAAGCCTTTCGACCAGATCTTCGGAAGCTATAAGTTCGGCGGATGGCCGCGCTTTTCCAAGAGCCTCCTTTATGTCGCTAAATCTGCTTACCGTTAGGAAATGTCCTTCGACTCCAAGCCTGCGGCACTGAAGATGCGAAAAAAGGTCAGGCAAAATCTGGCTTAATCCCGTCGTATATACCACGACTTGGAAATCAGGAGCCTGGGTCTTGGCTTCTTCATCATATCTGGGGTCGGTCAGCAGGTATTGCTCTGTTGCGCTAAGAAGAAGGCAGCCTGAACTTTCAGTCAGCCCCAGGTCTTCGGCTTCAAAACCGCTGAGGTAGCATCGGTTTTCGGGTACAGATACCAGGAAACAATCGAGTTGCTCCTCTTCCATGATTTTTCGAAAACGCTCGAGCCTTTTGGAAAAAACATCTTCACGCATTCTCAGCTTTTCCTCCGCGGTGCAAAACCGCTTCAATATGCTCTTGGACCTCGTGTATCTGCTCTTTTGTTGCCTGAGGGGTAAGGTAGAAGTTCTCGCAATCGAGGGCGTCAACTAGCCCTTCCCTGTACATCTGGAACCAAAAGGGCATGGTGGGGTGAAAACCTGTCTCAGGGTCGGGCGAATTGGGAAACTCAAGAAAAATCGTTCCCCTGAAGGTCTCCCTGATCCACCGCAGAGCTTGCCTGCCGCACCCAGCCCGCTTTTTGCAACTAACCTCCAAATGGTAGAGAGTGATTTCCTTGCTCCCATCTTCGGTCAGACACAGGCTCAACTGTCCTTTGAAACGCCCGGAAACCTCAAAGCAAAGGACCTCCATGGGGCCGTATCCCTTAAGGACCGTTAGCAGTTCAGGGATGGAGAGGCTACTGTAATAGGCTTCCCATTTGGCCCCTTTCCAGTCGATATTTGCCATGTGAGCGGACTCCCGAGACGAGCGCCCCGACTTTTGGCGGGGTAACTTTGTGCACAAAGCAAGTTCGTGTTTAGCCGACGATATAGCGCGTTGGATCAGCGGTTCCCATTCGGGATAAAAAAGACGGGAATCACTCCCTTCGCCCGGAACAAGCAGGCAAGAGCTAAGGGGCGGATATAGTTTCAAGCAGTCCTTGCTTTCGAAGAGCAAAATTCAAAGATGTCTGCCCTTCTGGAGCACGACAGGATATAGTCCCAACCTCTTTATTTCAGGGTAGAGCTCATAAAGGCTGTGCTTGATTTCGTCAGTTAGCTGCATGAAGGTTCCCAATCCAACATTATGTCTGACGGAAAACCAGTAGGTCCCCGCTTTTCATCTATAACGGGAAAAAGCGGCGACAAAAGCCATTCCTTATTTGCGCAACTGTCTTAAAGCTTCAAAAAGAGCAATCCCCACGGCGGTCGAAAGGTTCAGGCTGCGAACTCTAGCCCTGTCGATGGGGATCTTTAGCGAATCCCCCGGATAAGAGGCTGCCAGTTGGGCCGGCAGACCCCTTGTTTCCGGTCCAAAAATAAGACAATCCCCGGGCCGGAAGGAAAAATCGAAATGAGAAGTTGACGCATGGGCCGAAAAATAAACCAGTCGCGAATGCTCCATATCGCAGCAAGCCCTGTGGAAATCCGGATAGAGTTTCATGCGGACATAAGGCCAATAATCGAGGCCTGCCCGTTTGAGATACTTGTCCGAAATCTTAAAACCAAGCGGCTCGACCAGGTAGAGCGGCGTATGGGTTGCCGCGCAGGTCCTCGCGATGTTTCCCGTGTTCTGCGGTATTTCCGGCTCATAGAGAAGCACCGAAAGCGGTTCATCCCTAATTGAGGCGCGGCGGTCGGCGCGATTGCCTCTGCTCAAAGTTAAGCTGCATCCCGGCTTCGAACGGCTCGCACGAAGAGATTGGCGTAATTTTCTTCGACCAGGTACATGTCGCCGTAATAAAAATCGGCGTAACATGCTTCGTGCCTATGCCCCTCACGCCTGCTCGACGACCAGCAGCTGCGCTGCTTTCCAAATACAGGATCGATGTAGAGGCCGCTCTTTCGATCCTCTTCGGCTAAAATCAGGCTGGCAAGCTCGTCTTCGGTTGGATAGCGCCAATCGCTATAGCCGGCAAAACTCTCAGAGTTGAGCTTTTCGATGTAGTCGAATCCAGCCTTCCAAACTGTTCTGGCAGTCGATGCCTCTCGCTGCCACATCAGTCCGGTTTGATTGTCGAGCACAACATTTTCTTTTTCCAGACTAAACCTTCGTTCCATGTTACCTCCGGGTACAAAGCGATCCGACTTGGAGCCGATCCTTTAAGCCAGTCGCGCAGCGGCGAGCAGGTAAATAGACCCATCCCAGGAGCTTTCCGAGGGGCCTTCCAAGCTGAACCTCGAGATTATACTCAAAAAAGCAAAGAAACAAAAGATAGAATTTCTCTTAAAAATTCTAAATGTTTAAGCTGGAATAGCCGTTATTGTCATTAAATGGATTGATCTTTTTTCGTTATGTGCCGTCCATAAAGGAAACTTATAAAGATAGTTGTTTAGATCCGTGTGGCCGTTTGTGCTATATTTACTGTTAATTTCATGGATTAACAGTATCGGTATCGATTCGGTTAGGGGTGGCCAAAGATGAGTCTGGCAGCATTGGACGATAAGGAAATTCGCTCTAGGTTTTCAAAGCTCAAAGAGCTTCCCCCCCTGCCAACCTCTTTAAAAAGGCTGATCGAGATCATCCACTTCCAGCTCGATGAGGCAGGGGAGCTCGAAAGCATTATCACCTATGATCCCGGCCTCTCGGCCCGGATCCTTGCGGTTTCCAATTCCACCTATTTTGGACAGAGAAACCAGGTGAGGACCATCGCAAATGCCATAGCGATAATGGGGGTTGCCCAGGTAAAATCGGTTTGCATTTACACTTTGTTGCTTGGGTTATTTTCAAGCGGTAGTATCATCAACCCCGTTCATCGGGAAAGCCTCTGGAAGCATGCCTTCGCCTGCTCAAGGATTATCGTGGAGATCAATAAAAAACGTCCCTGGATCAATGTGGACCAGGCAGGGCTAATGGGGCTGTTTCACGACCTGGGCTGGATCGTTATGGCTGCCTATTTAAGTGAGCATTTCCACGAAATTTTCGACAGAGCCGGAAAAGAAAATATTCCTCCATGGTGCGTTGAAGTTCGCTACGGGCTAGATCACGGCAAACTGGGCGGATACCTTGCTCGCCGGTGGGCCTTGCCTGAAGAATACAGAGCCGTTATGGAGTTTCATCACGCGCCCCGCGGTAGCGCCTCTTTTAAGCCCGAAGTGGGCCTGGTCTATCTTGCCAATGTTCTTTGCCATTCATCCCAATATCCCGAGCTGGTCTATGCGGAGCCGACACTGCTGCAATGCCGCGACCTTTGTATTTCTCAAAACGAGTGGAACGATTACCAGGAGAGGGCCGAAGCAATCCGGCCAGAGGTAGAGCGGTTGTGGGATTTGCTCGGCGGTGGTCCCCGGTAGCTTGTGGACTGCGTTGGGAAGTTTCAAAAGGGAGAAGTATGGTCGACCTTGTTGCCGAAATAATGAAGGCGAGGCTGCTTGAGGCAAAAAAACAGGAAGATGAAGCCATTTGCTTTGTGTCCATAATCCGGCGCCTTACAGAAACAGCCTTCCCGGACCTGGATATCACGGCGGCATGCCTCCATTTCCTTCATATAATTATTGAGGAAACGGAAATTGAAAACTCTTCCATACTTCTTTGGGATGAGGACTTGGGCAAGCTTTGCCTCATTGCGGCCTACGGCCTGGACGATCAGCTCCAAGCCGTTACCACCTCTCACAGGCAAGACCTTTTTTTTAGCCCTGGCGAAAATATTGCGGGTCAGGTTTTTTCCTCCGGACTCCCCGTGTTTATTGAAAACAGCACCGAACAGCCCCTGCCCGAAGTGCCGGGTGCCGTGGTAAACCCTGTGTCGCTGGCTTGTATTCCGATTCTTGATCTGGGCGTTCTTAACCTGAGTGCGGATCATTGCCAGGACTTCTCCCAACCGCTCAGGCGAAACTGGAAGACTCTCGGAGACATTATCGGCCATCTCTTAAGAGGACAAAAAGTGCTCATCGGGGCCCGAAGACAGGCTCCATCGGAGGCGGGGCCATCTTTTGCTACCCAGGGTGAGTGTGTGCCCGATTGTCTCCAAAACCGGATTTCCGACCTTGTCCTGGATTGTATGCCTCAGGGCATTTGTATTCTGGATACGGGGGGGAAAATAGTTCGCACCAACAGGAGCATCGCCGAGATACAGGGCCGGGAGCCGCAGGACCTTACGGGCCGTTCGCCCGCGGTGCTTTTTGAAGACCCCGCATCTTTTGAAAAACTTATGGAAAAGGCATCCTTATCCGATTCCGGACGGGTGGCAAAAACAGATGTGAGTCTCAGAAATTTTGACGGACAAGGTTTTGCCGCCGATATAAATCTGGCAAGGCTAAGCGATTGCGGCCAATGGGTGGGCTATCTGCTCGTAATTGAAGATGTGAGCAAAAAGAAGGCCTTCCTCGATAGGATCCTCCAGTCGGAGAAGCTTGCGGCTCTTGGTACAATGGCCGGAGGTGTCTCCCACGATTTCAATAATCTGCTGATGTCGATCCTCGGGCACATCCAGCTCATTTTACCCCAGATCCAGGATGAGGAAATTCTCCGAAGGCTCAAGAGCATAGAAAAGGCCGTTCATGACGGGTCAAATACTGTCCGCAGACTACAACGATTTACCGACAGGCAGCGAGACCCCAATGCTTTGACCCCGGTAGTCGACCTCGACGAAGCGGTCAAGGATGTCATCGAACTCACTCGGCCCCGTTGGAAAAACGTCATGGAAAGGTCCGGTCGTAGAATAGAGATACGCCGGGATATCATCCAAGATAGCCTCGCGGCGATCAATGCCTCCGATTTAAGGGAGGTGCTGACCAATTTGCTCCTCAATGCGATCGATGCGATGCCCCAGGGCGGGATAATCTCTTTTCGTTCTTACCGGCAAGACGAGCATCTTTTTCTCGAGGTCGGCGATACCGGCCTCGGTATGAGAAAGGAGATCTGCGAGCGAATATTCGATCCCTTCTTCACAACTAAGGGAATCGGTAACTCCGGGCTGGGCTTGAGCGTCTCATGGAGCCTCGTCGGCAGATACGGAGGCGACATCCAGGTAAACAGCGCCCCGGGCGATGGCACCACATTTGTCATAAAGCTTCTTAGAGCCGAGTCCTTGAAGGGGCCGGCTGTGAAAAAAAACAATGAGCCGGTAAATTCCTATCGCCTGATGTTGGTGGAAGACGATCCCGAAATACTTACCCTGCTTCGGGATATGCTCCGGCTCAAGGGCCACCGGGTCGTGGCGCTTAGCGACGGCGAAAAAGCGCTGGAAATGATAGACTCGAGTAACTTTGACCTGGTGGTGACCGATCTTGGTATGCCGCTGATAAGCGGCTGGGAAATAGCCAGGCGCGCAAAGGCGAAAAATCCCCTTTTGCCGGTGGTTATGATAACCGGGTGGGGGGGACAATACGAGGAGACCGACCTTGCCCGACGAGGCGTGGATCTCATGCTGTGCAAGCCGCTCAGCTGGGACAAGCTGCTAAGCTCCATCGAGAAGCTGCTCTAAAGAGCGGCCCGCGGAGCGCAGAGATTTGTGCCGCGTAACTACTTAAAATAAGACGCTATTTTTCGAAGAGGCCTGTAATCTTGGCATTGCCGAGGGTTTTTCCCCTCAGGGCCTCGTTAAAGCCCGTAAGAGTTGTATTTGGCTTTAGGTCCAGTCTTGAAACGTTTAAAGCGTAGACGGTTATAACGTAGGGGTGAGGTCCTGAACCCGCTGGAGGCTGAGGCCCTCCGTATCCAGGACTTCCGAATGAATTGAGCAGTTCGGTCGAGCCGGGCGGCATATTCTTGCCGGAGGCGCCCTCGGGTAGTGACATAACTGTGGCTGGAATGTTTATTACTATCCAGTGTGTCCACATTCGGGCGATCGGGTGGTGGTCGACTATGGAGAGCGCGAAGGATTTGGTTCCAAGCGGTGCCGCGCCCCAGTTAAGAGGAAGGGAAACATTTGCTCCCCCGGCGGCGGGCCGCGCATAGCGAACCGGAATTGAGCCCCTGTTCTTGAATGCAGGCGAGGACACATGCATCGCGGAGCCCATGTGCATGGTATCCGCTAGCGATTTGTTTACAAACATGCCGGCTGGAGCCATGAAGCCGGAGGCGGCGGCCGTTGGGAGAATCACTGCAGCCAAAAGAGCCCATTTCACTATTCTGTTCATAGAGTTTTCTCCTTTATCCCGGTTTGAGGGCAGAATCTGGTTTTAAACCACGGCAAAGATTATATAATAGGGCCTTAAAGATGAAAAAGCCGCAATTTTTGTCCACACCAGCCTTCGGGAAGTAAAAGTGAACTGCAAAAACGTATTCTCCAATGTCTTGGAATGTATCGGAAGTACTCCTCTTGTCAGGATTAACCGGATGAATCCCAATCCTGCCGTAACGCTTTATGCGAAGCTGGAAGCCAGAAACCCGGCAGGCTCGATAAAAGATAGGACGGCCCTTTCGATGGTCGAGGCCGCGGAGCGCGACGGGCAGCTTTCCGCCGGCAAAATAATCGTCGAAGCAACGAGCGGCAATACCGGAATTGGTCTTGCCATGGTCGCGGCGGTCAAAGGCTACCGCGTGCTTTTTACCATGCCTGAGACCGCCAGCCTCGAGAGGCAAAAGATTTTGAAGGCCTTCGGCGCCGAACTGCTTCTCACCCCGGGGTCGCTGGGTACCGACGGGGCCATCGAGGAAGCCTACAACCTGGTGCGGGAAAATCCTGACCGCTATTTTACCACCGACCAGTACAACAACCCGGCCAATCCGGCGGCTCACTATACGGGAACCGGACCCGAGATCTACGAGCAAACCGAAGGCAAGGTGAGCGCGGTTGTGGCTACCCTTGGCACCACCGGGACGGCCATGGGAATTCTAAAGGCGATGAAGGAAAAAAATCCGTCCATAAGGGTCGTGGCAGTCGAGCCTTTGCCCGGGCACAAGGTCCAGGGCTTGAAAAATATGAAGGAGTCCTATGTTCCGGGGATTTTCGACCGGTATGCCCTCGATGAGGTCGTTAACGTCAAGGACGAGGATGCCTTCGAGGCTGCCCGCAGATTGGCCAAAGAGGAGGGTATATTTGTAGGTATGAGTTCGGGGGCAGCCATGGCGGCCGCAATGCTGACAGCATCCCAAATGAGGGAGGGTGTCCTCGTTGTAATCTTGCCTGACGGCGGTGATCGCTACCTCAGCACTAATCTTTTCACCAAAACTCTCGAGCCGGACTTCCGCTTCTATAATCTGCTGGAGAGGCGAAAGGTCGAATTTAAGCCGGTAAAGGAAGGAAAAGCGCGCATTTGCGTAACCGGGCCCCCACTGGACCAGCCCCTTTCGATTGCCGATGCCCGGCGTTTTTTGCTGGCTGACCTGCTCTCCAGGTTTTTTCAGGCCAAAAATTTCCTGGTAGATGAAGTCGTCCTGATTCCCGATTTTGACAGCCGCACCATAAACAGTTCGGTTGCTGCCGGGATGTGCCTTGGACCTTACACCAAATGGCGCTTCGAATCCTTTCTGTGCGACCTCGATTCCCTGGGTATCAAGAGGGCCTATCGCTATCCGCGAACGACCGAACACCTCGATACGATAACCGAGTTTACCCGGATGCTGATCTCCCGTCAATTCGCCTACGATAAGCTGCGTTCGGTCTATTTCGATCTTTCGAGGAGCAACAGCTACGGCAGGTTATCCGGGATCGATCCCAAGAAGGTGCGGGCGGGCAAAAGGGTAGATCCCAATGCCTATGAAAAACTAAATCCCAGCGATTTCGCCCTGCTAAAGCGCGCGACCCTGGCCGAGCTCAAAATGGGTGCCTACGTCAAAACCGACTGGGGAAACGTGATCCCTACCTGGCACATCTCGGCGGCTTCGGCGGCCATCCACGACCTGGGCCCGCAGATCGACATTGTGGTTAGCAGCATGGATTTCCTTTTCCCTCATCTCGAAAACATGAGAGAAATCGGAGAGGCTATTACGGGCAAGCCCTTCGCCAACACCTGGATGATCGCCGAACGGGTCTGGTCTGCAAATAAGGGCAAGGTGTGCGAGCCGGTGGATGAGAACAAACCTGTTGGGGAACTGTTGGAAATGGGGTTCTCGGCCCGCGAGGTACGATACTGGCTCCTTGGCGCCCACTATCGTAAGCCAATTCACGCTACTTCCGACAACTTGGCGAGTACGGTGCGAGGGCTTAAGCGCATCGACGAATTTATCGTCAAGGTTAGGGCCTGCGAAGGGCAGGGAGCCGAAAACGATCAACTCTCAAAGATAATCTGCTCTTTCGAACAGGAGTTTCTCGATTCTTTGGCCGACGACCTCAACATCCCGCGCGCTCTTGCGGTAATTTTTAGCTTCATTCGCCGTGCCAACCCGGTTATCGACCGGGCTGGGATCGCGAGTTCACAGCAGTTACAGGTGCTTGAGATATTCCATCGGGCCAATTCTATCCTTGGTTTTTTCGACTTGAATTCGCGCCTTCTGGGTCCGGCCGAGGAAAAAATGATCTGCGACCGCGAAATTGCTCGAAAAGAGAAAGACTGGGCCGAGTCAGACAGGATCAGAAGCGAGCTTTTAAAACGCGGCGTTCGCGTTTTCGACACTCCGGCCGGAAGCAGATGGGAGTATTGCAAATCCAACGAGTAGAGCAGTGGTTTCAGGGGATTGATGGAAACTGTAAAAGTTTATCTCAATGAAACGCGCATCGCCGCCATAGTCTGCGGGAATTGCGGAAAGAATAAGGAGTTTGACCTCTCTCAAAGGGTGGCCCCTCGCTCTGCTGTGGTTAAATGTAGTTGCGGCAATACCTTTACTGTCTCTTTCGAACGAAGGCAAAATTATCGCAAACAGGTTGCCATCTGGGGCTTGTGCTTTACGGCGGCAGGCCCACCCAATGGGGAACCGGTAAAAATAATTGATATTTCAGCCGGAGGGGTGAAATTTCAAAAAAACGGGCGATGTATGCAACCCGACCAGAAACTCCGAATTGCTTTCAAGCTTCAGGATAAAACTGTAAATATGGTCGTTTCCGTTCGCAGCGTAAAAAATGGAGGCGTGGGGGCCAAAATTATAGACATGGATGCACATAGCAGGAAGGTCCTGGGCTTTTTCCTCATGCCTTGAAAAAAATCGTGCAAGGGGCCGGTTTACTCTCCGTTTGGCCAGGTATCGTCCAGTCTTGAGTTGTCGTAGCGGCTATTGCTTTTTGCCGATATCCCGGGTAGATGCTGTTTTGGAAATGAATTTTTGTTAAAAACGATCTTTTCCTTTCCGTGGGCAGGCTTTGCGAGGGCCATCGCACCAATGTCGGCTCGTTTTTCCATTTCTGCCCCGGCTCTGCAGGGTTGCCGGATCTGGCAGGTAGCTACCAAAGACCCGCTGTAGGCCCTGAAGACTTTTACCGCTCCTTCGTTGTCTGCTACCCAGATATTTGCTCCATCAAAAGCGATGCCGTCAGGGTAGAGTCCCGCATCGTAGGTTCCAACCAAACACCCCTGGGTTGTAAGCTTTGCAAGAACGCCATCGGTGCTGGCGACCCAGACGAAATGACCGTCGGAGAAAACGCCAAAGGGGTCGACGCCAACAGGGACTTCTCCTATCGTGGCTCCGTCCACCGCGCTAAGTCTTGTGAGTTTGGCCCCGCCGTTGTCTGCCACCCACAGGGATATTCCGTCGAAAGCTATACCCATAGGTCGATCGCCTGCCTTATATTCCCCCAGGATGCACCCGTTTTTATTGATTCTAGTCACCCTGTTTGCGCGATTATTTGTCACCCACACCGTCAAGCCGTCGTAGGCTATCCCCCAGGGGTCCTCGACGGGAATAGTCCACACCTGGGCCCCATTCGCGGCTCTAAGCTTGGTTAGAGAACCCGAGACGCCCCCGCTCGCAACCCAGATATATGCGCCGTCGAAAAGCACCGCCCGTGGATTTACCCCCACCGGATAGATTCCCATCAAGGCACCGTCTGCGGCCCTTAGCTTTGTTACCGTGTCGCTCGAATAGTTGGCCACCCAGATGTTTGTGCCGTCAAAGGCCATGCCCCAGGGACCAACCACTTTGTAGACGGCTATTAGAGACCCGTCGGCGGCCCTTAATTTAGTTACCGTGTTGTCCGGGTAATTGGCCACCCAGATATTTGCCCCATCGTAGACCACTCCATAATGAGTCATCCCTGTTGCAACTGGATTGGCAAAAGAGATTGTCCCCAGAACCTGCGGCATTAAAAAACTTGCGACTAACAAAAAAAGGCTTCTTCGAAGATTTTTCATGGCGTGTCTCCCCGTCGGGTTGGTTTTGTGGGGGGTGAGCATAGGCTGCAAATAGATGACGTGGGCCTGGCGTAAAAGGAGTGCTTACAGCCCGGCCCACGATGAGCTAAATCTATCGAAAACCCGTCGGCTGCGCTGCAGGGCGGGTTTCGGATCCTGGGTAAAAGTAAATACCTCGGGAAGAATTCCACAAGGGGCAAAGTCCATCTTGCGAGAGATTATTTTGCCAAACAGCTGAGGATATCAGTGGCCGCTTGTCTGCGTTTGGTATAAATTCAGCTGAGAATGAGCGATAAAAAAACACCACCTGCAGAATATGTCTTTCTGGTCCTGGAGGAGCAAAGCGGGCAGAGGCTTGACTCTTTTTTGAGCTCGGTTATCTCCGACCTTTCGCGCAGTCATCTAAAAAGATTGATCAAGGAAAACCGGGTAGCGGTAAACGGAGAGGCGGCAAAGCCAAGCCATGAGGTTCGGGCCGGTTACTCGATAAGGGTTAAAATGCCCGAAGAGTCGGGGCCCGATGATGCGCTAAAGCCTGTGTCGATGCGGTTGGATATACTTTTTGAAGACCAGGACCTCATTATTGTCAATAAACCGGCCGACCTGGTGGTCCACCCTGGGGCCGGTCACAGGGATGAAACGCTCGTCCACGGTCTTCTTGCCCATTCGGCGCTTGCGCTCCAGGGTGCCCCACTTCGGCCCGGTATAGTCCATCGCCTGGATAAGGACACCTCCGGTGCTCTGGTCGCGGCTAAAAGCGAGCGAGCCTATTTGAATCTCATAAGGCAGTTCAAGGAAAGAGAAGTCAGCAAACAATACCTGGCGATGGTCTACGGTCGTCCCGATAAGACCCGGGGAGAGATTTCCACGCTTCTTGGCAGGCATCCAACGGAGCGCAAAAAAATAGCGGTCCTTCAAAACAGGGGGCGCCAAGCGCTGTCGCGATGGCAAGTGGTAAAAGATTGGGGCGAAGCCTCGCTTTTGAATGTGAGCATAGAAACGGGCAGGACCCACCAGATAAGGGTGCACTTAAGCCATATCGGACACCCGGTTATCGGAGACGAAGCCTATGGGGGAGGCAGTAGGAGAGCCAGAAACGTTAAATGCGGCCCCCTTCGCGATCTCCTGCTAAAAGCCCGCAGACAGATGCTCCACGCAGCCCGGCTTGAATTCACACACCCTGTGACCGGCGAGCCCATTTTGGCAACCGCTCCGCTGCCCGCGGATTTCAAGGAACTTGTGGAGCAACTCGATTCTTTGAGCCGTTTCTCACCATGTCAGTGACTCTAAGCATTCTAAGTCCATTGAAAATCACAATGAGCGAAGCTCCCATGTCCGCGGCTATCGCCTCCCAGAGGGTGGCTGCTCCGGCCGCTGCCATACCGATGAATAAACATTTTATCAGCAGTGCAAAAAATATGTTCTGCTTGACTACGGCCATCGTTTTTTTCGAGTGGCGGATCAGCCAGGGGATTTTTGTAAGGTCCTCGGACATAAGGGCTACATCGGCCGTTTCGATCGCCGCGTCCGATCCCATCGCGCCCATGGCGATCCCCAGGGTCGCCGCCGCAAGGGCCGGAGCATCGTTAATGCCGTCTCCAACCATCGCGATCCCGCCGAATTTGGCCTTAAGTTCGGATACCAGCCGAACCTTATCGGCCGGTAGAAGTTCGGAGTGGAATTCATCTACTCCTATGGCTTTTGCCACAAGCGCCGCGCTCTTGTTATTGTCTCCGCTTAGCAAGACGACTTTTTCAACGCCCAGGGCCTTGAGGCTCGCCACGGCCTCTCGAGCTTCCGGGCGCACCCGGTCGGCCACGGTTACCAGTCCGCAAATGTGATCGTCGCACCACATGACCATCAAAGAGTTGCCCGCTTCCTCGATTCTATCAATCTTATCGTGGAAAACCGCGCTTTGCCTGCGCCATCTTTCAAGCATTCTGTTGCTGCCGATCCAGTAATTTCTGCCGTCGATTCTTCCTTCTGCGCCCTGGCCCGGCAGGACCGTGAAGCTTTCGGCCACCTGCGGGCTTATCCCCATTGCTTCGGCGTGTCGAACGATCGCCCGGGCCACGGGGTGAGTGCTGTGGACTTCGAGGCCGGCAGCGTTTGCGATCAGACCGGTTTGGCTGTGGTTGTCGACAGGCAATACCTCCTTTACGGCAGGCTCTCCGTAAGTGATGGTCCCGGTCTTATCGAAGGCAACGGCCTTTAAGTGCGCGGGCGATTCGAGGTATGCTCCGCCCTTTATGAGTACGCCGTTTCTGGCCGCCGAACCAAGACCGGCCACGATCGTAACGGGAGTTGAAATCACCAGCGCGCAGGGGCAGGCAATGACAAGGACTACCAGGCCCCGGTAGAACCAGCCAGCCCAGTTTTCTCCGGTCACAAGGGGAGGGAGCGCGGCGATTGCCAGGGCAATGAGCATCATGATCGGGGTGTAGACCCTTGCGAATTTATCCACCCACTGTTCGGCTGGAGCCCGCATGGAGCGGCCTTCCTCCACCATGCGGACGATTCGTGAAAGGGTCGTGTCCACGGAAAGACGGGTCGTTTTGAACTCTATGGCGCCTTCTTCGTTGATCGTTCCGGCAAATACCTCCGAGTCGGCCTCCTTGTAGATGGCTGCCGATTCTCCCGTGATGGGCGCCTGGTTAACACTGGTGGTCCCCTTTGTGATTATCCCGTCCAGAGGTATCCGCTCGCCGGGGCGCACCACAACGGTAGCTCCAACAGGGATTTCATCGACGGGTTTTTCCTCTATTTTCCCGTCGTTAGGACAAATGAAACGGGCCACTCGAGGGGAGATATCCAAAAGCGCGGCTATTGCGCGCTTTGCTTTCCCAAGACTCCAGGATTCCAAAAGCAGGGCCAGGGAGAAAAGAAAAGTTACCGAGGCGGCTTCGAGCCATTTGCCAAGAACGATTGCCCCCACTACTGCCGCCATCATCAAAAGATTCATGTCGGCTCTTAACTTTTTTGCCGCATAGAGCGCCTTTGGCAAAACAAACCAGCCTCCGGCAAGAATAGACGCAAAATAAAGACCGACCGCAAAACTTGGGGCAGCGCTTTCCGAGGTTAGCGCAGCAGGTATGTCTCCGGCTCTTATCGCCTGAAAAACGAAAGCTGCCGCCATAAGCACTCCGCCCGCAACGCATGAGAAAAGCCTTCCATGCCTTTCCCATACGTTTTCCTCTGCCAAGGGACAAACCCCCGTTGAGCACAGGCCGTCCAGGGCAACTGCTTCCATGCCGGTTCTACCAACCGCCGCGATGATCTGTTCGTCTACCTCAGGGGCGAGTTCGCCCTTGATCGTCATAGCGCTTTTCAATAGATCGAAGGATAGGTTCTCTTCGCCGCCCACAAGGGGCGCGACCTCGGACCTTAGCAGCCGTACTTCTTCGCCGCAGCACATTCCCTTTATCCGGAAGGAGCGATTTTGCATCGGTTTGCTCACCTGGGTGTTTGGTAAATGGATTTAGCATAGGCCATACATTCAAATATAGCGCATGAAAGCAGCCAGGGGAATTGAGGAATCCAGGGAGCCGAGAGGATTCCTTTGTGTGAAAGACCCGCTGAAACCTTCCCCGTTCAGGCCGTATTCCGATCTTGACTGAAGAGATAGTGCTCTTTAGTGACTCTTACTCCTTAAACGGGTCGAAGACCGTGAAGGGAAGTTTGACCAGTCTTTGCATGACCCCCACAAGTTCATGGCCGATGGCTCTTGGAGAAAGTATCGTCACGGTGGGAGAGTCAATGTCTCCGCTTACGCGCACCGGTACGGTTACAAAGGCATCCTTTAGGACTTTTCCAACTATGGGCGTTATGTTGACAACTCTTTCCAGAGTGCGCTGCGGCGCCACAAGGGCAACTACATCCAATTTGCCGGTGACCAGATCGACTTGGCCGCTAAAGACCATTTTTATGGACGGGCCGTCGAGAAAGGAATCGGATAGAAGGAACTTGCCGTTTTTAATCGTCCCCTTTATCTGAAAGGTCTTATAGGGGCATCCTTTGCCCAATAGGTCCGGAACTACCCCCCTGTAGATCTCCGAAAAGCTCAGAACCGAAATTATCCTCGTAAATGTTTCGAAGCGCAAAATAAGCCCATTCTGGGCTTTGAACTCCATTTTGCCTTGCAGCAAGCGGGCAAGGCCAGTCCCGCAGATTGGCTTGATCACGGTCTGTCCCGGACTTTTAGCCTCAATATGGCCGCTTAGATCATAGCTTCCCGAAATAAGCGGCTTTTTGGCGAAAAGGCAGCCAAGGGACCCTTGGAGGTGCTTGCCGGAGGCCGAAAGGTCCAGGGCAATGTCGACCCCCGCGGGCGAAACTTCAACTTCCCCCGGGGTAGAGATCCCGCATACACTGCTTGCGCGGGTTAGCCTGATCTTTTCGGTTCCCTTCCCCAGGGTAATATTGGCCGCGACAGGGGCCCAATTTATTTTCTCAAAGGAAAGATGCTTGCTTTTGACATGGATGAGGCCCATTAGCGGCTTGTCCCAGACCGTTTTGCGAAAAGGAATCCGAGGGGGGGAAGGTTTAGTGCCCGGTTTTGAGGCTATGCATTTGGCCGCGAGGATGCGATCGAGGTCCAGTGCCTGCGTCGATGCATTTATATTTAGATCGTAGGCGGTCTCCGTGAGGCCGATACTGCCCGATAAGTCAAACCTGTTGCCTTCCCAGGTTGCCTGCGCCGATTTTATCGCAATTTTTTTCCCCTCGGCCTCGATCGTAGCGTTTTCTATAGTGGCCGTGGGAGGCAGTATACCCGGCAGGCACAAATCAGACAGCGTCATTTGCCCCTCACAGCTGGTTTTCTCAGGATTTTTCGGGTACAGGTCCGCCTGAAATTTTCCTCCTATGGAGGATTTGAGCCAATAATTACCCGCAAGCGCTAAAGCGATCGTTTTTTTGCTAAGCGTTCCGGAAAAACCGATCCTGAAACCGTCTTGGAGAGAGTTTAGCGTAATGTTCGCATCGGAATCGCTGTCCTTTATTGCCAAACGCCGGATGGAAAGATCTTTTCGGGTTTTGACCACATCGGCTGCGATTGTCGGTCCCCCCGGAATTTGCATTTTACCGCTAAAAGTTGTCTTTCCGCCATTTTGCCAGGTCAGAGTGGAAAAAAACAAATTTAGACCGGTTGCGGGCTTTATCCATTTGGGAAGGCTTGCAAGCGAGGTCGCAATTTTTACGCCTTCGGGGCCAAGCCTGCCCTTTAAGTTTAAACCCACTTCGCTTTGAGGTCTGGAGTAACCCTTTACAGTTCCCGAAACCGATAGCTTCGAATCCGCGATTGTACTATCTACATCGTTAAAAGCGATCGTATCTTTATCCATCTTGAAAGAAGCGCCCCTTAGAAAAACCGGGCCGGCAAGACGGCCGTAGCGGCAGGAGAGGCTAAAGGGGCCGGTGAGCACATTGACGGCAAGCGCCCCCACCCTGTCGCCGACCACCAGCCTTCCCTCCGTCTTTCCGGTTACATCGCTTATTAGCGCCAGTTCCTTTTTAAATGCCTTGCTTTTTGCAACTCGGCCAAGGATCGCCGGCAATTCCGACAAATCAGCCTCAAAAGGAAGCTCCAGGCGCAGCAGGTGGTCGTCGTGGGGAAGACCTACCGTCAACTTACCGTCGCGTGTCGATGACCCCCTCGTCTGACCCGAAATGCGGGTAGCCGTCAGTATGCCGTTTTCTATCAGTATGTCGCCGCTTACGTTTGAGACGAGCAGGTCGACTTTGGGCGCCATGACAACGGCCTTTTCGACCGAACATTTCGTGGTCATGCTCTCAAGTTTTAGAAGCCTGGATATATCATTTGCGTGCGAGCTGAAACTAATCCGTGGAATTATCCCCTCGCGAAGGATCTCGAAAAAATGGCGAACGCCCTTTGTTTTTTTGTTTACAGCTAGAAGGATTGTGCGCAGCGTTGCGGCATCGGTATCCCTGCCCTCCAGGGAAAGTGAATAGCTTCCATCCGAATAGGTTTTCTTAAAACTGGCGGTAAGAGCCAGATGCGGCTGCCCGAAGCGCAAATCGGAAAACGACACATCGATGCCTTTGGCATCGCTTAGCATGACTCCGGCCAGAAAGCCGTCCTGGATCGTCATGGTCCTTTGGGCAATGCCGAAAACAAAAGAGGGGACCGAGGCCGTAAAGTCGGCCCGAAAGTTTCCACAGCCGTTGTAATAGAGCCCCGCGGTAATGTCGGACACATAGCCGCCAAGGCGGCCCGTTGCGGAAGGGGCCAGTGCGCGCAAGATCCTTCCCGGGGGTACCCCCGTCAGGTCGAGCTTGCCCCAAGCCTTCATTTCAGGCCCTATGAAACCCTTCAACGACAGGGTTTGCCAGAAGCTCGATTTGCCGCTTGCCAGAACAAAATCCAGGCCATCGTTTCTAACCGTGCTCGTTAAATCTATATGGTTGAAGAAAAAACAGCGGGTTTTTGGACCAAAGATATGGATATCGCCGTTGCGGGCAAAAACCGCTGTCTGGCCTATTTTGTTGGGAAGCGACGCGCCGGGGCCAAAAATATCTTTCAGGATCTGTTCGAATCCTTGGAAAGAGAAGCCTCCAGTGGGTAGTGGGGGCAGCTTCACCGTAATCACCGGACTCAAAAGCTCGATCGTGGACGGTTCCAATTTTCCGCGAAACAACGGCAAAACCTTGAGACGGATAAATACCGTCCCGACTCTGGCCTCGAGTTTTCCGGCAATAACGGTCTTTACTCCGCGTACGGTCACCAGGGGAAGGGGGCGAAAATTTATCCTGATTTGACGTGTCTCTATGTGGTAGCGGGTTTCAAGAACGGTCTTGAGGTCGCCTCCAATTTGGCCGGTATTGAAAAGGTATGAAAAAATCAGGACGGCCCCGGTTGCCAGGACCAAAAGAACCCCCGCACCGCAAGCCCCCCACAGGGATATTTTTCGGGCTTTGCTCATAAGCTCTCTAAAAGTGAAAAACGGCAGACAAAAGTTGGAACAACCCTTTGGTCGAAAGATGGACAAAAGCTTAGCAAGTCGAAGAGCCTGGGGCAAGTGGCAATATCTTTAAAATTGAAGTTTTACCTTCCTGTGAACGACAACGTCTAAGGGGCCGTATCCGAAGAGTGCGTCCAGATGGTGCAAAAACGCGTGTCCGCCCTCCTTTGTCCAGGTGGCGTCAACCTTCTGGTCTATCTTTTGGTAAAAAGACACCATCTGGTCTGTGGAGCCGGGTTTTTCCCTGGCTCTCTCGGCGTACTGAGAAATAAGGTCAAGCCAGGTCTGGCTGGCGCCCATAATGAAGTAGGGCCAAGCCTTTTGGAGGGGCTGCGACCAGTTAGGGTCGCTGGTGCCCTCGATGTTGGGGCGCGTGATTTTGTTCGTATCGTCGGTTATGACCTGAACAATGAACCCCTTGGCCCGCAGCTGTTCAAGAACGGGATTTGCCCCAATCGCGGCGTATATTTTGCGTGCATTTGGCGCAGTGCTGTAGAAGATAAAACTAAACTGGTCTCCGGCACTGTCCCTGACTGCCCTTCTGTGAAATCGCCAAAGAACAATGTCTTTGCCGTAGCGTATCAATACGGGCTCTACGATCTGGTGAGCGATCAGCAAATCCATGGACCATGCCGGGGCTTGACCCTTGGGCCAGTCGATCTTGAAGCTTTCATACCACCAGCCCCTGGCACTGAGTTGAGGTGGAGAAATTCTATCGCCTGCGGGTTGCACTGCGCGAGTTGAGGCGCACCCTCCCATAGCCAGAACTGCAAACAGGGCAAGGATGTCCAGGATGCAAAAGGCAATACGTCCAGGTCTAAATCGTTGCATAGCTTCAGTCTCTAACAAAACGATAATTAATGTCCATCCGGAATCTTGTCCGGTGGGCAACACTGCCGCTTTGGTCCGCTGCTGGTAGTGGCGGGAGTTGGTGGAATAACCATGGCGAAGCCGCCCACCCCACAAGAGAAGTCTGATAGGGCCGAGAGGAGGGGGCCAATTCTAAAATCTTACTTCAATGATGGGATTTTCTCTGGAGTCACGCCTTGAGCTTCCATCTGCTTCATGTATTTTTCCGGATTCTTTTTAAATTGCGCAATACAGCTCCGACAGCAAAAGTAAATGCGCTTTCCCTTATAATCGACGAAGATTTTCTTGTTGATGGGGTCTTTGCTAAGCACCGGGCAATTCGTCTGAGGTGCGGCGTAAACCATCGCCGGCATGCTCAACCCAAAGCAAAGAAGCCCGAAAAATACCCCCGAAACTGCAATGATCTTAAATCTTTTCATTTTTTTTCCCTGCCTTTTAAAGCCTCTAGCCACTCTTTCTTGCGAAAAGGACACCAAAACCGCCCACACGCAAAACGTATCCAATTTATACTTACCCTTCTCGTTATTGCAACCCTCTGTTGTCACTTTTTACGGCGCTCGGTGGATTTTGTCTATCCGAGCCGCAAAAATTGCTCCGACACCTTTTCGCTTTCATGCTTCGTTATGACCGCCCCGGTCACGCGGTTTAGCTTCTTTTCCAAAAGCGAAAAGCCGGACAGGATTACAGGATTTACAGGATAAAAAACCTGGATGCTATTTTTGGCCCTAATCCTGTCAATCCTGTAATCCTGTCAAAGTCTTAGCCTTTCGCTTCTTTTCCAAAAGCGACAAAAGCAAAAAGCCGGACAGGATTACAGGATTTACAGGATAAAAAGCCG
>JBMFHI010000063.1:0-23310 GCA_049976905.1 Syntrophobacteraceae bacterium | reverse complement strand
GCCCTCCAGCCGATTGCAACCAAGCCTGCCACAATAATTTTGACTTGAAAAGATGGGGTTTAGCGAACGCTTACGAACAATCGAGGACCTGAAGCGGAAGAATCTTTCGCGCAAAAGAAGAACCACTGATTTTCCGTTCCGCTGTAGATCCATGGGAAAGAAGAAGCGTTGGTCCACCACCAGCCGCTCTTGTTGCCGTCCCACTGCGGATCGTAGAACCAGATACTGTCGGTGAAGGTTCCCTCGGGATAGACCCATCCCAGCGAGGGGATGTATATCCAGGGGGTGGTTGTCGTGTAGAAAGCGCCAAACGGGCTGAGATAGTCCCAGCCGTTTCCGAGGCTTGTCGCATTTTGCCACAGGCCTCCGTAGGTCCTGGCGTCCGCGTTGGAGGTGGTGGGATAGGTGCTGGGCAGCGGATTGTAGCCGTTTGGAATCTCGTTGGTGATTCCCTGCGCGACATCGGTGGGTACGATCCCGATATCCTGGCAGCCGTTGCCGCCGTAATGGGGGAACGAATTGACCACATAGTCGGGGATCATCGCAAAGGAGGCCGGAAGCGGCGGGGCCGCGCCGGTCAGGCGATAGGGATCGAAGCCCGAGAGCAGACTGCTCGAAATCGAGGACTCGATGTCGTCCGGTCCCAGGTGCGTTTGCTGGAAACTGTCGGGAGCAAAGGCGTTGAAAGTTGGCGAATTGCCGTTTTGAAGCGCCTCGGCTTCGTCGGGCAGGCTGGCCAGGGAAGGCAGTCCGAAGATATAGTTGATGGTTTCGATAACCGAGTTGTGATCGCCCTCGACGTGCGAGACGACGTGTGTCCGCGCGTAGGGGGAGATGAGAAGGAGCGGAACGCGGGAGCCGCGGGAGAGCAGCCCCCTGGGACCGTATGAGAGGATGCGCGGGGGTACGTGGTCCCAGAGCCCGTCGGTCTCGTCGTAGGTGATGATGATGGCGCACTGGCTCCAGATGGTCGGGTTAGAGGCTACCGCGTTGATCACGCGCGCCGCCATCGCTTCGCTCAACTGGTGGTCGGTGTAGGCGGGATGATCGTCGTCTCCCGATTTTGCGGCGTCGATTGTCGCGATCTCATCCTGCGGGGTCTTCGGATCGGTGATTACCGGTTTTGCCCCCGCCAGATTCTTGTAGCCGCCGCGGATGTAGAACACGCCGCCGTTGGGAAGGGAGTTATTGGCCGTGTCGTTGAAAAACGCGGTGAGCCCGTGCATATTTTTGCTGATAGCCGGCGTGTTGGCGATGTAGCCGAAATATTGGACCGCGTTGTGATGGGTGACATAGGAGATGTGGGAGGCCACGCCACCTGTGTCGGTGGATTCGAGTCCATAGCCTTCCTGGAACCAGCCCCAGTTTACCGGTGTAGAACCGTAAGATTGAATGTAGGGCATATCCAGCTGAATGTCGGCGGTGTCAGCGGCAAAACTGGGGTCCGTGGCGGCGGACAGAACGGAGGATATATTCGTGCCCTGGAAAGTGAGCGGCAGGGCGGCGAATGTGAGGTTCATCGCGATGTTGTTGTCGCCGTAGTACTCATTGGGGCCGTTGGGCTGGCGGGTGTAGGGAGCGTCTCCGGTGAGGGAACCGGTGGTCGTGTCATACTGCGACCCCCAGAAGGGCTCGTAATCGCTCGTTATTGGAGGACCGTTGAGCGTGCCGCTGTGGCTGCCCACCGTTACGGACTGGCCGTTGGCCTCACCCGGATGCTTGACCCACTGGGTCTGGCCGACCTGTCCCGAGATCATTGCAATCGCGTTCGGGGTGGAGGGACCGTCCTCGGTGGCGTAGATGTTGTCGAATATGGCGAAGCGGCTCGCATACTGCCAGAAGAACGGAACGGTGTTGCAGTCCACATGCGCCATCACCATCCGGGCAAACTGGGTGCCTTCTTCTTCCTTGGCTGCGGTGGGGGTGGTTCCGGCCATGCCAGCAAACCTCTGGTACTCCCACTGAGAATAGCCGTCCATCTGCGGTAGGCCGTTTTTTACATCATATTTGGCTATCATGCCCGCGTTGGAGTGGTCGGTGCTGTCGCTGACGGTGGAGTTCTGTCCGGGACCAACCCGGAAGGGCTGAACTGTCACCTTGGCGCCCGTGGCGTTGTCGGTGTAGGTCTGGTAGAAGCCGGGGGTGTTGGCGGCCGAACGCGGGTTCTGGCCGTCGGAGTAAATGCCGTTGGCGCCGGGGAATGTGCCGTACTCGTGGTCAAACGACTCGTTTTCATTGAAAATGACAAACACGTATTTGATCTTCTGCCGGAGCAGCGATATTATTTCGGACTGCGGAATGGCCGGTTCAGTGGTCGGGTCGATGAAGTAAGGCAGCTCCATGCTGCTCACGTTCGGCTGGGCCGTAACGGTCTGAGTCTGCTGGGCGGACGCAGCCGGGACCAGCGGGAGTTGCAGCAGCGAAGCAGCGACAGCCAGCGCCGGGATGGCTTTTTTTAACCGTATCATCTCGATACATCTCCTCCTGATGGATAAAAAATGCACTCTTTCCTTCTCTGGACGATCAGGCGAATCTTTTGAATGTTTCGATAATTTTTCTCCCAAGTCCGCGGAACTCCGTGCGCATTTACGGCTCCACGGTCCTTTGCGGCCATCACCTCCTTTGTTCCCGCCCCGGGTGTGTAAATCCAACTCGCTTGAGATCCGCGTAGCCCCCGGTCCTTGTTTGCAAGTCACCAGCGTGGGACCCGGGGAGAAGCCTCCCCGATTGCTCCGGGAAGCTCCTCCCCAAATCCGCTCCGTCTGCGAATGAGAAAGACTTTAGTTACATTTTGTTACGGTAGAGAGGAGATCAGGTCAAATTTGTGCGTTTTCGGATGGAGCTATTGTAGGAAAGGTGCCAGGAGAAGCCCGCCGTTTACCTGGTTTGCATTAAAGCCGCACTCGAGCTTGAGAGGAGATTTGGTGCCTAGGTTGCGAGCGAATATGTCCCGGTAGTTCCCGACGGCTTGGAGAACTCGGGTCTGCCATCCCTTCGCGAGCCCCAGTTCAGGCGCAACCACCGGCATCGCCGCCGCGCCGGTGTTGCTCCACTTTGTCTCGGGGCGCTCCGCACTGATAAGGGTATCCACCGTCCAGGCGACGATGGCTGACCACTTCGCATCCAAAACGGGTGTTGCGGCCAGGACCGGATAGGTTGCAAGAGATTCGGGAAGAATGCGGCTGCTTATGTGGTTGATTCCCGGATTGAGGCGCACGGAGGCAAGATAGGTGATGTCTCCGGCAAGAGCGTGGCAGTTTTGGACCCGGTAGGTATCGTTCATTTCCCCGAACTCTGAGAAGGCACGGTGGGAAAAGTGCTTGTGAATACCCGCGAAGTAAGCGTCCAGGCTCTGTTCCGCCGGGCTTCCGGTCATATAACAGATGCTGTCGCCGGCCAGACCGGCCAGGTGCCGGACGCTCGAATTGGTGGTCACCATCACATTCTGAGACTCAACGAACACGGTGAGACCAGGCAACACCTTGCCCGCCATTTGGTGGTTGGCGATCTCGGTGCCGGTGAGAAAGCAGATGTCGTCCTTTTGCTTGCGGGCGGTGTCGAAGCCTTTCGGGGTTACATAGCCATGGAATTGGATGCGGTCCGGGGAACCCAGGACCGCATCGGCTACCGCGCGGCAAACATCGACCTCGAGACCTTTCCAGTGGCCGCGAGCGTCCTCAAACGCCAGGCCGGGGCGCTCGCTCCCCCCGCAGCAGACGACTCCGCGCGCTTTGACGCGATTTATGACCGACCCCGCGAGGCAGAGCGAGGTCGAACAGCACACAAAATACAGGGCGAGCACGAACGACAAAAAACGCATAGTTCCTCCAGGAAGGGAAATTGACGATAATGCACTCTCCGATGCGATGGCTTTAATACAATTGCCTTGCCGGATCGTCTACACGCACCGGGTTACAATTCCGTTACGAAAAGGATCTGCTGCATTGCCGCTACGTGAGCTTTTCTATCCCGAGCATCCTCAAGAGTTCACTTTCATAGAAGGTATCGTTTTTTCCCACGCGCACTTTGTGCAGAAAATATTTTTAAAAACCGATTTTGCCAAGATGGATACGCTTGCCATGGGAGGACCAGTTGACGTTGCGCGGATGACTGTTCGCCATAACCAGCCATTATTATTGGAAATCAAGGGCGATAAGCACACTACGAAATCGTTGTGATGGTTGAAACCACCGGGCATACTTCCACGCTAATCACCCTGCGGGATGCTGCGTAATCCGTGACCCTCTGCGAGGGGTCGGGGATATGTGCGAAGCTCAGACCCCGCCCTGCCTCGCTCAATACACCGAAAGCCCGTCGGTTTTGAATCTGGAAGAGCGCAAGAGGGGTAGATGGAAATTACGAGGCGTAGTTTTTGGCATTTCCTCTCCCTCCAGGTCATACTTTTATGGCATAGCACCGATATCAGCAAGGGCCAGGCTTTTACAAAATCTATTATTTGTCCGCCACGCAGAGGCCCATCAACTGCTTATCCAAACGCTTGTTTTTTGGATGGACTCAATTACCTTTACAGCCCTTGAACCCACGAGCCATTCCGTTAAGCCTCCCTTTCTGATTCCAACCCTTCCCAGACCGACTGCGGCATAATTGCCGGAGGCCGCCTTTTCCAGTATCTTTTTGGCTACTCCGGTATTTGTCGAAGGAACCACCATGGGTTGGATTCTGTCGTCGCAGATGCCGTTTTGGGTCAGCTTGCTCCTGGCCTGTTCCAGGAACTGTTCGCTATCTTTAGTCTCCCCCGTATCCACGTGCAATAGAGTTAAGCACTGTTCGCTTTCTTCTCCCAGAATAAAACCCACATGATCTACCATGCGAAGGGCGGCCTCGGAGCCGTCAACGCAAACAAGGACGTTTTTCAGGTGTTCCTGCGGATTTTTACAGATCCAGATCGGAAAATCCAACTCCCTGGCCAGAATTTGTCTGGTCACGCTCGATTCCATAATCGACTGAAAAAAGAGATAGCCGCGCTTTCCAAGCACAACCGCGTCGTATTTTCCAGACCGTGCCTGTCTAACTATATCATCGACCCTTCCAAACTGATTTAATGTGAAGGCTGTCTTGACATTTTCCGGAGCAAAGCCGAAATCGACAAGCCTTTGCCTCGCCGTATCAAGGACCGCTCCCGCACGCTTTTGGACAGCCCTCTGAATTTTGAGATCCGCGGAAACCGGTTTGGTTTCACCAAAATCCGAGCGGGGAGCCACATAAAAAAGCGTAGCGTCCACCTCCGTTTTATTCCTGAAAAAATGGCCAACAAATCTAAGACCGTAGAGATGACTCGCTTCGTCGCTTACCGTAATGAGAATCTTTTTTCGCATGGCTCATTTCGCCTCATCTAGGATCTTTCGCACGACCTTTGCCCGGGACTCGATACTTTGGCACAGGCGGAACTGCGCGAGCGCTCTTCGCAGGTTCTGCATGGAATCGGTTACAGTAAAATAGACGTTGCCCTCCAAAAAATCGGTAAAGAACCTAAGACCGAGTTCGAAGGAAATCAAGCGGGCCGAATCGTAGAGAAGATTGCGCTCGGGGGGGGCAAGAAAATCTTTTACCACCCCCAGATAGCCCCCGAGCAGAGCCCGGCAGAGTTCGGGCTCGAACCGGACCTCATCGAGGCTAAAAGGGTCCTCTCCGGCGGGATTGCAGCAGGAGCGAAGAGCATCTCCTATATCGTAATGGACAAGACCCGGCTTTACGGTATCAAGGTCAACGATGCTTACGGCAAGATTTGTGCGCGTATCGATCAGCACATTACTTACCTTGGGGTCACCGTGGATTACCCTAAGAGGCAGTCTCCCGTCGGCCTTCGCATCCTCCAAAACCGTGAGGAAATCTTTTCGTTTTTCAATAAAAGCGATACAAAAAGCGGTATCGGCAGAAGCTGGAACATGGAGGGCCGCGCGCACGGCCTCGTAGCGGCGCAGATAGAGGGGGGCGATGTGAAAGCCTTCCAGGGTATCTTTCAAAGCTGCGGGCGCCAGGTCTTTAACCAGGCTGTGAAACAACCCGAGGGCAAATCCGATTTCGGTTGCGTGGGCCGGGCCGGCAATCGAATCAAAGGATTTAGCCTCTTCTATAAGACTCATCGCACGCCAGAAGCCCCCCTGGGGGTCTATCCAGAAATCTTTTTCCTCCGCGGTTTTAAGAAAGCGCACCATTTCCCAGCGGCGATCGAGCGCCCGAAAAGCCTCCAGCCGTTTTGAAACATGGGCCGAGAATATGCGAAGGTTTTGCATTATCCCTTCGGGCATGTTAAAAACACCAGCGTTTATGCGCTGGAGGATAAAGCTTGCATTCTCGTTTGCACCCGAGGCTACAAGAAATGTATCATTTACGTTTCCGGACCCGAACGGGCTGATTTTGCCAATCGGGTCGGGAGCGCCGAACCGCTCCGCGGCCTCCCTTAGATGAATCGATGTCCTTTTCGTTGTATTCTGTCTTTTAGACACTATATTTTCCCAACCTCCGGACGCTTATAAGCGAACAGTTCCCAACCCTTAGAAGGAGTAGAAAATGATTGGTAGAACACTTTTGATTGTCCTTATTTCGTGCAGCGCGCTCATATTGCACGGCATAGCCTTTGCCGCTGAGGCTCAAAAAGAGGCCAAGCCCGATGCGCAGCCTGTCAACCCCATCGTTTTGGTGAAGACCTCCCTTGGACAGATTAAGATAGAACTCTGGCCCGACAAGGCCCCCGAAACAGTTAAAAACTTTCTGCGCTATGTAAACGAGGGTTTCTACAACGGCACTATCTTTCACCGCGTCATAGGCAACTTTATGATACAGGGTGGGGGATTTACCTCCGATATGACTCAGAAGCAAACCCATGCGCCCATCAAAAACGAAGCCCGCTCCGATGTCGGAAACGACCGGGGCACAATCGCGATGGCCAGGACGATGGTCGTTGACAGCGCAACCGGGCAGTTTTTCATAAATGTCGTCGACAACCCCTCCCTCAACCACATGAACAACACCCCCTCGGGCTTTGGCTACGCGGTATTTGGGAAGGTTATAGACGGCATGGATGTCGTTGACAAGATAAAGGATGTTGAGACCTTAACGCGGGGACCGTTCCAGAACGTACCGGCAACGCCCGTAGTGATCGAAAGCGTAACGGTCGAAAAATAACCGGCACAAAAGAGGTCGCCCCCATTACCGGACTCTGCAAGAAAAGAAGAGCCGGGATGGGGGCCCGGCTCCTGGAAGAAAAGAATAAAGGTGCAAGGCGCTCAGTTGCCGCCCCCTTTAAGCGGTTTTAAAATCATTTCCCAAGTTTTTTTGCTTCCTGCTCGCTTATCATAAAGCCGTGCTCGGGACCGGGGAAAATCCCCTGCTCGACTTCTTCCCTGTATCGACTAAGCGCTTCCACAATCAGATCGTCAAGCTTTGCATATCTTTTGACAAACCGGGGAACAAACCGGTCGTAGAGGCCAAGCACATCGTGGACTACCAGGACCTGCCCGTCGCACCCCGGTCCGGCCCCGATGCCTATGGTGGGCACCGAAACGGCCTCGGTAACCATTTCGGCTATGGAGGAGGGGATGGCCTCAAGCACAATGCTAAAGCATCCGGCCTCGGCCAGGGCCTGGGCGTCTTCAATGAGCACCTTGGCAGCTTCGGCGGTCTTTGCCTGCACTTTGAAGCCGCCAAACTGGGCCGCGCTCTGCGGGGTAAGGCCGATATGGCCCTGCACGGGAATGCCTGCCTCAACCATCGCCCGGATCTGAGGGACCACCCTTGCCCCGCCCTCAAGTTTGACGGCGTTGGCCCTGGCTTCCTTCATGAACCTTGCGGCGTTTATCAGAGCCTGCTCAACACTGGCCTGGTAGGACATAAAGGGCATATCGCCGATTACCAGCGCCCGCCCGGCCCCCCTGCTCACAGCCAGCGTATGGTGGAGCATCTCGCTCATCCCCACCGAAAGCGTGTCTTCATGGCCCAAAACCACCATGGCAAGCGAATCGCCAACGAGCAGCATATCGATTCCACTTTTATCCGCAAGCAATGCGGTAGGGTAATCGTAGGCGGTAAGCTCGCATAATTTACGATTGCCTTTTGCGCCAAGGATCTCGGGAACGGTAACTCTTTTCGTCATAGGGTTTCTCCTGCTTACTCGGGCGGCAGGACGCCTGCCCGGTTGTTTGATGCACGGCATGTCCGGCCCCACCGGCCGAACCGGCCCCCGGAATTGCCATCAAAGAGGCCAAAGGAGGACAGGATGCGGAAAAGCGCGGCGAAAACCGCCGCCCGCCCCTGTTATTGAGCAGTGTACCGGGCTTCGAGAACTTTTACAAGAGAGGTAAGGGTCTGGTTTACCGGGGTAGCGATTCCCGCATCCTGTCCGAAACGCACTATGGCGCCGTTTATGGCCTCGATTTCGGTTCTTTTTTTCCTGTCGACATCCTGGCCCATCGAGGAGCGGTTTCTTGCCGTAGCGCCGGCGACCGAAAGCACGCGATCGGCCATGTCCGGCCCCATGGGGTAGCCTTTTGCCGCGGCGACCGCTACAGCCTCTCCAACAGCCGCTCTACACAGGCGGGCAGCTTCGGCCGTAGCGGCAACGGCTCCGTTTCGTATACCGGTAAGAGCGGTAATAGCGTTTATTCCCACATTCACCAGGAGCTTTTCCCAGATAAGTCTTTGAACCTCATCGCTTGGTTGGGTCGCAAGGCCGGCCTGGCGAAATACGTCAACCAACCGCTCGACCCTTTCGGATTTAGCCCCGAAAACCTCCCCGATATAGGTCGGGCCGTTGCCGCCGTGGCGGATAAGACCGGGTGCGACCAGAGTGGACCCCTGAGCGGTAGTGCCGGCAATAACTGCCCTCTTGCCCACCACTTCGGCTATGCGCTCCCAATTTCCTATCCCGTTTTGAAGAGTGACAAAGACCGTGGAAGGCGAACAAAGGGGCCGCACGAGCGAAAGAGCTTCCAGGGTAGCATAGGATTTAACCAAAACGAGGGCATAGTCGGGGTTTATGGGAAGCCCCTCAATTTCAAAGCAGGCCCTAAGCGCGTGGTTGCTTACCTTGCCGTCAAGCTCCTCGATTTTTAGCCCCCCCTCGCGAACGGCTTCCATGTGCTCGCGGTTGGTACTGAAAAGCACAACCGACGCACTCGTCCTGGACAGGCGAGCTCCGATGAGGCTGCCGATCGCCCCTGCGCCAACGATAAGTATGTTCATGAAAAGACCTTATCCGTAAATAGGGTTTCTCACCGGCAGCTACCTTAACTTGATCGTGGCAAGAGAAATTAGAGCGAGGATGCCCGCAACGATCCACAGCCGGATAACCACCTTTGTTTCCGCGATCCCCTTGTGCTGAAGATTGTGGTGCAAAGGAGCGCGGTAGAAGATTCGCCGCCCGATCCATTTAACGCCTATCTTATCCTGGATCTGGCTGCTGAGGGCCTCGGCGATGAACAGGCCTCCCAGCAGGGGAAAAAGGAACTCCTGCTTGAGAAGAACCGACATAACCGCCATTGTGCCCCCTATGGCAAGAGAGCCGGTATCTCCCATAAAGATTTGGGCCGGATAGGCATTATACCACAGAAATCCAAGGCCCGCGCCAACGAATGCCGCTCCGAAGATCATCAATTCCCCGGCTCCGCGCAAATAGGCATAATGAAGATAAGCCGAGTATATCCGGTTTCCCTCTACGTAGGCGAAAACGCCAAGAACCGCCACCACAAAAAGCGATGGCGTGATCGCAAGCCCGTCCAGACCGTCTGTTATGTTAACCGCGTTGGATACAAAGACAACGAAGAGGAATATGAAAAGCCCGTAGAGCACGGGACCGATGTCCGCGATCGGAAATTTATAGAAAGGAATGAACACCTTGGTGGCAAGAGCGCACCCCAGAGGCGCGCAGCGCCCTACGCAAACCCAGGCGAAAATGAGGCTAAAAAGCCCCTGCAATAAAAGTTTGGTGCGCTCGGAAAGCCCCCTGTCCCCGCTTTTTTGCCTCACCTTGGATATATCGTCCATTAGGCCCAGAAGCCCAAACCAGAGCATTCCCGCCACCGAACACAGAAGAAACGGATTTCGCCAATCGCCCCACAGAGCCATGGAGATCAGTACGGCGCCGATTATGAGGACTCCACCCATCGTGGGAGTGCCTCTTTTGTCAAAAACCGAGGCTACCCCCGTCTCCCGCACCTGGTCGAGCAAACACTTCCTGTGAACCAACAGGATAAAACGTCTGCTGAAGATAAACAGGAAGATCACCGAGGTAAGCGCCGACATTATGGCCCTGAAGGTGATGTAGTTTACAAGCCTGAAGAAGGAAAAACTCTCCGAGTAAAGAGCCAGAAATTTGCAGAGTTCGTAAATCATTTGGTTTTCCCGGCGATCTTGTGCGAACCGGCAGCCGATGGGCGGCAATAATCAATGGGCTCGCCGCCTTCGAAGCATTTCCGGAGGGCCGAATAGGTCTCTTTTATCTGAAAATGGGGCCTGAAATCCGTCGATGTAAGGATAAAGGAGGCTAATTTGGCCATCAGTTCATCCGAAGGCGCCAGCACCCCGCGCTCAATCATTCGCTTGATCCCCTGGAGAGCGGCGTTTCGCGTCTGCCAGTAGTGAGCCTGGTTCATGCAAAGGAGGGCTTCAACGGCCTTGGGTTCCGTTCCAATCTCTCCAAGGGCCCTGGCGGCCTCGATAACTACCTCGAAGCAACTATCCCCCAAGCGTTTCATAAGCGCCTGGACGCATTCATCGTTTCCGGCAAAAAAAGCGCCGAAATGGATGAGGGCCCGACAGGCCTGGGCGCGCACTTCGAAGTAGGGATCCTCCATGGCGCCCAGCAGATGATTTTCGATCTCGGGATCGAAACGGTCCATAACCATTAAGGCATTGACTATGTTTCTGCGAATAAAACCCACCTGCTCGAAATCTCCCCCAAACATTCTTCTCGCCAGACTTGCCGGGGTCCTGTCCGAAAGCATTTGAAGAAGGGTGGGTATTTTTTCACTATGCCTGGTAAGGCCGATTAGCTTTACGCCGAGGTTTCGCTCCTGCCAGCCCTTTTGACTCAAAAGCCCCGCGGCCCGGTGCCGGTAGTAGGCAAGGTCGTCTCCATCTCCTACCACCGCAGCCGGATCGAAGGAAGACCCAAACTCGGTGTAGGCCTGGCCAAGCATGCGCAGCAACCGGCAGTTGCCTACAAGGTCCCGGAAGGGGGCGACGCGGCCGTTGCCGTCGGCAAAGCGTTTGTCGCCAAAAATTTCGCTCACGATCCGTTCGATGGCCTCCCGCCGCAAAAACGCCCTGCTCTTTTCGGCCATTTCCCTAAGGCGCGAGCGATCTTCGAGAAGCGCCAAAATCTTTTCGACCAGCACCCGCCCGTCGAGGTATTCCAGCAGGCCGCCTTCCTCCATGACCGTGTCTTCGAAAAGAATCTCGGCAGCCCCCGCATTTCGCATCGCCCTGGCGTTCATAACCTGGTGGTCGCCCGGCAGGTTGGCCTTGGGGATAAGTAAGACAGGCTTTCCAATCCTCGAAATTTCGTTCAAACTGCCCGCCCCGCTCCTGCAGACGATAAGAGAACTTATCGAGTAAATCTCGGCAATGTTATGAAAGTAGTCCTGCCGATAGTAGAAGTCGGCCAGCAATCCCCTCTGGTCCTCGCCCAGGACCTTGGCAATCCGCCTCCGGGTATCCTCCGCGGCATTGTAGTCGCTTGAAGAGGCAAGACCGCTGCCGTGTATTATAAACAGCCTCTCACGATGTTCCAAAAGATAGGGCAGAGCATCGACGATCGCGCGGTTTATCGTTCGGGCCCCCTGTGAACCGCCGAAAGCAAAGACGATCTGCCTGCCTTCCGGAATAGGAAAAGAGAGCTTCTTTCTTGCCTCCTGCTCACCTACCGGAACGATCGAGTTGCGTATCGGATAGCCCACGACCACACCGTTTGGGAAAAAAGCCAGGGTCTGGGGAAACGTGAGAAGCACTTTATCCACCCACCGGCCCATCAGTGCGTTCAATTGACCGGGTATGCTGTTTTGCTCGTGGAGAAAAATCTTGACCCTGGCTATTCTAAGCTTTTTCAATAGAACGGCGGCCATGATGACCGGCGCGCTTACGTAGCCTCCGGTAGCAACTATCCACCTTGGAGTAAACAGGGTGAGGATGACGAGGGACTGGCCAATTCCAACGCACAATTTCAAAAGAAAGCGAAAGGTTCTAAAAGAAGGCCTCATTCCGGGATAGCCTTCCGAGCACACATAGCGAAGGTCGTAGCCGGCCTTTGTAACAATAACGCTTTCCGCTTTGTTGCGAACGCCTATATAGAGAAATTTCGTTAGCGGTTCGCGGGCCTTTAACCCCTCGGCTATGGCCAGGGCCGGGTTCACATGGCCTCCGGTCCCGCCGCCGGAAAGCACGACGCGGGCCTGCGAGGCTTCGGGCCTTTTCCACCGCGCAGCGGCGGCCAAAGCAGTCGCAGCGATCAAAAACAATGCAATAAAAAGAGTCAAAAGCACCACTTGTCGATTCTTCTCGATGTTAAAGACGTATTGGGACTAAATTTCAAGACCGCCGGTCATACTCCCCGGGGCGCGCCACAAGGCTCATTTTTCGAACGCCCCCAGGATGTCTTCAGCCGCGATTTTTCCTTCCCTTAGAATCTCAACCGGATAAACCGTGACATCTACTATAGTTGAGGGAAAACCTCCAGGCAAATTTCCCGCATCAAGCATGGCGTCAACGCAAGCAAGGAGGCCCTTATCGACCTGGGCGGGATTTTGGGGCGCGGGCGCCCCGGAAATATTGGCGCTGGTTGAAATGAGGAGCCCTCCGGAAAGCTTCGCCAAAAGAGAAGCCACGGGGTGTGAGGAGACTCTGAGCGCGATTTTTCCCGTTTCGGCGTGTAAGGCCTGGGAAAGCGAGAGGCGAGCGGGGATTACCAGGCTAAGCGGGCCCGGCCAGAAAACGCGGGCGAGGAGGTCTGCGGCCTGCGGCCACTGGGAAGCCGCGCTAAGAACCGCGGGCAGATCCGCGGCAATAAGGGGCAGTGGTTTACCAAAGTCCCTGCCCTTGATTTGAAAAACCCTTGAGACCGCCTTCTCAAGGGAGGCAACGGCGCCCAGGGCGTAGAAGGTCTCCGTAGGATAAATCACCACGCCCCCCGAGCGCAAAACAGCTGCGGCTTGTTCCACCGTTTCCGCGTTAATTTCGGCTGAACCCAACCTGAAGATTTTCGGCCCACGACTGGTTTTTGAAAGCATTCCCGGGTTTTCTCCCCTGCGATCCGCGCCCATACTGCGCCTGTGGGCCTTTGCCCTCCGGCCGCTGCGACTTTTTTCCCATGGGAGGTAACATATACCAGAAAGGACCCGATTTCCATCCTGACAATAACGGTATGTCCCAGGTGGAGACGGGCGGGGTGAGAACTTTTAGGGGAACCAGGCGGCGCCCGGACGGCGCCGCCTGGATTTTTTTTGTGTGAAACTACCTTTTCTATACCTTTTTCACAGCCGCTCGGGCCTGGCCGACACCGTGGGAGGTCCCAAAAAAATTGTAGGCCCATGCCTGGTAAGCGATTATGATCGGAACGAATACCAGGACCACCCCAAGCATGATCTCCAAAGTAAGGGGGCTCGACGAGGAGTTGAAAGCGTTCAGACTGAAGGCCGGGTCCATACTGGATATGAGCAGATTGGGATACATTCCAGCGACCCCGAAAAGTGTGACCGCGGCGATAAAGAGCGCTGAAGAAACCCAGGCTTTGAGCCACTGAGACCGCCCTGCGAAAACCCGTATCGCGATCAGGGCGCAGACGGCGGCCAAGGGAATCAGAGCCAGGAAAGGCGATCCCAGGTAATTGTCGTAGAGGTGGGTGGCACTGTAGGTAAAGCCAAGAAATAGTACGGTTGCCGCGGCCAGAGCGAACCAGAGTTTTCGCGCGAGCTCTCCAGCCCTCCGCGCGAGGCCATCGCCTGCTTTGAGCGCAAGCCAGAGGGCCCCGTGGACGGCAAAAATCAGCGTAAAGAGAACTCCTCCCATAAGCCCGTAGGGATTTAGAAGCGACAGAAGCGATCCGTGATATACACCGGCCTTATCGATCAGGATCCCGCGAAAAAGGTTGGCAAACGCCACGCCGAAAAGCAAGGCCGGCCCGAAGGTGCCTGCCCAGAGCATCGCGTCCCAGAATTTTCTCCACTTCCGCGAAGAGAATTTAAACCGGTACTCCATTGCCACCCCACGAAAGATCAGACAAAAAAGAATCAGGAGCAGAGCGGAATAGAGGCTGCTAAACATCACCGCGTATGTTTTGGGAAATGCGGCGAAAGTCACCCCGCCGGCCGTGATGAGCCATACCTCGTTTCCGTCCCAGTAGGGTCCCATGCTGTTATAGAGGGCGCGCTTGTCTTTTTCGTCTTTGGCCAGGAAGGGAGCAAGCGTTCCAATGCCAAGATCGAAGCCGTCGAGTACGAAGTAGATCGCCCAAAGAATTCCCCACAGTGCAAACCAGATTGTGTTAAGCATATCCCACCTCCTCATCCTCAGCCCCCGGCAGGGCCGTTTGCTCCACGGGCCCTTTGCGCGCATGCTCCCACATCAGGTAGAAAGCCACACTGCCAAGGAAAGCATAAACGAGCACAAACGCCGCAAGGGAAATTCCGACCTGGGAGGCCGAAATCGGCGATACGGCCTGAGAGGTTTTCATTATCCCGTAGACCACCCAGGGTTGCCGGCCGACTTCAGCCAGCATCCAACCGCACTCGCAGGCCAGGTAGGGCAAGGGGAGCGCAAAAAGAAACATCTTTAAAAGTCCGGGGCTCGACTCGATTGAATTGCGTTTGATAAATCCAACAAGCGTAGAAAGAAGGAAAAAAACCCCTAGCGCCACCATGAGATGGAAGGAAAAGTAGGGCAAAGTCACAGGGGGCCTGTCGGAGCGCGGGAAAGCCTTGAGCCCCTTTACGACCGCATCGCTGTGGTGATAGGCGAGAAAGCTAAGCAAACCCGGAATGGCGCCGATTTCAACGCTGTTTCGTTCGTGGGCCGGATCCGGGATGGCCAATAAATATTCGGGGGCCGATTTTGTGGTATTCCAAAGAGATTCCATGGCCGCGAGCTTTGCCGGCTGATACTTGGCGACCTCGGCCGCGTGCATATCGCCCTGAACGATTTCAACGATGGAAAAGATAAGAGCAAAGGTTACAGCGATACGAAAAGAGCTTTTGAAAAAAGAAATGTTGTTTTTCTTGAGCAGGTGCCAACTGCTAACTCCCATAATGAAAAAGGCAGCAAGGATATAGGCCCCCGAAACGGTGTGGACGATCATGTTCCAGGCAAAGGGCTGGGTGATTACGGCCTTGAAGCTGTAGAGTTCGGCCCGGCCATGCCTTATGACGTAGCCCACCGGGTTTTGCATCCAGGCATTGGCGATAAGAATCCAAATGGCCGAGACGTTGGAAGCGATGGCCACAAGCCAGATGGTTACGGCGTGGGCCCTGGCTGAGAGCCTGTTCCATCCCAGAGCCCACACGGCAACAAAGGTGGACTCGAGAAAAAAGGCGACGGTTGCTTCAATGGCCAGAAGGGAACCGAAGATATCTCCCACATATTCCGAGTAGCGCGACCAGTTCGTTCCGAATTGGAATTCGAGGGTAATGCCTGTAACAATTCCGATGGCGAAATTGATAAGGAAAATCTTACCCCAAAAGCGGGCCATCCTTTGGTATTGCTCGTTTCCAGTCCTCACAAAGGCGGTCTCCATGACGGCCAGCAGCACGGAGAGCCCCAGAGTAAGCGGCACAAACAAAAAGTGGAAAAATGTAGCCGCGGCAAACTGGAGTCTGGATAGCATCAGGGCATCCATATAAAGCCTCCTTTTTAGTGTGTAAATCCCCCCGGCGCGCCACTCACGCCGGAGGGAAACAGCTCGCATCGATCAGGCTTCCACCAGGACAGCAATGACTATACTCTCAGAAATCAGGAATCGGAAACCGTATTCATCGCTTCGAGCCGAAATTTTTCGACTTCCAAGCCTTCAGTCTATCTTTGTGAAAGCCTTGGCGGCGGAACTGCAAACAGGGCACACATCCGGGGGGGCGCCCGCACAGGTGTATCCGCAAACCGAGCAAACGTAGTAGTCGGTTTCCTGGAGACTATCGAGGTTATCGAGGGCCCGCTGATAAAGCGAAGCGTGCTGAACCTCGACCAGGTTGGCGTAAGAAAAACTTTTGAGGGCCGCATCCTGGCCTTCCGCCTTAGCTCTTTCTATCATCGCGGGATACATGCTGGTAAATTCATGGGTCTCGCCCTCGATTGCCGCCTTGAGGTTTTCTCTTGTCGACCCGACGGTTCCCATGGCCTTAAGGTGTGCCAGAGCATGGACGGTTTCGGCCCGGGCCGCCGCGCGAAAAAGTTTCGCCGCCTGCGCGTGGCCTTCCCTGTCGGCGGTTTGGGCAAAGGCGAGATATTTGCGATTTGCCTGGGATTCCCCGGCGAAAGCCTCAAGTAAATTCTTCATCGTGTCCCTGTTCCCGTTTGACTGCATTTGCTTCTCCTTAAATGTTTAAAGTAAAATTTTTTTTAAAAAATCAGCGATAAAATCCTTAATTACAGATGACCTTCAGCCTTTCAAACTTTGTTTTCCCCGGCCCGCAGTCCCTCGCCTTCCGTGATCTTCCATTTCCTGCCGGGCGAGTTTTCTAATCTTAAATGCCGAATCTCTAAGCAGCCCGTAGACAACTCCACACCCTACGTCCTGCCTGGCCTCGTCGCCAAGGTCGGCGAGTTCGACCATCTTTTCGGTCAGTTGCAATGCTTCGAGTAAGATTTGGTTGTTTTTGTTCATCTGCATCCCTCAAAAGGCCGTTGCCTTTTTCTATAGGCATTTAGCATGCCAATAAAAGATCCAGCCTTAGTCATTGGTACAAAGCGAGGCTCCGCGCCCTTCGGCTCTAAGGGATTAAAGAGCCAACGGCCACGGCAAAACCGCAGGTGAGACACTTGTGATACAGTAAAACCCATGGGCGGAGGGGGTGGGCCCTCCAGGCAGACACTTAGCAGTCAGGCAGAAAGCGGATGTATCACAGTAGCGCTGAGACAATTCTGTCTCATGAGACAGTTGTGGACGGATGGAAAGATCGAGAGCTGGAATCCAAAAGAGAGCAGATGGTGGAAAAATCCGATCTGCTCCCGGTCTGGGGTTGATTTGCCTGCCTTGGTCAAGCGGAACGAATTTTCCGTGTGCTATTTGAGTTGTAATATTTGATAAAACCTTTAAAATCAGCTCCTTTCAAGCAGTATTCGCATTCGTTAACCGGTTGATAATAAGGTCCATATGGAAATCAGCATTCTTGGTTCCGCGGGTTCGGAGGCTCCCGGACAAAATTCTCCCGCATTTCTCGTAGATGACTGCCTTTTGCTCGATGCCGGGACCCTGGGCCTTGCTCTCGACAGGATCGCCCGATGCAGTATTACCCACGTGTTGCTAACTCACGCACACTTGGACCATTTTAAAGGCATTCCTTTCCTTCTTGACAACCTGATCGCCATGAACCCCGCCTGCAATCTCCAGATTTTAAGCGGCAAAGAGGTAATCTCCGACATCCGCAAGCACATATTCAACAACAGAATCTGGCCTGATTTCACACTGATTCCGGATCCTCGAAATCCCCTGCTTAGCTACAGGACCATTTCGCCCCGAAGGCCGGAGGTGATCGGGGAGTACAAAATCCTTGCCGCCAAGGTAAATCACACCGTCCCGGCTTACGGCTACCTTGTGGAACACGCTTCCGGGTCTTCTTTGCTCTATACCGGCGATACCGGCCCGACCGTGGCGATTTGGAAAAAGATGCGCGGCCACGACGTAAAAGCGCTCATCGTGGAGGTTTCCTTTCCAAACGATATGGTTACCCACGCATTGGCCACGGGCCATCTTTGCCCTTCGCTTCTGGAAAGCGAGCTTCAAAAGATGCCGAGCATACCTGACAAGATCTTTATTTCGCACCTCAAAGCCCCTTTCAGGGCCAAAATCGAGGCCGAGCTCGCGCGCATCCCTCATGTAAGCTTGGAACTGCTCGAGGAGGGCAAATCCTTCAGCGTTCCGTAGGGCGATCGACCATGCTCAGACGAATTTGTCCTTCAATTCCGCTGTTTCTCGTATCCGAACTCCTGCTGCTCTATTTTTTCCCTGCCCATCTCATTTTCAAATCCAGCCTGAGCGCTGGAGGCGACACCCCGATCCATTTCCTGTCCGCAGTGGCGATGAGCAAAGCCCATTGTTCCCTTTTTTCGCCGGTTACATGGGAAAACGGGGCATTTGGAGGCTTTCCGCTTTTTCTAAACTATTTCCCGCTTCCTTTTGAACTTATGGCGCTTATCGCCAGGGTGTGCACGATTGAAATCGCCTTCAAGCTGGTTACCCTGTTGGCGATTTTGCCCCTGCCCGCAGCCGTCTATTTTTGCCTTCGGCGTCTTGGCTACAGCCGGAGTACTCCAGGCATAGGCGCTTTGCTCTCCGCTCTTTTTTTGCTAACCACAAAGAACTCCATGTGGGGCGCAAACATCTGCAGCACCCTCGCAGGCGAATTCGCCTATGGAATATCCTTTATTTTATACGTAATTTTTACCGGAAAACTCTACTCGGACATCTACCATGGAAGGTCCTGGCTTTCCTGCTCGATCCTCGAGGCCTCGATGGCCTTGTGCAGCGGATATCCCCCGATTCTGGCGGCAATGGGCTCCTCCTATTTCATCGCGCGCGGAGGGAGGCTAAAATATCTGCTCCGTCTCCACGCGGCGGCGGCAGGTCTCACGGCCTTCTGGCTCCTTCCCATGCTTTGGCGACTGCCCTGGACTACTGCCTACTCTTTTTCCTGGTATTTTCACAGCTGGCAAGAAATAGCCCCGCCTCTTCTATGGCCATCCATCGCCGGAGCTTTAATGCTCCCCTTTATTCCCGCCCCCGGCCGATCGAGAGGCGGCTGGAAAATAGGCACAATTTTAAAGGAATCCATCGCTTCCCCGGAGTTATATCTATTCTGGCAGTTTTGCGCGGCGCTGGTTGGATTTAGCCTCGCGGCCGCCTTTGGGCTTGTAGACGCCCGATTCCTTCCCCTGGCCCAGATTGCAATCGTGCTCCTTGGGGCCCCGGGATGGGAAAGGCTCCTCACGCGTTTGCCAAAACCCACCCTCTGGTTGACGGGGTTTTGCGCTGCCACCCTCATCCTTGGACTTACCAGCGCTCCCGTTGTGAACAAATGGATTCGCTGGAATTACTCGGGCATGGAAACCAAGCCCCTGTGGAACTCTTACCGCCAGGTAAACGATTATCTCAAAGGCGATGAAAACAGCCCGAGGGTAGCAGCCGAACATAACGCGATAAATAATGGGGCAGGCACGATCAGAGCCTTCGAGCTTCTCCCCTTTTTTTCGGGAAGATCGACCCTTGCAGGGCTATATATGCAATCTGCCCTTAACGCCCCATTCGTCTACTACCTGCAATCCGAGATCTCCTCAACTCCCTCATGTCCCCTGGAACAATATTATTCTTCCCGGCCCGACCCGAGCGGCGCAGCTAAAAGGATGCGGCTCTTTAACGTCAGCCAGGTCGTAACGGTTTCGGCCGACATGACCGATGCCCTCAGCTTATCGCCCGATTATGAACTTTTGCAAACATTTGCGCCCTACGCGATTTTCCGTATCAGGGGTTGCTCCGGTTCCTACGTTGAACCGCTTCGGTATAAGCCCTTGAGGATATCGCCCCGAAACTGGAAAAAGGTCCAGTTCGAATGGTTGCGAAAGTCTTCTCTTAAGGTACCTCTAATAGTAGCGTCCAGAAATTCACCCGGCGATTTTTGGAAAAAACTAAGCCCCTATGGCGGAGATCCCGGACAAATCCCAGCCATCCCGCTTGCGGGTAGCCAGACTGTAACGGCCAAAGCATTTTTGCACCGCGACACGATTACAATCGCGACCTCAAAACCCGGTTTTCCGCTCTGGATAAAGATCGCCTACCATCCCGACTGGCATGTAACCAAGGGCCGGGGAGAACTCTACCCGGCATCTCCTGCCTTCATGCTGCTCGTTCCCAAAACTTCCCACGTGGTGCTTACCTTCGACACCCGAAGCGGTATCTATCTTTTGGGCAAGCTACTATTTTTTCTCACTATCCTTGGACTGGCAATCGGATACGCCGTAACGCGCCGGCCACGCCCTCCCATGCCAGAGGTTAAATCCTCGGGCGATGCTCCGCCCTCCCAAACAATTGCGCCGGAAAACGCAAGGTTACTCTTTTCCTTTGCGCTTATGGCCGCAATTTTAGCCGCGGGGGTTTTTAACAGAAATTATCGCGATCCGGTGCTTTTCTACCAGCTTTTGGCCGCCCGATTCGAAAGATCGCAACACCACGTTCCACTTCTTCCACCGGTACACCACAGCCGACGTGAGGGGAGCGTCGCAGCCAGTCCCCCAACGCCTGAGGACTTGCAACTGTTAGGGTTATTGGATGCCTGCGCGGCCAGGTTCGGCCATTCGACGGTTTTGGATAATTGCGAGGCATACAAGGCGAGGGTCATGGCCGAATATGCTATGTGGGAAGACCTGCGCCCCATGTTGGAGCAATACATCCAGAAAAACCCCGACAGCCGCATGTACGCCCAGGCTCTCTTCTGGCTGGGACAAGCCTCCTATGCGACCGGAAGGCGGGAGGACGCGGAAAGATTTTTTTTAAAGACACTTTTTACATGGCCGCCAAACGAGGCGGTAAATGCAGCGGGATTGGCGCTGGCAAAAATTGCAGGCCCCCATGTCCTGCTCAAAACGGCCCAAGACCTTTTTACCTCCGGCAGGTATCTGGAGGCTTACAACATTTATTTGGCGCTCACGTTCTACCCGGATGAAACTACCAGGCAAAAGAGCATTCTTGCGCTTGGCTATTGCGACTTTCGCTTAAACAGGCTCCAGGATGGTTGCGACCTTTTGATGCGCTGGCTCGGCCCAAACTTCAACGCACCCCAGTCCGAGCGGGTCAAAGCAGATCTGCAAAAGTGGTTGGCTGTTATTGCGTGCAATAGAAAAAGCATGGAAGGAAAAAGAAAAAACTAACAAGATAGAAGCGCTATTTGCAACACTCCTTGCAGGCTAAGAGATGAAAACATTTGAAAACTTCTTCTTTCAATCGTAGGCCAATGCTCTCAGGCACATATTTGTCTGCTGGCCGAACAGATTGAAATTCTCAAAGCTTTCTTCATCCAGTTTACGGCCGCTCGATTTTCTGTCGGCGTAAATAACCCCTATCGCCACGTCCTTTATGATCACCGGCATTACAAAGAAGGGAACGTTTCCAATAAGATTTACCAACTCCTCTGTGAGAAGCCTCTTCACCGAATCCTCGGGCTTTTCGGTCACCCACAGGGACTTTTTAGTTTTTAGCACATACTCAAAAACGTTTTCCGTATCCGAACCGACGTTGATCGCGAAACTATCGACCCAATCACCCTCCAAGCACCCGAGCCCGTGCTTTCCCCTAAGAGAGCGCCGATCGGAGACAAGAAGCCCAAAGACCACCCTGTCCATGCCTATCCCCCGGTAAATACCCTCGAGAACGATTGAGAGCACCATATTAAACTCACCGGCTCCCGAGGACATAAGAGCCGAAAGATCGCGCAGGCTTCCCATTTGGACGGAGAGATCCGGCTTTGGGTATTGTGCTTCACTTGGAGTATCCATTATAGCCAGGCCTGTGGGACTCAACGACGTTAAAGTTTCGCCAGGCTTTGAAATCCCGCAGGATTCCTTTTCAGGGATCGGAACCAGCCGGCTGATTGTCTTCGTTCCGAACAATTCGGTGACCGCGGCGGCCTTTTTTGCCGATTCGTGCAAAATTTCGGTGGTTTGAATTCCAGAGAGCCGGAAGAAATTTGAAACCTCCCCTATGGTCTTTCTCATCTGGGGAGAATCCCAGCCCTTCTCCGCGGCCAGGGCAACGGCGCATCCCAACCGTATGCTGCGAACCCTCGGGTCGGCGTCATTTTTACTGCGCAAACTCCGTTCAAGCAGATCGCTAAGTTTCCATTCCTGGCTAAGCCTTTCGGTCAGCCGCTCCAGTTTGAATCCAAGGACCTCGACTTCCGCCAGCTCATCAGAGCCGGACTTGTGCATCGCATTCTCCAGGCTTGGCCCCATTTCATCTGCAAAACACCAGAACGCTATATTGCCGATTCTTGCCAGAAGAGCCGCTATAAAGATTTCTTCCGCGTCCACTACTTTTAGCAAAATAGCCATTCTTCGGGCCTGAACCGCGGCGTGGAAGGACCTTGCCACTTCCACCGCCACCTTTTCCTTGCGCACGCCTGAAAGAACCGACTCGATCAAAGAAATCGCAAGGCAGATCTCTTTGATAATGTTGGTGCCCAGCCTCATCACGGCGCGGCTGACGGTTAAAATCCGCTTCGCACTGGGATTATAGTACATGCTGTTTGCTAATTTGAGCACCCGTGAAGTGAGAACCGGATCTTGGAGAATCGACCAGGCAAGTTCCGAAAATGAGAAGTTTTCCTTGGTCGCCATTCCGGCCACGTGCTGGACCGTGCAGCTAAAAAGCGGCATGTCTTCCCGCGATAGCCGCTCCACCCAGTAGTCAATGCTTCGTTCAGCCATTCCGATTATACCCCTCAAAGCTAAAATCCGTCTAAAGACCTATATCGGAAAAAGAAAGGAATTTCTATAGGATGAATTTGCGGAGAGCCAACCTCCCGTTGCATTCGTTCTCCGCGCCTGAAAAGACACCACGGCCGGCTCTTCTTTTTTTGAAATCAAAACAAATCTTCTCTGTTTGAAAATGTTTCACGCAATCAGCAAAAGCGTGTATTATTATAGTCTGGAAATAGACTACCAGAAACCGGTTGACTTCGAGGATGTCCTCGCTGCCTTTTTTCGACTTTATGCGGGGGACCGGCTAAAGGCCCTCAGCGGTGTAAGGAAGGCGCTCAACTCTTTTCTGGCGGTCCAGGTAGCTACGCGGCCGCACTTTTAAAACTCATTTTGTGCTCCACAACAAAAAGGAGGATTGCCATGTCCGTTTACAAGATCGTCGAACTTGTCGGAACCAGTCCTAATTCATGGGAAGAAGCCGCCAGGGAAGTTGTAGAGGCTGCAACAAAGAGCATCAGGGACCTTAGAATTGCGGAAGTAGACAAACTGGACATGCGAATCGAAAACGGCAAAGTCGTAGAATACCGGGCGAAAGTAAAGCTCTCATTCAAATACGAGGGAAACGGTTGATCCCAAGGCAAGACTAAGACCAAAGGCCCCGCCAAAGGCGGGGCCTTTGCGTTG
>JBMFHI010000062.1:0-23345 GCA_049976905.1 Syntrophobacteraceae bacterium | reverse complement strand
AAGCCGCGCGGGATCATTGGAGTGTGGAAAACTGCCTGCACTGGGGACTTGACATATCTTTTCGCGAAGATGACTGTCGGGTCCGCAAGGGACATGCTCCCGAAAACTTGGCCATCCTCCGCCGTTTTGCACTCAGCCTGATCAAGCGCGACCCATCACGGAAAATAGGCATCAAAGCAAGCAGAAAAGCGGCAGGTTGGGACAATGACTATCTCCAGCATCTGCTCAATCTCGTGTAAAATTTCATGCGATTGCCCTGATGAGCGTTCCAGGGCTATTTAAAATTCAGGCTCGCTAAAGGAGTGGGTATGGAAGAAAAAAAAGAAAATTTCGATCAGCAATATCATGCATCCTATGCTTCCAAGTTGAAGACCATTCCGCTGGAAAAGATTGAGGCTGCAATAGCCAGGGCCATAGGGGAGCTCACTAACGACAGGGTGGAGTGCTCCATAATAAATTTTAATGCCGAGAGTCATTTTGCCGAGATTGTCATTTCACTCGACACAGGAAGAGATAAACGCTATTGCGTCTAAATTGGGCCATTTTCCCCACAAAAATCAAGACCTCAGTTTCGACTTGCTTGACAAGCTATCCCAATTGTAAGTAGAAGAAAAAAAGTCTGAAAGGGTGCCTTTATAATAAATCAGGCCTAATCAAAAGCACCTGACCTTAACGGGAAATTGCCCCTATCCCAGATCCGGGGATGGGAAGGGGCAGAGTGTGAACTGCTCGCCTGGGGGGACACGACAAAAAAACTGCCGGCTAAGCGACACTTGCCGGGCAGTTGGGCCTGCGTCCCCACCCTGCACAATGTATACGCACCGACTGGTAATTGCGGCATGCTGTAAGCTTGAATCGGTGTGCTCGGCCTGATGCCCGGGCAAGGGTCAAGAGAACCGGCAAGGTTAAGGACAGGGGAGGGGATTTAAGAGTGTGTGCCGCTATCTCTCGGCTTGGCTTGCGGATAAAAGAGTGCGTCTTGAACCCGGTTTCTAATTTAGCACGCCGGTCTGGCAAGCCTGCGGCCCAGGGGCCAGGCTCAGCTTATGAGGGCTTTTGCAAACTGCTTCCCTTGGTGGAAGTTGTCTCCTTTGATATCTTTGACACTCTTCTTTTGCGAAAAACAAGGCGCCCAACCGACGTCTTTGTCTATATGGAAAGCGAAGCGCGTAAGATTTTGGACAATCCGGGGGCGCCCTTTAGCGAGCTTCGGGTCAATGCCGAGGCGATTGCGCGCCGCAGGGCTTTGGAGAAACACGATTTCCGCGACACCAATCTCGAAGAGATTTATTCTGTTCTAGGAGAGCTTACCGGAGTCGATGAAAGCGCATTGAAGGCCTTAATCGAGCTGGAGATGGTTTGTGAGCAAAGGCTTATCTACGCAAACCCCGACACCGCGAGGCTCTTTGATCTGGCCGGTTCCCAGGGCAAGAGCATTACTTTTACCTCCGATATGTACCTGCCTCGCTCCAAAATGGCGCATCTACTTCAAGTAAACGGGTTTTGTGCTGAAAACCTCCTGATTTCCTCCGAGGCTCGGGTGACCAAGCATGGCGGCGAACTGTTCGACTTGGTAATAGATAAATTCGGGGGCGATCCAGCAAATATTTTGCACATAGGCGATAATGAATGGTCGGATTTCCAGCAAGCCAGACGCAGAGGACTGCAGGCGTTGCACTGGCGGCCAAGGTCCGAACAAATCCCATTTGTAGATCAAGGCGGCACGTATGCGGCAAATGGGGACTGGGACCTTTCTTCGAGCATCTATACCGGTTTGGCGCGAAAGCGCAGGCTTACCCACCCGCTCGATTGCGCCAAAGCTCCGGACTTTTGGAAAGCGGTCGGATACGAGCTTATCGGGCCCCTTTATTTATCCTTTGTCACATGGACGATCAGGCAGGCCAGGCAACTCGATGTGGATAAACTTTTCTTCCTGGCCCGCGATGGATATTACTTAAGCAAGGTGTTTGCAATCCTTAAAGAGCGTTGGAGGTTTAGCCTCGATGCCGACTACATTTATGCGTCCCGTCGATTATTAAACCTGCCGAGAATAAGGGCGATCGATGCCGATGCACTCGCATTCCTGACAGAACCCAATCCCTGTATGTGTCTTGGAGACTTTTTTGAACGAATTGGTCTCGACCCGGCCGCATATTCGAACCGCATCTGCGATTTTGGACTCACTTCTTTTGCCCAGGTGATGACTACCGCACAAGGTGCTTTTATATCTGATCGGCTGCGCGATAAGGTGCGTAGACTGATAGTCGGTATTTCCGGCGATATCTTGGCCATTGCGGCCCAGGAAAGAGACAGGCTGCTCTCATATTTAACCGATACCGGAATCGGCTCGGCTAGTTCAGCTATTGTAGACATCGGCTGGCAGGCATCTTCGATCAAGTCGCTCTGTGACTTGTTAACCATTAGTGGGGAAAAGCCGCGCATACATGGACTCTATTTTTCGACATGGCGATTTGCTGAGAATGTATTGAGATCGGGTTGCCGGTTCGAGTCTTTTTATGTGCACCTGGATAACCCGCAGCATCGAACCAAACTGATTCGGGAAGGCGTTGAAGTGTTGGAGTCATTTTTTTGCGCCCCACACCCTTCAGTTGTAGGAGTTGTGACGGGCAGCGGCGGTTGGCGCCCTCTCTATGGCGTAAAAGAGGTTGGCGATATGCAGCAGGGATACCTGGACTTAGCCAGAGAGGCTGCGCTTGAATTTGTAACCGAGGCAACGGATCTGGTCCCCGACCCGGATTTTGGCCAACCCGCCTTCGCCTATCTTGACGCCGCGCTTGAAAGATTGCTGCGGCATCCCTTGCCGCATGAAGCGCAAATGCTGGGAGAGCTTTCACATCGCAACAGTTTCGGGGGGAACGGACCGCTGCGCTACGTCGCCAAGCCGCCTCCAAAGAACCAGCGAACCAACAGAGCCGCATTGCGCGAAGCCTACGAGCGCTGTTACTGGAAGACCGGTTTTTGGGCTCAGCTAACGGCCACGGAAAAAAGGCTTCTTAAAAGGAAGCATCCGGCCGATTGGGATGCTTATGACAAGGTCTACCACATCTGGAAGGAGTATAGGAAAAAGCGCATACCTCGGCATGATGCCTTAGCGATAATTGATGAAAGGTATGGCCTTGCTCTATTTGTCGCTTTTTACCCGGTCTACAAAGCTTTAAAGCCTTTCAGAAACTTGCTCAAATCTTTAAAAAAAAGAATGGCTTGAATGGATTTTCCACCCTTTCTCCCTTAGAACAGGACGCACAATCCAAAGGGCTTGCGCGGAGCCTTTGACTAAAAAAGGGGTGAAAACATTGCCTCATCACCTTGACATCCTTCTTGCAAACGTCGGAGAGTTCAAGGAGCCTTCAACCTTGAAGACGCAGGAGGAATCGAAGAGTGTCTGCTTCCGGCCCACGAATTTGCGTGGTCACAAGGACAAAGGATCGGCCCCTGATGTTAAAGCGGGCTGTGGAGTCCCTTCTCAAACAGTCCTTTCAAAATTGGCTGCACGTTATTGTAAATGACGGTGGGGACCCGGCCATTTTGGACTCTGTGATCTCACCCCGTCTGGGCGCTTATGGCGGCAGAGTCAAAATTATCAATAACGCTGTCTCCCTGGGTATGCAAAATGCGTCTAACTGTGCCATAAGAGAGGCTGAGAGCGAATATATCGCCATCCATGACGATGACGACAGCTGGGCCCAATCCTTTTTATCCGAATGTGTCGAATATCTGGATTCCACTGGTCCTTCCAGTGTCATACAAGGGGTTGCGACTCAATCGGTCTGGATCTTTGAAGAGATCGACACGCATGGCAATATCGTGGAGCTTAGGCGAGAAGATTATTTTCCCTTCAAGGAAGTCAGTTTGTTCAATATGGCCGGCAAAAATATTTTCCCCCCTATAGCTTTTGTTTATAGACGGAAGGTTCACGATCACATCGGTCTCTTTGATCAACAGTTCAACTATCTTGGAGACTGGGACTTTAATATCAGGTTTCTCAGCAAGTTTGACATTGGAGTAATTGATCGGCAATTGGCCTTTTATCATTGGCGTAAGAAGGGATCATTGTCGAGTTATGGCAATACTGTTACCGACGAAGTTGAAGAGCATTTAAGTCTTGCCAATAAATTGCGAAATCATTACCTTCGGATGGACCTTGAGAAAAACAGGATCGGATTGGGCTTCGTGATCAATCTGTCGGAAAAATTTATTCAGCTCATGGACAAGGAACAAGCGCTTATAAAGAGGAGAAAGGTACTCGACTGGGATGCTTATGACAGTGCCTATCACTTCTGGAAGGAGTACAAGAAAAAGCGCATGGTTCGCGCTGAAGCGCTAAAGAGGATTGACGAAAGATATGGGCTTCATCCTTTCTTCACGCTCTACCCCCTCTATAAAATTGCAAAGCCTTTTAGAAACTTGATAAGATCTTTTAAAAAGTGGATTGCTTGAAACAAGTTTCGGTACCCAAATCGAGCGCTGGCCGCATGGAGACTTTCAACGAAGAGCTTCCCACGGGTTCAGGCGCTTTCTGCGGCTGCCAGGGGGCGCCCTCATCGACTTTGCGGGGCGCCGTTCCTGGTAAGAACAACCGATGCGAATCTAAAGGGGACGCCTAAGGGATGTGACTCGCTCCCATACCTTGGCTGTCTGATCCTCCAGGTCCACCAGATACAAGCCCTTGGAAATCTCCACGACAGTTCCCGTTCCGCTGGGTGTAAGCACGCTTTCGTTCAGTTCGGGTTTCCAGCCGGCGACGGGGTCTTCATGATATTCAGGAAATATGCTTATTTTACGGCTGGTTTTGCGAAATGAATTAGAACTGGTAAAGGAGTTTTTAGCCATTTTGTCTCTCTCTGGCATTGCCTGTAATTTGTTGCGATCGAATCGCTCTAACGAGCCTATCCTGGCGGCAAAGCATTTGATTAGTCCGTCATCTAAATCATCGCCTATGCTCGCCATGTTCCCGCCGCTGTCTGAGGGACAGTGCGAGCGGTACGGCGACCCGGGCCGGGGAAAGGCTCTCCCCGGCTCGTGTCTTTAATTTGCATCCTCTATCGACAGTCCTTCTATCTCCCCGTCGATGATTTTTCGCGCGTAGATGATCCCTTCCATATCCGCCATTTCTTTGCTGGCAAAAGTCTTTTCTAAAGAAAAAGTCTTCTCTTTGGCTTCGCTTCCTTGAGCGTTTTTCGGGCTAACGGCAACTTCCAAGGTCCACCGGTCTGGTTCGGAATGCTGAGATTTCGACCTGAGTAAATACGTCTTATAAAAGAACCCCATGGGCACACACCTTCTGAACCGGCGGATTCGCGCGATTCCCTGTCGTTGTTCCGAAACGTTGCTATCAGTTCCAACTCCTGTTTTTCAGTAAACAGAGCATACAGCCTCAGAAGCGGTCTTAACCGCTCTCCCACTTTTCGTAATTTAAAAATCTGCCCATTAGAACTTCTGACAGAAATAATGTGGAGTGGCTTTGTCACCCGCATCTATAAAAGCAGAAATTCTAATGCCACCTCGATCCGCCTGAGCGGCCGCCGGCATCGTTGCGGCCGCGTCTTGCTTTTCGGCCTCGGCCGCTGTTACTCTGATTTCCCTTGGTATCGTAAATATCGGTATCGTTGCTCTTATCATTCAGACGATAGGAGTTCGACTGGTTTGGCGACCACGAATTTTCTCTTCGCGGGCTTGATGGGTAGCTGCTTGCTCCGCGCTGCGTTTCTCCGGAACCCGATCCCCTGGGTCTGGCTTCGTTAACTTTGAGGATAAAGCCGTTCATTTCCTTTCCATTCAAACTGGTGATTGCAGCGTTCGCCTGTTCCTGCACAGGCATTTTCACGAATGCAAACCCACGGGACTTAGATGTTTCATGATCCGTAATTATTTTTACGTAACTAACTTCGCCAAACGGTTTAAAAGCGTTCTCCAGTTCCTGTTCCGTCGTTTGAAATGAGAGATTGCCTACGAAAATATCCATGTTAGCCCTTCTTAATTGATTTATACCGATCTTTTTCAGTATGCATAATGAGTTATTATAATATCAGAAACCTGGCTGGGCACGTATCTTTTTTAGGGCGCAGCAGATCAGCGTTTTCCCTCAGGGTGGCCTATCCCTCAATTTACATATCGCCCATCCCTCCCGAACCTGCGCCGCAAATGGCTTGACTGCCGAGGTCTTTGCTCTGTATTGTAGCTATTATAACCTCGGTTGCCGGAAATAGCGAGGCTACCTTTGCGGCGTTCTGGAGTCCAAAGCGCACCACCCTCGAGGGGCCGATCACACCGACCCCGACATGGTCACCGTATTTGGGGGCTTCCACGTTGAAGCTAAACGGTCTACGGTCGTCTCTCACAAGGTCTACCACCACAGTCTTTTTTGTCACTTACCGCTGCATGGCGGCTCACGCACTCATTGCCGCAAGAGCAGGGGCAAGTTTTCCCTGGCTCTGCGGGGCCGCGTGAGGCCGTGGCCGCAGTGGCAGCTTCGTCCACTTCTTTCATTATCATAACTCAGCCTTGGATGTCATACTTGATTTCTTTTTCGGCCAAAATCATGGCCCTTCCGGGCACGCCACACCATATCCAAGCGCCGATCAGTGATTGGTAAATATTTGGTGCTCCTTGGCCGGTGGCCGTGGGAGCCGGGGTTTTTGCAATAGCGGGTTGCTAATCAGTGAGCTTATAATTTTTTATTAAAGAATTTTTAATCAAAAACCGATTTACTCTATAATAGCAAGATTGCGCTAGAGAGCGCAGGGAAGCCGCGGGGCTCGCAAAGCGAACCGGACCGCTACCGCATGCCTTCATTTCGTGGGAGGAGTTCGCAGTTATGATGGATCGTCAGAGCTCCGGAAAAATTGAAGGTTATTTAGCCATGCGTATTGGGGCGGCAATTTTTCTTCTGATCGCGGCCTGCGCTACAACGGGCTGCATGTCACAACTTAAGGCCAATTCGCCGCGGCCGGTGGATACCTCCATGGACGTCTTTGCCCAGGCATCCGTCCTGCAACATTCGCTGGACAAAGCGTGCATGTTTGTCTTTAGCGCTCCGCTCGAGATCGCCGCAGACTCTCCGATGGTGACAAGCGCTTATCAGGCGAGGCTGCTTCAAAGAAGCCTGTTTGCCCGGATCAGTCTCATTGATACTGTGGTAAACTCTGATGCCCAGGCATTATGGTATGCAAGAAAGCGGGGGTGCTCTCTGGCCATTGTGCCTTCCCTGCTTTACCTGATGGACGGATCGGGAGGCTTGCCTACAAGGCTTATCGTGCGCATCCGCATCCTTGATGCCGCAAATGGGCAGGTTCTGTGGGACATTAAACAGAGTGCGTGGTCCGAACCCGGGCCTGATATCGATCTTACCTGGAATACCATTGTGGGTGCTCCGGCCCAGAGATGCCATAAATTGGCCGATTGCCTGGCCGAAAAATTTGCGGGCTATCTCGCTCAACACCTCGAAGAGGAAAAAAAAGAGCAGGCCGGGGGGCAGCAATAGCCGCCTGATTGTATTTAATGACAAAGAGCAAGACGTTATGGTAGATTGAGCCCTCAATTATGGAAAAACATGAAACCGTCGTACGCGTCCTCGTGGCCGATGATGACGAAGTATTTCTCGAAATTCTTGCCGAAACGGTCGAACAGGCAGATGCCGCCGTGGAGCTTGCACCCGATGGTCTTGCTGCCATCGAACATCTGGCGGCAAGTGATTTCGATATCCTTATCTCGGACCTGAATATGCCCCGTATGGATGGTCTGACACTGTTGCGGCAGGTCAGAACGTTCTACCCTCATATCCTCTGTATTTTGATAACGGGTTTTGGCAGTCTTGAATCCGCCATTCAGGCCTTGAGGCTGGGTGCCTATGACTATATCCAGAAGCCGTTTATGATGGAGCAGGTGGGGGTGACGATCCGCAATGCCGTCGACCGGGTCAAGGCTTATAAGGAAAGAGCTGGACTGCTTCTGGAAATTGAAAATTTACAAAGAAGAATTTGTTCCCTTGAGGGCAGGCAGTCTGGCGATGGCGTGGACTACGAGACTCCGGGAGTTTCCATAGGTGGGCCCTTACAGGCCGAACTGTCCAAATTTAGACCCGATGCCTTCCTCGAAAAGCCGCTTGGAAACCCTAACCGGGCCATCTCTGCCCTGGAAGCTCTAAAGGGCCTCAAACGCGACGGCATAATCTCGGATTCTGAGCTCGATAGACTCAAACAGCTTATCGTCAGCAGAATAGAGTCGGGACGATTATGAAAATTTTGATCGTGGAAGACGATACGATGCTCGGTGAGCTTTTGCAGGAATGTCTGCAGCGTCTTGGGCATGAGCGGGTGCGTACCTGCCTCTCGGGCCGGGAAGCCATGGACGCTATCGGCGAGGAGGCCTTTGACTGCGCTTTTGTCGACCTTCGTCTGCCCGATATCGATGGCCTCCAGCTGCTTACCGCTATAAAGAACCACGATCATGGGCTCCCGGTCGTAATGATGAGCGGGTTTCCCACTATGGACTATACGATCATGGCCATGAGGCAGGGGGCCTCCGATTTTCTGACCAAGCCTTTCACCCTCCAGGACGTTGCCCTCACTTTGCAGCGAATCACAAAAGAACGCCGGCTCCTGGAGCAAAATATAAGCCTGAGGCTCGAAGTTCAGGCCAGAAAGGAACTCGAAGAGGTCAACCGGAAGCTTGAAAGCACAGTTAGCGAGCAGACAAGGCTTTTTCGCATCTCCCGGGAAATAGACGAAATCCGCTCCAGCGACGATTTGTACCCTAGAATCGTTGAGCTGGCATCCTCACTCGAATCGGTTGAAAAGGTTGTCTTTTACCTGGCCCCCGGGGACCAGGGTTGTCTTGTCGGAATGGCCCACTGCGGCTGGCAGCCTGAAGAACCGTGGTTCCAAAAAATCGAGGTCCGCCGGGACTGGGTGCGCGAACTTCTTGGTAGCGACAAAAACCATGTCTTGTTTGGTCCCGAAGAACTCCAGCAGTTTTTTCAAAATGGTATTGATTGGGATCAGCCCCTGTCGTGCTGGCCGATGCGAATCCGAGGGGAACCTTTCGGCCTGCTGGTTGCCTTTCACAAAAAAGGCTCTCGGCCCTTGCCCGAAGAAGAAAAGCGTTTGTTTGATTTTCTTATAAAAAAGGCCTCTTTGGCCGTCGAGAATATGGCGCTCTACGAAAGCCTCATTAGCAACTTCTACGGTATATTGAGATCCCTTGTCAATGCGCTTGAGGCTAAAGATCTCTACACGGGAAAACACTCTGAAAGAGTCACTCATTACGCTATTAAGGCGGCGGAAATGCTGGGTTGTACAAGCGCTCAGATAGAGTCGCTTCGCACCGCCGGCTATCTTCACGATATAGGCAAAATTGGCATTCAGGACAGTATCCTGACTAAACCCGGGCCGCTTACGGCCGAAGAGTATGAAATAGTGAAAAAACACCCGGTGATAGGAGATACCATCGTTTCCGAGCTCGGATTGAGCCCGGAGGAACGCACCATCATCAGGCACCACCACGAAAGGTGGGACGGTGCGGGGTATCCCGACGGCCTGCGAGGCACTCAAATCCCTATGATCGCTAGAATTGTGACCGTAGCCGATGCTTTTGATGCCATGACGTCCAAACGGGCTTACAGGGAGGCTATGTCTACTGCTGAATCGATTGCCGAGCTCGTGAAAAATCGGGGCCGACAGTTCGATCCCGAAGTAGTGGATGCCTTTGTACAAGTCGCGGAAAAAATGGGGAGAAACGGCGATAAACTCGAATAATGATCATACGTTAGACAAGCGCAAACCAGTGGGAAGTAAGGCTTTCCTGGATGAGTCGGGCAGTGGTGAAACCTCTGAGCAGCAGTACCTTGAGGCACTGTTTGAAAAGGACCGTCGGAATTATTCAGGCAAGTTTGTGCAGGGGTTTGTCCATAACGCCAATGGACCCCTTCAGAACCTTACCATGCTGGCCGAGATGCTGCTATCAGGTCTGGAAGCCCAGGACAGAATCTTTAAGAGTAATTCAGGGGAAAATGAAGAGTGGAGCGCTCTTATTGAAAAGCAGCGCAGACGTCTTACCCAGATACGTCGCCAGATCCATAATCTTGCTGCCGATCTGCAGGAATTCATGCAACTCTATGAAATTGACCAGCATGGAACGGAGATAGATATCAATGCCCTTGTGACAAGAATAGTGAAATTGTTCCACGCCGATCTTTTCTTCAAACATCACGTCAAATGCGAGTTGCGTCTGGCCAACAATCTGCCTCACATAAAAGCCCCCGGAAAAGACATGGTGCCCGCGCTCTTCCACCTTTTCGAAAACGGCGTAAAAGCCCTTAGAACATCGGTGAAAAAGGAGTTGATCGTAGAGACTTCCATGCATGGTCAGGAAATAACGGTCAAAGTGACCGATTCGGGTTGCGGACTGCCTGAGGGAGTAATCCCAGATGTTTTCTTCGACCTTTTCGTGTCCAAATGGCAAGCCGCTGAGAAAAACACAGCTTCTTGCGACCCTCACCTGGGGTTTGGCCTCTATGCGGCAAGGCGGTTGCTTTTGCCCCACGGCTTCGAAGTCAGCCTGGAAAAGTCCGCGGAAGGGACCACTGCGCTTATGCGCATGCCGATAAAAAAAAGTCGGCAGAAAAGTCCATCGCCTGGAAAATGTTGCCGTCAAAATGGTGATTAGAGATGGGAGCTATCTTTGGGACTCGCTTTCCTGGTTAATTATCTGTGCTCGACTCGTATGGCAAAAAAATTGCATAGATAGTTGACGGCTGGATAGAGTTCGTATTTAATAACCAAGCAACGCACCCATCACCAGAGTGGAATGTGCTATGAAAATAGATCAAACTATCGTGACGCAGGCCGTGGAGGATAGCGGACAATCAGGGCCGACAAAAGGGACTCAGGGTGGTTCAGACGCCTTTGCAACGCTTCTCCAAAACGAAGTTGGACCCACAGGGCAGGCCGATGGACAGGATAGCGCGGTTTGCGGCCCTGGTGCCCTGGGGGGGCTCTATAGCACCCAGGCCATTATCCCGAGTTCACCCCAGACATCCTCCAGTTCCGAGACGGTTTCCTCTCTAAGCTCCATTTTCGATGGGTTGGATTCTTTGCAGGATGCTCTTAATGCGTCGAAATCTCCAAAGGAAATCAACTCGCTTATCGAACGGATAAATGGACAGGCCGCGGGGTTGGACGATAAAATGAGCGGTCTTCCCGCCGATTCGCCCTTAAGGGATCTGGCCGAGGAAACCAAGGTAACCGCCTATATGGAGTCCTTGAAGTTTAAGCGAGGTGACTACCTCTAAGCTTTGTGCGCGTTACCGCGCGGAGAGAAGTGATGAAAGTGAGCGCCTTTTTCCTGCTCGTTTCCGTGGCGGTTCTTGCCGTCTATGGCCTGTGGGGCCGAATGGTTTGGAATAAACCTGCCTGTTTGTCAGGGATCGTGCTCGCCGATCGCGTTGAAACAAACGACAGCATAACCTATTCTACCGATCCCAGGATGGAAGAAAAGATGCGAAGAGAAAATGAGGAGGAAAAGGAAAAGGAGTATAATTCCTGGAAAATGCTACAGAACATGCCCTTTTACTATCCCTTGCGTAAAAGCGCCCCCCCTCGCCCAGGTGCAGCACCCGCTAATTAAATTAAGAAAAGTTCTCATTAAATCCCCGATTGCAAATTTTTCATTCTAAAGCGTCCCCAGGACTTTATTCGTAATTACCCGTTAATTTAACTTTTGCTCTCGGGCCCGATGGAGAAATCCTTTGTCGATACTGCTTATAAAAAGCCGGATGGAAATCGGGTGGAGCTTGCCAATATCACCATGCCCCTGCTTAATATCTACGCCAGGTATGACCACCTTGTGCCCCCTGGGGCCTGCAATTTGCTTACTAAAAGGGTGGCAAGCACTGACACAATGGATCTTTGCATCGATACCGGCCACATAGGAATATATGTAAGCTCCAAATCGCAGCAGCAGTTTACGCCAAAAATAGTCGAATGGCTCAAGAAAAGAGAGGTCGGTCCCCAGAGCCAACCTCTGCCAAAGGAGCTTAAAAAGTCCAAACGGCGCAAGGAAGTAGCGGCTGTTACCAAAGCTTCACCGGGCAAAACTCAGGTCCAGGTCCAGTCCAGCCATGCCTGATGCGGGGGCAAAACTACATGGGCTGATCGTTAGTGTCTTCGATCAACACTTCAAGTTCGGCCAAGACGATTTCTTTCACAGATAATGCCGCGACTTCGGGCAGAGTTGCCGGAGAAATCGTGGGGTCGGGCTTGAAGCTGAGCCCGGATTTGGCGCACAGGCGGTCGACTATGCGCACCCCCAGTAAAAGCGGGTCGGCGTTTTGGATATCTTCATCGTGGTGGTGTTTTTCCACATCGCAGTACACCTCAGGCATGTTCCAGCCCTTCATGAGGGTATAGCCCTGGTCGACGTGCATAAAGTCGAGAATTTCGAGCAGGAAGGGCTGGGAGAGTGTGATGTCCTTTCTTTCGGCCCTTATGGTCTCAAAGACCTTTAGAAGAAGCAGCTTGCCGATGTCGTGGAAAAGCCCGGCGAGAAATCCTTCCTCGGCCGCCTCGGGGTATCCGGTTTTGCGCAGCAGCCACTGCGAGCCCTTCGCGGTTGCCAGGGCGTGTTGCCAGAGTGTGGCGAGGTGCTTGTCTATGACAGGGTCGCGCGAAGCGTAGAAATCCTTCTGTGAACCCGCGACGAGGCAGTTATAGACCTGCTTTACACCCAGGCGCATGATGCACTCTCGAATGGTTCTCGCCTTGTTTAGGCCTGCAAAAAATGCCGAGTTTGCAAGTTTGAGCATTTGGGCTGCCATGGCCTGGTCCTTGCCCACAATTGCCGCGATATCATTTATCGAAGAGTCTTGATCGTTTATCTTGGCATACAACTCGCGGGCCACTCCGGGAAATATCGGAAGGTTCAAGGTCTCGGAGGCCGCGTATTCTTCCACCACGTTTAAAAGTGAGCTGTTTTTTTGCTCCATTTTACCTACTCCGTACCCAGAAGACGCTTTAGCTCGTTAATCGGCCTTGGCTTGATCGAAGGCGGAAGGCACCTGAAAATCTCCTGCAGTGAAGTCAAGCCGCCGGCAGCTTTCATGATTCCATCTTCGAACAGGGTTACAAGGCCCGAGGTTTCCACTGCGATCCGCCTGATGTCGCTGGAAGTCTTTCTGTTCAAGAGGGCGTCCCTGATCGGTTCGTTTAAAAAGAGCAGCTCAAAGACGCCTACCTGCCCGCTGTAGCCGGTAAAGCGGCATTGGGGACAGCCGTGCCCGACTTTGAACGCGACTCCCCGGGTTTCCCCTCCACCATAGCCTAGACGGCGCAGATCCACGGGTTCGGGTATATAGTCCTGGGAACATTTGGCGCACACCTTGCGCAGAAGCCTTTGAGATACCACGCAGACCAGCGTCGAGCAGAGGAGAAAGGCTTCCATGTTCATGCCGAGCAGCCGCATCAACCCTGCGGCGCAGTCTTCGGCGTCCAGAGTGCTGAGGACCTTTTGACCTGTAAGGGATGCTTGAATGCAGGCCTGGGCGCAAAAGCGGTCGCGGATTTCTCCGATCACCATGATATCGGCGTCCTGGTTTTGAGCCTGCTTGACGCTTTCTTCGAAGGTAAGGTTTTTTTGGGCAGTGATCGAATGCTGGGTTATTCCGTCGAGAAAGGATTCGACGGGGTCCTCCACGGTTAGGATGTTGGTTGCCATGCTTTCAAGATAGTTGATTGCACTGTAGAGGGTGGTCGTTTTGCCGGACCCTTTTGGACCGGCTAACAGGATAAGGCCCAAGGGGATATCTAGAGCATCGCATTTAAATCTTTCGAGCATCTTGGGATACATGCCGATCGCATTTAGCCCGAGCAAAACCCCTTTGCTTCCCGGCAAACGGAGGATGGTCTTCTCGCCCCAAACGGTCGAAGAAAAGCACGCTCTCACATAGAGCGTGGTCGCTGAGCGAGGATCGTGAAACTGGAGTCCGCACTCCCGGTCCCCTTCGCTTTCGGCAGTAGCGGTTCCAGTCATGGCCTTAAGGCGGCTGGTCATGGCCGGTCCCATTTGTGCCGGAAAGTCCTTATGGTGCGCCAAGACTCCGTCCAGGCGAAACCGGACCCGGAGCCTGTCCTTCATGGGTTCTATATGAATAGCGCTTGCGCCCACCTTCAAGGCTTCCTCGATGATGCCGCTTACAACGCCTGCGGCTGAATTTTCGTCGTAGCGGCCTGATTTTAAAAGAAGGGCCTCATTTTCCAGTATTTTTAAAATATTGCTAAAATCCGTTTTCGAACAGAGGACCTGTCTGACCTTGCCAAAGATTTTTTCGGCCGCTTCCAGGCTTTCCGGATTAAGCGGATCGACGAAGGCGACCGTCACCTGTCCATGGCTTCTTTCGATAGGCAGAAATTGATGACGGGCGCAAAACGTTGAGGAAGTCTTTCTCAGCAGGTTGGCGTCCATGCGGGCGATTTCAAGCTCGCGGCAGGGTAGCCCCAATTGGAAGGAAAGAACTTCCATGAGGCTGCGTTCCTCGATAAGGCCGCTTTCAACCAAAACTTCGCCCAGGGTTTTGCCCGGAGAAGAGGCTTTTTGCCGGGCGAGGGCGGTCGCCAGGTCGTGGTCCCGGATAAGACCGAGTTCGACGAGCAGGGCGCCCAGCTTGAGGTTGACCTCGCCGGCCGACAAGCTCTCCCGGAGTTGTTCCGAGGTAATGTATTTAAGATCGAGTAAAACCTGAATGAGGGATTGATTTCCCGCAAGTTTTGAATGAACTCTTTTGGCATGCATGAGTTTCTGCTCGTCGAGATAGCCTTTCCCGATAAGCATCTCGAAGACGACTCCCGCCTGCTCCTCTCCGTGCGCGGAAAGTCCGGGACCCTTTGCCCGGTTTTGCGACTGCTCTGTTGCCATTGATTCCAAGATGTCTAGATTTTTCACCGGAAGTCTCCCCCGGAGGAAGGAAAATGGACGTCTGTGTTCTTAGGCAGTCAATCGGAATCCCGGATGGTAAACTTTAGCTAAATCTGGAAAGAGCCGCGGCAATATCCTGGAGCATGGATTCTATTACCGCCAGAGGGGAGGGGGCGTCTCTTACGGGGCGGCCTACAACGACATGGTCGGCGCCGTCCGCGATGGCGCGGCCAGCCGTTACGACCCGTTTCTGATCGCCCAACTCGCCTCCGGCCGGGCGAATTCCCGGAGTCACTATCAAAAAGTCATGGCCCAACTCTTTTCTCAGGCGGGAAGCTTCAGCGCCCGAGGCCACAACGCCGCCCGCTCCGGAATCAATCGCCTGGCGGGCTCTTTCCAGCACCAGGTCTTCGACTTTGCCCCGGTAGCCGAAAAATTTTGGCATGTCGTCGTTGCTAAAACTTGTGAGCACAGTTACGGCAAGTATTTTTATCCCTTGCGCACCAGCCTCCGCCGCGGCTCTTACTATGGGTTCGTTTCCGTGAACGGTGGCAAAGGTTACGCCTCTTTGCCCAAGCTGCGAAACGGCCAGTTTGACTGTCTGTGGAATGTCGTAGAATTTCAAATCCAGCATTACCTTGTGGCCTCGCCGGGCTATCCACTCAACCATTGGGAATCCGGCCGAAAGAAAGAGCTGGAGTCCGATCTTGTAGAAACGAACCTGAGGTTCGAGCCGCTCGACGAGTTCTTTTGCCTCCTTAGCCGAACTTACGTCGAGGGCAAAGATAATTCTTTCGTTCAAGGGAATGTCTTTGGGGCGCATGAATTGTCTCCTTTTTTCTAATTTCCCGGTTTTTCTTGCCTATTTCCCGCTTTATGTCAAAGATAAAATAAAAGGCGTAAAGCGAAGAAAGCGGGGGGGGACATGAAAGGCAAAAAGGCTGTGGTTTTCCACCAGGGAGCGCTTGGCGATTTTTTAGTGGCGGCCGGGGCGGTAGACGAGCTTGCACACGTCGCGGGCTTTACCTGTATCGATTTTTGGTCAAAATCCGAGCATGTGTCGCTCTTGGCCGAAAGGAGCTACCTTGGGAGATGCCGGCCTTGCGATTCGCCTCTTGCCGCGGCCCTGCTCGCAGAGGATTCATGGCGCGGCGCAATTGTTCCGGATTTCTTGCTCGAAGCCGACAGTATCTTCATTTTCGGCCAAACTTCAAGCCGGTTAATGGCCAAGAACCTTTCCCGCCTTCTTAGCGCCGATGTGCACTGGATCGAGTCTTTTCCCGGGGAAAATGCCCCACGGGAACACGTTCGCCAATTTTTACGAAAACAATTTGTCCGCCTGGGACTGCCCATTGAAGGAAAGCCCCTTTCATTGACGCCTTCGGCCTCGCACAAGGAGGCGGCCCTAGACCAGCTTTGCCGACTCGGCCTGGAGCAAAGACCGGTTTTTATCCACCCGGGAAGCGGCGGGCGGCGCAAAGTGTGGCCGCTTGCAAAGTGGCGCGGCCTAATCGATTGGGCGCGCCGCGAGCTTTCAGCGCAGGTGCTGCTTTCCATCGGCCCAGCCGATGCGTATATAGACGAATTGGCCGAAGCCGTGCGCCCATGGGAAATACCGGTTGTAAGCGGTCTTTCGCTGCCGGGGCTTTCGGCTCTGCTCTGCCTTTGCGCACTCTACATCGGAAGCGATTCAGGGGTAAGCCACCTGGCCGCGGCCGTCGGGGTGCCTACCCTGGCCATCTTCGGGCCGACCGACCCGTGTATCTGGGCCCCTGGGGGAAAGCGGGCAAAGGCGGTACAAAGGAAATGGGACTATGAAAATCAAGCCAGCGGGGCGTCATTAGAAAAAGAGAGTTTCGAAGACGAAGAGATCGCACATTTTTTAAAAAACAATTTCGACAGGGACAGGCAAGAGCGGAGCTGAGCAATCCGTACCGCGAGCGATGGGGCTTCCTGTTTGGCTCTGTCGCACAGGGGGGCGTCGTGGACAACCCCGAACCGCGTAATCGTTTTTCCCTCCTTTTGCGGCCAATCGGGCTCCGTGGGCTAGAGCTTTTGAGCAGAGCAGGCGAGATCACCAATCGTAAAGTCAAGCACCGCCCGGTTTATAAAATACCGATAGGCGGCATCGGCTTCCGCCACGGCGGCTTTGGTATCGGCAAGCTGGGCCAGACTGAGATCGACGATCGAGCTCTTTCCAATATCGTAGCGGGCCTGGATTAGAACGAGAGCATCTTTTGAGCGTTTGTGCATCGATTGGGTTACGGCGATATTTTTGTAGGCGTTTCGCATATTGTGGTAGGCCATGTGCACATCGCGAACCAGCTCGTTTTTTTCGACTGCTACGCGCATGGAGGCCGCTTCGGCCATTGCGGCGGCTTTATCGACATCAGCGGATATGCGCCCGCCGGTAAAAATTGGTATTGTAAGGTTTAAGGCGCCCGCGGCATAGGTCGAGGAAAGGCCCGAGGTGGTGTAGGGAGAGCCCCCGCCCGCGCCCAGGGCCACGATCGTTGGGAAAAATTCCTTTCTGGCCGCGGATTCCATCTTTTGTGCCGCCTGGGACTGGGCCTGCAAAGCCTTCAAAACGGGATTTTCGCAGAAGGCCAGGCTGAGGGCCGTATCGAGGTTACGCGCAGGCGGTGTGGCCCGGGAGGTGTCTTCCAAGGTAAAAAGATAGGTCTGCCCATAGCCCAGGGCGTCGGACAATTCCGCCCTTGCATCGTCCCAGCCGTTTTCCGCCTGGAACAGCAAAAGCTTGGCATCGTCGACGTTCGCCTTGGCCATGTCGTAGTCGAGATCGGATCTCAATTGGGCTTTTCTTAAGGCGTTTATCTGATCGAGCACGGTTTGGCGCGTTTTCAGGGTACGATTGGCTACCTTGAGGAGGGCATTGGCTCGCAGCACGTCATAGTAGGCGCGCGTTACGCCAAGAAGGACCTGTTCGCGCGTGAGATTTTCCCTTTGGTACTGAGCTTTTAGAGATGCTCTTGCCGCCGCGATCATCGCGTTTGTGCGGCCGAAGTCGGTAATGAGCTGGCTGATCGTAACCCCGCCCGAACCGCGCTGAATGATGGTCGGGTTGTTAATGGCGCCGATGGCTGCAAGGCGGGTATCCTCATCCTGGGCCACGGCCCCAACGGCTGCGCCTTGAACCTGGGGAAAGAGGATGGAGCGAACGATGGCCACATCTTCTCCGGCGGCTATGGTTTCATAGGTGCTCACCTTGGCCGCGGGGTGATTGGCCAGGGCTATGCTTTGGGCCTGGGCCAAAGTGAGGTGTTGGTTGGGATCCTGTGAGCCCAGGGCCGAGATGGGAAATAGTGCCGCGAGAACTACGATGAGAAAGAAATTTTTCATACGTCACCTAGTACACGATGGGGCGCTTCACTAGATTGCCGGGGTTTGTTTCGGTAAACCAGAAAAAAGGCCGCGGGAACGAAAAAAACAGTGAGCAAAACGGACAGACTAAGGCCTCCGATGATAACGCGGGCAAGGGAAGCGTAGGCTTCGCTGCCCGTACTCAGGGCGAGGGCCATGGGTATAAGGCCTATCACAGTGGCCAGAGAGGTCATTAGAATCGGGCGAAGCCGCACGCGGCAGGAGCGGGCGATGGCCTCGGCCACGCTCAAGGCTTCTTCTTCCCTCAGGCGGTGGGCGTATTCGACAATGAGAATACTGTTTGATACGGTCATGCCAACGAGCATCACGATGCCCATAAGGGACATGATGTTAAGGGTGGTGCCCGTGCCCGCGAGTATGGCCACGGCTCCGGCTATTCCCGGCGGAACGGCCAGAAGAATGATAAACGGATCGACAAAGGATTTAAACTGGGCTACGAGCACCAGGTAGATCAGCAAAACCGCCAGAACAAGGCCGGAGCCGAAACTCATAAAGGACTGCGTCATGGCTTGAACCGAGCCGCGAAGACTGATTCTCTGATTTTGCGGTAGTTGCATCTTTGCGATAATCTGTCTGACCTGTGTGGCGATAGCGCCGAGATTTTCGCCCTTGGGGGCTACGTAAATGTCGATAATGCGTTTTAATTGGTAATGGTTTACGACCGAAGGCGCATAGGTCTGGGTAATGTCGGCCAGGGTATCGAGCGGTGTCGTCTCGTTTTGCGTCAAGCTGCGAATCGGGATATTCTCGAGGTCGTCGAGGGTTTTTACCGCGTTTTCGGGATATTGCACGGTCAGCATGTAGTCGTTTCCGCTTTTGGGGTCGACCCAGTAGCTTGGGGCGATCATCTGATTGGAAGTAAGGGCCGTAATGATGTTATCGACAACTTCCATTTGAGATAGTCCCATATCGCTTGCGTGCTCGCGGTTGACGTCGATGCGAAGCGAAGGGGCGTTGATGTCCTGGGGGATGAATACGTCGCTTACTCCGGGAAGGTCGCGGATTTTTCGCGCCAGGGCGACTGCCGTCAAATAGGATTTGTCGAGATTGTTTCCTTCTACCTGGATGTCGATGGGCGCGGGCAAGCCCATGTTCAAGACCGCGTCCACAAGCCCCCCGGACTGGAAATAGGTCCTCAAATAGGGCAGTTGCCTGCCTACGGCTTTTCGCACGCGATCCATGTAGGCATAACTGCCGATCTTGTGCTTTTCGTTGAGGCTTACCAGTATGAAGGCGGTATGCGAACCCGTGTTGCTTGTGTAAATGGAGGAAAAACCGGGTTGGACGCCTATATTGGCGACGACAACGCCAAGGTCCGAGGGTTCAACGATATGGCGAACGATCTTTATAACCTTCTTTACGTCTTTGGTGGTCTTTTCAAGACGGGTTCCGGTGGGAGCCTTGATATTGATTACAAATTGTCCCGGATCGGTGCGGGGAAAATAGGAAATCCCCATGAAACGGGAGGGCAGCAGAAGGGCTGCGCAAATCGCGCTCAGTATAACCAGAGAGAGGACAGGGCGTGCCAGCACTCTTGCGACCCAGCGGTCGTAGAGGGACAAAAGGCGTTCAAAATGAGCGTTAAACCAAGTATTAAAGCGCTCCCCAAAGGAGCGGCGGCCCTTTTGTTCCTCTGCGTGGTGTTGCGGGGCCTTTAAAAACTTGGAGCAAAAAAGGGGCATAACCGTCATGGCCACAATGTAGGAGGCGAAAAGGGCCAAAACGACGGCAAGGGCAAGGGCGGAAAAAATAAATTTGCTCACGCCGGAAAGAAAAGTGACCGGGAAAAAGACGATCGCCGAAGTCAGTGTGGCGGCCAAAACAGGCAGGGCTACTTCGGAGCCTCCCGCCGCCGAAGCTTTGGCAACATCTTCGCCCTCCTCGATGTGGCGGAAGATATTTTCGAGCACGACGACGGAGTTGTCTATGAGGCGGGAAAACACCAGAGCCAGCCCACCCAGGATCATGGCGTTTATCGTGCTTCCGCCCATGGACAAAACGATGAATGTGGCAAGGGCCGAGAGGGGAATGGATAAAAAGACCCCCGCCGTGGCGCTAAGGCTTCCAAGAAAGATCAAAATCATGAGGCCGGTCAAAACCAGTCCCATAAGGCCTTCATGAATGAGATTGTCGATGGCGTTTTTAACAAAAACGGATTGATCGAAAACAACCTTGGTGACAAGGTTTTTGGGCACATCCACCAAATGGGATACGGTTTTTTTGACATCGTTTACGATGGAAATCGTATTGGAGTCGCCCCCCTGCTTCATGATGGGCAGATAGACCGAAGGCTGGCCGTCGATAAGAACGGTGTTGAGCTGGATTTCGGCGGCATCCACGGCCTGACCGATATCGCCTACCATAACGCTTTTGTTGCCAATTGTCTTGAGTGGTACGAAGTTGATATCCTTGGGGTCGTCGATCTGGCTGTTGGTAAACAGGTTGTAGTCGACGGGGCCGATTTTTACATCGCCGGCAGGCAGGATCAGGTTTGCCTTGTTTACGGCCCGCACGACGTCCATGGCGCTTAGTCCATAGGCCTGGAGCTTGGCCGGGTCCACATAGACCATGATCTGGCGGTATTTGCCCCCAAAAGGCTGAGGTACGGAAGCCCCGGGGATGTTGGCTACCTGGTTTCGCACGTTATATTGGCCAAGATCGCGCAGTTCAGCCTCGCTCATGCCCTTGGCCTTGAGAGTTACAAGGCATACGGGCAGGCTCGATGCGTCGAATTTCAAGACCACAGGGGGAAGGGTACCGGGGGGGAGGCGTCTAAGATCGGCCATGGCCAGGTTTGAGATTTCGGTAACGGCCGAATCCGCCGAGGTTCCCGGCTGAAAGTAGATTTTTATAAGACTTGTGCTGGGAAGCGAGGTCGATTCAATATGATCGATGCCGCTGCCAAGGGTAAAGAAGCGCTCGAATCGCCCTGTGATGTCGTTTTCTATCTCTTCGGCGGGCATGCCGTTATAAAAGGTCGCAACGACAACGACGGGAATATTGATCTCCGGGAAAAGATCCACGGGCATCCGTATAAGGCTGCTTAGGCCCACGACGCACACGATAAGGCTGCAGACGATAATCAGATAGGGAAATTTGAGCGCGAATCGAGACATAATTTATTCTAATCCGTTGTTGGGCACAAGTTGTGGCGCCACTTTCATGCCGTTGGCAAGATTTTCGTGCTCGCCGAATATGAGCAGATCGCCCGCGGAAACCCCGTTTGTGATCTGGATTTTATCGGGGGTTCGAATGCCCAGGGTTACCGCACGTCTTTGCACGATATTATTTTTGTCCACGACCCAGACCTCCGGATGCTTACCCATTACGACGGCCTGCATGGGGGCGGCCAATACATTCGTTTTTGCCGCAAGCGGGATGGTTGCCTCCGCGTACATGCCCGGCTTTAGCTTGAGGTCCCTGTTGTCGATATCGACCTCGACAATCATGGTGCGGGTGGAAGGATCGACGCTTTCCGACATGCGCGCCACCTTGCTCTGCAATGTCTCATTTGCCGCATGAATGACGATGGTAACGGGCATGCCCACATGCATTTGGGGCACGATCTCCTCGGGGGCCGGAAAATCGAGGCGCAGTTTATAGATATCGGCCAGGTGAACGATGGGAAGGCTTTGGGTGTCCGAGGAGGTTCCGGCCTGTACGAGGGCCCCCGGATCGGCCGAGCGCTTCGTGATCACCCCATCGAAAGGAGCGGTGATCGTAGCGTAGGCCGACAATATTTTTGTGCGCTGGTAAGCCGCCTTTGCCTGCTCGTATTTGCCCTGGGCGTCGTCGACTTCCTGTTGGGCCAGAAGGCCGGGGTGTTGCTTTATGACCGTTTCGATCCTGTCGAAATTGAGCTTGGCCACGGTATAATCGGCCTGGGCATTGGCCTCGTCCTGGGCTTGCTCGGGAATCTCGAGCGTGGCCAGGACCTGGCCTTTTTTGACCTGATCGCCAATATCGACATTTATTGTTTTAAGAAAGCCCGAAACCTTGGCGTGGACGTTGATCTGTTCCCACGGGCGCATTTCGGCTTCAATGGCAACGGTTCGCGCTAAATTGGCCCGTTCGACCTTTACGACCGCCACGGTTTTTGGCGCCGGGTCCGCCGCGGCCCTCGTGGGTTGAACCGAATGTTTGCCCGCTGTCAAAGCAATGCAGGCCGCACCGCACAACATCATCGCACCAATGGTGATCGTAGTATTTTTCCATCCCATGGTAACCGTCTGGACCTCTTCCTCATTAAAGTGTCAGGAGTTCGTTTTCTTTTCCCAAATTTTTGATAAATACCAAATCTTTGGGGATCTGAAAAGCTTTCTTTTGTACAGCGACGGGCCTTGGCCCCCTCGAAACTTTGCGGGAGAGAAGACATTGCGGAGGGGGTAATTTTAGACAGGAGGGAAGCGGCTTTGGAGGAGATTGCATTAATCTTTGAGCAACGGGTTGGGGGGTGGGCTGCGCTGTTTTTGCTGATAATAGAGGGGATTTTTTTTGTTTCTTTTGTTAACTAACCGTAATTACAAGATATATTAAAAATTGTGGGCTCTAAAAACAGCGTGTAAACAGAGGTCTAACAGCATTGAAACAGCGGGTCGCAAGTGTTTTGGAAGCGATTTGAAGACCCGTATGATATCTTATTTATTTTTGAAAGAGCAGCCTAACCGGGTGGGAGTGGGCGCTGGCCGGTCAAACGATGACGCTTTGGTCCCACCGGGCTTATAGCATGAGGTTTTTTGAGGCGCCAGGCGGCAAGTAAAAGAGGCAAGTAAAGGCGGAAACCAGAAGCGGCAATAGAAGCGGCAAAGGGGGAGGGAGGAGATTCTGGAAAAGAGGATCAACCCAAATTTCAAAGTCCGCCGCTGGGTCGTTGAAGCAGCTCATTCCAGGTCCAACCGCTTCAGGAAGCTACTCGTTAGATATGAGAAGTCCACCGATGCATACGAAGTGCTGCTCCACCTTGCTGCGACAATAATTGCGTTTTGAAAGTGCGGAGTTCTTTATGTGCAAACCCTTAG
>JBMFHI010000061.1:0-23577 GCA_049976905.1 Syntrophobacteraceae bacterium | reverse complement strand
CAGTTAGACGCTAACGACAAAAAGACTTTCGTTAAGATTGCCGCGGTTTATTCCGCGGCAGGGGATGTGAGGCAATCTCTTGCCTATCTAAAGAAGGCCAATGGGATAGACTCCAAGGATATCGATATACGTTTAAAAATGGCCAGGGAATATGCCCTGCTGCAAAAAAAAGACAACAGTCGCAAGGAGTTGGATTTCGTTTTGCACAACGATCCAAAGAACGCGGGGGCAGCGATCCTTTTGTCCGAGTTTGCCAAAACCCCGGAAGAAATTGCTGAATCGCTCGCCCAGCTAAAGGCGCTAAAGCCCACGACTGCCGATGCTCCTCGCGTTGAACTTGCCCTGGGGGCACTTTATGCGAAAAAAGGCGACATGGCGAAAGCCCAGGATCATTTCCAGCGCGCAATAAAAATTAAACCTGATTTTGCCCAGGCCTACTTGGCTCTTGGCGCCTTAGCGGTAAGCAAAAAGGATTTTACAACGGCGGGAAAAGAGTTCCAGACCGCTGCCGGACTAACTCCTCTAAATTCGCCGGTTCAGCTGAACCTGGCCGATTTTTACCTTTTTAGAAATAATACCGCCAAAGCCAGGGAACTGCTCCAGGCAATTCTAAAGAAATACCCCAACTTCTCGCCGGCTCTCCAGCGCCTTGCCACAATGGCCCTTGATGACCGCAAGTTCGACGAGTGTGAAAAATACCTGAAAATCGAACTGAAAAATAACCCTGAGGATCTCAATGCCAGGACAATCCATGCCAGGATGCTCCTTGCCCAAAATCATGTGGTCCAGGCCGCGGCTGAATTGGAAAAAATTGTTAATGCCGCTCCCGGCGCTGTTCTTCCTAAGTATTTCTTAGGCCTTGCCTATATGAAGGAACAAAAGCCCCTAAAGGCAAAACCCGTCCTTCAAAAAGCCGTGGAGCTCTCGCCGGGTTTTACTCTGGCAGGGATGCTGCTGGCCGATGCCTACGTGCACACTGGCGATTTTCCCGCAGCCTTTGAGAGCATGACGGCAGTGCTTGCCAAAGACCCCCACAATCTGCAGGCCTACCTGCTATTGTCCCAGGCTGCCAGGACCCCCGCCGACCTTCAAAAAGCGATTTCTCTTCTGGAAAACGGACTCCAATACTTTAAAGACAATCCTAAATTTGAACTGTCTTTGGCGGGCCTTTATCTGGATAAAAATGATACGGGCAAAGCGCAACCCATTCTAAAGGACGTTTTGGCCCGAAAGCCCGATTCCATCGGAGCTCACATTGAAATGGGTGATTGTTACTACAAGGAAAATAAACGCGATCAGGCCGAACTAGAATATAAGAAGGCAGTGGGGCTCTCTTCTAAAATCTCGCTTGCCCAGATTAAGCTTGCCGAGTTTTACCTAAACGATAACAAAACGGATCTGGCCAAAAAAATACTTTCCGATGCCCTTGCGGCATCACCCGGATTTTTGCCGGCAAATTTTTTACTTGCAAAAATCGCCCTTGTCCAAAAAGACTATGCGGGGGCTGCAAAACTTCTTGACCAGATTCTTGCCAAAAATCCCGACTTTGTCGATGCCGTTTTGCTGCGAGGCCAGCTAAACCTTATCCAAAAGAAAACGGCCGAAGCCCTTGCCGATTTTCAGGAGGCCTTAAAGATCGATCCGGCCTCCCAGGGCGCTTTGGAACTTATGGGGCTTGCCTATCTCAGGGCTGACGATATCGATAAGGCCCGATCTGCCTTCCGACAGTTACTGGTTCTTGATCCCAAACTCTACGGGCAAAGGGCTCAACTGGCTGAGCTCGATATCCGTTCAAACGATTTTCAATCGGCTATCGATAATTTGCAGATTCTTATAAACCAGGGGGCCAAGGGACCAGACCTTTATTTGCTTCTGGGTACGGCCTACCTTGGCAACAAGGACCCGGTCGACGCCCAGGCGGCCCTGGCTAAGTTCTTGAAGGTAAACCCCAAGGACGGGCGTGGAAATTATCTCTATGGGCTTGTGCTGAGGGCACAGGGTAAACAGGATCAAGCGCTTGGGTATTTCGAGCAGGCCCTGCACGCTTCTCCGCCTGTCAATGCATCCCTGGCTCAAATCGTATCGGTTTGCATAGCCGAAAAGAAATTCGATGCGGCTTTGAAATATGTTACCGATCAAATCGCGGCTCAGCCTAAGAATGTGGATAACTACCTGCTTCTGGGGCAGATCAGGTACTTTCGCAAGGAGAGGGGCCAGGCCGAGGCGGCCTGGCTTAAAGCAGTGAGCATGGATCCTAAGTTTATCGCTGCCCGTCTTAGCCTTGCGCAGCTATACGCTGCAAACAAGCAATTCGACAAGGCTATTGACCAGCTAAAGGACATCCTTGGAATAGATCCTAAAAATGTCAACGCTCTGATGGTCTCAGGAGTGGTCTACCAGGAAAAGGGCGATATCCCCAAGGCCAGGAAGGCTTATGAAACATTGCTCGCTGTCAATCCCACTTTTGCTCCGGCGGCAAATAACCTGGCCTACCTCTACTGCGAGTACGACCACGACTACTCCAAGGCCCTTGGGCTTGCGCAAATCGCAAGGCAGCAGGAACCAGCCGATCCCAACATTGCCGATACTCTGGGGTGGGTGCTCTATAATCAAAAAAATTATTCCATGGCGCTTACCTATCTAAAGGAAAGCGGCGCCAAGCTGCCCGGCAATCCTGAAATCCAGTTTCACCTTGGAATGGTCCAATACCGCCTGGGAGACATGAATGCGGCAAAGCAGAGCCTCGATACAGCCTTGAAAAAGGGCGGCCCTGATTTCAAGGAGGCCGCGCAGGTCCGGCAGACCTTGAGCGAAATTGAGAAAAAGGCCTCTTCCGGGGTTGGTGGTGGTCACTAAGGATGCAACAGGTGGGGTTCTAAAAGATGCTTTCGGGAATGGCCTTTCGGGGAGTTGTTCCCCGGGGGGCTTCGCTAAGCGGTTAGCCTGCGGGGGTCATTGATGGGTAAACCAGGTTTGCTTATTGTCGATGACGATGAATCCAATTTGTTGTCCATGAAATGGGCATTTGCCGGGGAATATGACGTTTTTCCAGCAGGCGCAAGGGCCGATGCGCTCGAAGTCTTTAAGCGCGAACACCCGCCTCTGGTTACTCTGGACCTGGGATTGCCCCCCGATGAACGAGGCGTCGAAGAAGGTTTTCTTACGCTTGCCGCATTGCTTGAGGAAGACCCCTACGTTAAGGTTGTCATTATTTCCGGGCGCAGTGAAAAGCAAAACGCACTGAGAGCGGTATCGCGCGGCGCCTACGATTTTTTCTGCAAGCCTGTCCAGGTCGAGGAAGTAAGCATTATCTTGCGACGCGCCCTAAGGTTGCGTCAGTTGGAAATAGAACACCAGCAGCTTCAAGTCCCCCGTAGGGACTTCGACGATCTGATCGGGACCAGTCCCCAGATGCAGTTGGTTTTTGAAACGATTGAAAAGGTCGCTTCGACACAAGCCTCGATTCTCATATGTGGAGAAAACGGCACCGGCAAGGAACTTGTCGCAAAAGCGCTTCATAGAAGAAGCCGCATGAAAGAGGGGCCTTTTGTCGCAATCAACTGTGCCGCTATTCCGGAGAACCTGCTCGAAAGCGAACTGTTTGGATATGAAAAGGGGGCTTTCACCGGCGCTCATTCCCAAAGGAAGGGGCGCACAGAGCTTGCGGACAAAGGAACTCTTTTCCTGGATGAAATCGGCGACCTCTCTCAGGGCCTTCAGGTTAAGCTCTTGAGATTTCTCCAGGAGCACAAGATTGAACGCGTGGGCGGCAGAAAAGAAATAAGTATCGAGACCAGAGTGATTGCCGCAACCAATGCGGACCTGGATAGGGCCATACTGGAGGGCCGCTTCAGAGAAGATCTGTATTATCGGCTGGCAGTGGTGAAGATTCAGGTCCCAGCTCTGCGTGAGAGGCAGGGAGATGTGGAGTTGCTCGCTATGAGTTTTCTCGAAAAATATTCGGGCGAGCAGCAAAAAAAGGTCTCTGGAATCACTCAAAAAGCCTTGAGCGCGCTTAAAGAGCATAAATGGCCTGGAAACGTGCGGGAACTGGAAAACAGGATGCGAAGGGCCGTAATTATGGCCCAGGGAAGAAACGTTACCGAAGAAGACCTTGAACTTGGAGGGGGGGCGCACCAAAGCGGTGCGATGACGCTTAAACAGGCCCGTGAGCATGCCGAGCGCGAGCTTGTCATCCGGGTGCTTAAAGAAAATAATTTTAACTTGACAAGGTCTGCCTCAGACTTGGGCATAAGCCGCCCCAATCTTTACGAACTGCTCGCTAAGCTTGGGATAAAAAGAGAAGATAAGACAGGCGGCCAGCTTTAAGTTTTTCGGCTTCCGTCTCACTGGTTTTGCCCATGGGTCCCTATCGGCCATGGGGGGTTAGGATGATTTGGCTGTCAGCCTTTTTTCAATGGCAAAGGCCGTAAGAGACGAAGCGCTGTGAAGGTCGAGTTTTTTCATAAGGTTGGCGCGATGTTTTTCGACCGTTTTCACGCTTATCGATAGAGTGCTGGCAATATCTTTGTTTCTTTCCCCGTTTGCTACAAGCCTTAGGACCTGTCGCTCCCGCGGGGTAAGGGTTTCCCACGAGGTCGAGGTTTTCAGGTTTCTTCGGCCCTCCAGGTAGCCTTCGATGACTTTGCCCGAAATGGCTGGACTGATGTAGCTTTTACCGGCGAAAAGTTCACCGAGGGCAACCGTTAATTCCCCGTAGTTTGCTTCCTTTAGAATGTAGCCGTCCGCTCCGCTTCGCAGGGCTCCAAGGATGTGGTCCTCGGTTTTGTGAACAGTTAGCACCAGCACCTTTGTGGAAGGGCTTAGCTTTTTTATCTCTCTGATTGCCCTGGTGCCTTCAAGCTTTGGCATCGAAATGTCGATTAGAATGAGGTCCGGAGTTTGTGACTTAACCGAGCGAACGGCGTCAAGTCCGTCTTGGGCTTCTCCTACGACGGAAACCTCGGGATTGGATGAAAGGAGCATTTTAAGCCCTTCCCTTAGAATTGTATGGTTTTGAGCGATGACGATTCTTTTTTTTGCATGCATAGTCATACCCTTCTTGGAGGCGTTTTATGAATGCCTCCCCTATACCACGGTGCTAAAAGGCAATCAGGGCAGTTGGTTTTTTTGTGACACTATTTTAAAGTTTTGAAAATATAGATGAATTTAGCTTCCCGGTTGCAATGGAACTCCCATTGCGAAGCCGTCTTACTAAGCCATGGATAAATAAGCGAACCTTCCAAGCAGGGTGGATAAAAGCGGGAGCCTTGCCCACCAATGATTTTTGGGCACGGTGTAGGTTCGGTAAATAATGACGGTCTTAGTAGCGGGGGAGGCTTTCCCAGGCTAAATCGGCTTCCAATTTATCAGGAAAACGACTCAATCAGGCTCGAACAGCCCTTAGGCCCGCGCCGGCAGGTATTGCAATTTTTCTGCAAAACTGCTATACGCCCGGCTTTATATCTTGTCTAATTAACCCTTAAGAATTGGTCGTATTATGAAAATTGCTGTCATAGGCGCTGGTTATGTTGGACTGGTGAGCGGGGCCTGCCTTGCCGAGTTCGGCCATGAGGTCACATGCGTTGATTATGATCAAGCCAGGATCGAGCGGCTGAGCGGTGGGGAAATCCCCATTTACGAACCGGGTCTTGATACGATGATCAAGAAAAACGCTCAAGCCGGTCGTCTGGTTTTCTCAACCCAATACACACCCTGCGTTCCTGAGGCTGAAGTGATTTTTATAGCCGTTGGAACCCCTGCGTCGCGCCGGGGCGACGGCTACGCCGATCTTTCCTACGTCTATGAGGCGGCCCGTCAGATGGCGCCCTTTCTGCGCGACTATACGGTGGTGATAAACAAGAGCACCGTGCCCGTGGGTACGGGGGCGCAGGTAAAAAGGATTATCTCTCAGACCAATCCGGAGGCCTCCTTTGATGTTGCGAGCAACCCCGAATTCCTGCGGGAAGGGGCGGCCATAAACGACTTTATGCGTCCGGATCGAATCGTTTTGGGGGTTGATTCCAAAAGGGCCGAAGAGGTGCTAAAATCGGTCTACAGGCCGCTCTATTTGATAGAAACCCCTTTTGTCATAACCACCGTTCAGACCGCGGAGCTTATAAAGTACGCCGCCAATGCCTTCCTTGCCGCCAAGATCAGTTTTATAAATGAGATCGCAACCCTTTGCGAGGAAATAGGCGGCAACGTCCAGGATGTGGCAAAGGGGATAGGTTTGGATGGAAGGATCGGCAAAAAATTTCTCCATGCCGGCCCGGGCTACGGTGGTTCGTGTTTTCCCAAAGACACCCAGGCCCTGCTTAGGATAGCCCAGGAAAACGGAGTGGCTTTTCGCATAGTCGAGGCGGCAATAGAAGTTAACGCCGCTCAGAAGGCCCGCATGACCCGAAAAATCCGGAAGGCTCTTGGCGGCTCGGTTGCAGGTAAAACCATCGCCGTACTTGGTCTTGCCTTTAAGCCCGAAACCGACGATATAAGAGATTCGCCCGCCATAACGATCATTTCAAAGCTTGTCGAACACGGCGCGCTCGTTCGCGCCCACGATCCGCAGGCAATGGATGAGGCGGCAAAACTGCTGGCCGGGGTTACCTTCTGCGCGAATGCTTACGAGGCTTGCGAGGGGGCTGACGCACTTGTGCTAATGACCGAATGGAACGAATACAGGGCACTTGACCTCTATCGATTAAAGGATCTGCTCAAAGCCCCCCTGTTTATAGACCTTCGCAACGTTTACAGGCCGGCGGCCATGCGCGGGCTGGGCTTTGATTATCACAGCGTTGGCAGAGCCACTGAAACCGGCTTCACCAATGAGGCTTAAAGCCTTTCGCTCTATTTTACCCCTAAGCTTTTTGTTTTTTGCAATCTGCCTGTGCGCCGCCTTTTACTCAACGCTAAATTCGCCGTTGCCGGCGGCCCGGGCAGCCCAGCAATCCTCCTTCCCCGGTAAGCGCCGTCTTGCCCCTGTGGTCCCCTTTACGATCGTCAATAAATACCCGCATGATCCGGGGGCCTTTACAGAGGGTTTGCTCTATGCCAACGGCTTTCTATACGAATCCACAGGTCTTAATGGCGAATCCAGCCTCAGGAAAGTCGAACTAAAAACCGGGCGGGTTGTAAAGGAACACGAGCTGCCGTCCAAATATTTTGGAGAAGGTCTTGCGCTGTGGGGTGGCTCCCTTGTCCAAATAACATGGAAAAGCGGAACGGCTTTTGAGTATGATCCGAAAGATTTTGAGCTTAAGAGCCTATCCCACTACCGGGGTGAGGGTTGGGGCCTTACAGAGGATAAAAACAGTTTGATCATGAGCAACGGCACCCCCGAGCTTGCCTTTATCGATCCCAAGACCTTTGAAGTAAAGCGCCGGGTGCAGGTTCGCGACATGGGAAAACCGGTCGTGCAGCTAAATGAACTCGAATACATCAAGGGTAAGATTTTTGCCAACGTCTGGCACGACGACCATATCGCGATCATATCTCCCCAGACCGGGGAAGTTGCCGGGTGGCTTGATTGTTCTTGCTTGAGAAGCCAAATGCCCCCAAGCGCGGAAGTATTGAACGGAATTGCCTACGATGCAAAAAACGATCGTATTTTCGTTACCGGCAAACTGTGGCCTTCCCTGTTTGAAATCAGAATTGCGAAGAATCCGAGGAAATCTTTTTAATCGTGCTAAAACCTGGGTCAACGACCTGCCATGTGCTCTTTTCTTTGTTAAAACGCCACTTTTGCGTAATGGTTGCGCTTCTTAGAACCGGAGATTCCAGGCTCCAGTATTGATACAGAACATCCACTTTGGCAAACCTGTTTTTTTCGGAAAAGTCGATGTCTCTGATTTGATAGTCGGTCAGGCGAATGTCATGTTTCATCCTGTCCACTTCCGCCCAGTAACGGTCTTCATCCATTTGCGGGACGAAATTTTTCGCCTCCTTGTACTCCTGCCACCGGATGCTGCTGTTAAAAGAGTCCGCTGAAAGCTTAAGAAGCTGCTTAATCTTTGCATCCGTGTGCTCCATGGAGGCGCAGGACACTGTAGCCAGCCCCAAAAGCACTATGACAAAAAACCTTACCCGCCGCAGGCTGCCCGATCTTATCACCATTTTCATAGCCTCTCCAGACATCGTGATTTGCAAGCATTTATTTTGAACAAAACAGCCTTTTCAATCAAGCTAATTCCGCGAATGCTCACTAATTTGAGGATTAAATTGCGCGCCGAGTCCTTCCATTTCTGTATTATTGAACGGCCCGATGAGGTAGAATGGCTGTTGTCGGACATATCGCCCCCGCAAAGATTGGATTGCATGACCCAATACGTATGGTGCAAAAACGAGGAGTGCAGGATTCCTGTATTCCGCTGCATATTGTGCCGCTCGGACTGCTACGAGTTGCGCGCGCGCAGTCCGCAGGACGAACTGGGCGGCGTTTTTGAAATCTTGAGAAATTCCGGTAAATTCAAGGAGCATTTTGTTATGAGACGCAAGGACGCCGGCAAAACAAAAGACGGACAGCTTTCCTTTTTGGAAAAGGAGCAAGAGGAACAAGTCGCGGAACCCGAGGAAGAAAAAAGCGATAGCGACGTCTTTATTTTGGAAAACGGCAGGATAGAGCCGATTTCCTCCGATTCGTACGCTTCTTCGACCATGTACCGTACGGTCGACTCCTTTAGCATTGATTGCAGGCTCGTAAAACCTGAAGAACCGGGCAGCATGGTTTACGAAGGCAGAAAGCCTTCAAAAAAAACCATACCCATTCTGATTGGAAGGGAGGGAGACTGTGAGATTTTGAATTCCTGGGAGGAATTGGAATCCGATCCTTCCCGGCTTGCAAACGTCCGCGAGGTCCTGGGAGTTCTGCCGGTAAAACAGGTCTTTGTGCTGAAAAGAAAATAAGAGGTAAAAAAAGAGGCCGCGGGAGGGTAACTTCCCGGCGGGCACTCCAAAGGCTCGTGCCCGCTCCGGCGTGGCTCACACATGCCCGATCGCCGGTTTTTGCCGTTGCAGCTTCGAGGCGGCGAGCCTTGCCTCATCGAGCACCTCCTTTAAGGGGAGCTCTTTTTCGAGCGCGATGCGTTTGCAGTCTTCGTATTCCGGGGAAATGTTTACAATCTCACCGTTTGCCTCGGCCACTTTGCTTTTCACCGGCCCGTACTTTGTCTGGACCTCTTCGATGCGTCTGCTAGCCTTGATGCGGTTTTCCACTCTCCACCTTAAGCCGATTGTGGTCGTTTCGCGCAGCAAAAACCGGCTGAACCGCTCGACCTGCGAGGGCGCGCAGGTAAGCGTCAGAAGCGTTGCAGGACGATTTTTCTTCATCTGCACAGCACTTAGAAAGACATCGAAGGCTCCCATTTTTAATATTTTGGAGAAAAGATAGTCATAAATTTGAGGGTTCATGTCGTCGATGTTTGTCTCAATAACGGCGATCTGCTCGGTCTGGCCCTCCTGAGTCCTCTCCTGCCCCTCACCGGTAATCAGGCGAAGCAGGTTTGGTGTTTGCGTTTCGCGGCTTCCCGCCCCATAGCCGGTTGTCTCCATGATCATGGGTGGACAAGGGCCAAAGCCTTCGCAGATGGTCGTAAGGATCGCGGCCCCCGTTGGCGTTAGGAGTTCACCCGAAAAAGAGTTGGAATAAAAGGGCCTGCCCTTGATAAGCTCGGCGGTGGCCGGGGCGGGTACCGGCAATGTCCCGTGGGCGCATTCGACCGTTCCTCCGCCGACATTGAAGGGCGAACAGAAGGCGCTTTCTATCCCCAGGGCGGCCAAACCCGCAACGGAGCCAACCACGTCGATAATGGCGTCCATTGCGCCCACTTCGTGAAAATGGACCTCTTCGATGCTCGTTCGATGCACCCTGGCCTCGGCTTGGGCAAGCCGCCTGAAGACCTTTATGCTTTGCTCCTTTACCGCTTCCCCCAGGCCGCTTTCTCCAATGATTTGCTCAATGTGCCCAATGCGTCTGTGATGGTGATGATGATGGCCCTCATCGATTGCAATAATGGCCCGGCTGCCGCCGATTCCCTGTTTGACCACCTTCTCGACTTTTATCTCGTAGTGTGAAAGGCCAAGCTTGCCAAGCTCCTCTTTTAGCCTTCCAAGGCTCAATCCCGCGTCCATCAGGGCGCCGAGGATCATGTCTCCGCTTGCCCCGGAAAAACAGTCAAAGTAGGCGATTCTCATCTATTTGTCTCCCAGGCGGGCGCCAATAACTCTCAGGAATTTTCCCCGGTCGCAACTCTTCTGCTGGTTGCCTTGTTTATAAGACTTGCCTGGTAGCCGCCACCGAAACCGTTGTCGATATTTACCACCGAAACCCCGGAAGCGCAGCTGTTAAGCATGCTTAAAAGGGCGGCTAGCCCACCGAAACTCGCACCGTATCCCACGCTTGTTGGAACCCCTATAACCGGACAGGAAACCAGCCCTCCCACGACACTGGCAAGGGCCCCCTCCATGCCTGCGACAACCACCGCCACGTTGGCTTCAAACAGGTCGTCACAGACGTCCAGGAGACGGTGAATTCCGGCTACCCCCACATCATAGATACGGTTTACGCGGTTACCCAGGACCTCGGCGGTAACCGCGGCTTCCTCCGAAACGGCCATATCCGAAGTCCCCGCGCTCACAACGGCTATATTGCCGATCTTTTCCACCGGTTCGGGGCCAATCACCACGATCCTTGCCGTTTCGTGGTATTCGCACTCGCGGTTAACCTCGCGAATCGCTTCATAGACCTCGCGGCCGGCCCTTGTGGCAAGAACATTGGCGTGGTCTTGAGAAATTCGCTCAACGATCCCCTGGATCTGAGCGATGCTTTTGCCCTGACAGAAAATAACCTCGGAAACCCCGGTGCGTAGGCACCTGTGATTGTCGATCCTCGCATACCCCAGGTCTTCGAAGGGAAGCTTCCTTAATGCATGCATGGCTGAATCGAGGTCCACCGTGCCGGTTCGAACCTGCTCGAGCAGCGCCCTCAGGTGCTTTTGGTCCATAGTGTAATGCCTTTCAACCTCTATTGGTGCTTCCCATGCTATAGCCTTCCAGATCCACTGTGACGAACCGGAACCCCAGGTCTTTGAAAAAGGTCGCAAGAGGCCCGCGCACTTTGCTGTCGACAAGGTTTGCAATGTCTTCGGGCGCTACTTCGATTCGCGCGGTATCTCCGTAATCTCTAACGCGCACCTGGTCGCTGATCGCCATCTTGCGCACCAGGTCTTCGCAGGCGTCTATTCGCTTAAGTCTTTGGGCGGTAATCGGGCTCCCACACGGAATTCGCGTGGCAAGGCACGCATAAGGGGGCTTGTTCCAGATCGAAAGGCCAAGGTGATTGGCTAACAGCCTGATGTCCGATTTGCAAAGCCCGGCTTCCATGAGAGGGCTTCTTACCCCCAGTTCCTGAATAGCCTTCATGCCGGGGCGAAAATCCGACCTGTCGTCGATATTGGAACCATCAACCACGAAGGCCGCCCCCTTTTCCCGGGCGATTTTTAATATAGCCGAAAAGCGACCCTTTTTACATATATAGCATCTGTTGGCGAGGTTTTTAACGAACTCCGGGTCCTGCATCTCAAAGGATTGGATAACGAGGTGGTCTACATCCAACTCCGCGGCTAGCCGCAGCGCGGTCTCCATCTCATGGTTCGCGCTTGTCTGGGATTTTGCGGTTACTGCCAGCACGGCGTCACGTCCCAGCACCGTCCGCGCAATCCTTAGAAGCAACCCGCTGTCGACTCCTCCTGAAAAGGCGACAACCACGCTTTGCATTTCCGAAAGAACATGTTCCAGTCTTGCACGAGATGGTATAAGGTTTGTGCGTGTAGTGGGCGATGTCTTCATCTTTGTTGTCTCCAGGGCGAAAAGCAGCCGATAAATTTCGGTAAATCCGAGCAGGAAATCTTGTAAGCTCCAACAGGTATTTAACTGGAAGAGGCAGCCCCCGGCAAGACAGCTCCGCGCATTCGTCCACGCATAATTTTGTCCCTGGTTGGATATTGCCTCATTTTTACCAATAAGCAAACCGAATTCAAGGAGGGTGCGCCGTGCTCGTTACATGGTGAAAAACGCCGTCATCATGCACGCCAATGTCATCGTTATGATGCGCTTCGATTCTCCCGAGACCGGTCAGACGATGAGCGAAATCGTCGCCTTAAGGGTTTGCCCGTAAATAAGCCTATGCCGGGTAAAGAAAGTGGAAACAGCAGTGGTTAAAGTTAAAAAAGGAAACGGCGGCGCACGCTGGGCAAATACGGCTACCCGCCCGACATGGGGTTGCTTGCCACTGAAACGGTGTTAAAGCAGGCCGAGATGATCGCCAATGAACTGGCGGGCTAGTGTTTGGCGCCCTGGGTTTTGGCAAGACGTTTGGGAGGTGATGCGGTGAGAGAAGCTATCGAAATAAAGGGTTCTCCGGTACAGGAGGAATACGCCGGATTTCCAAGGGCCACCTTCGCCGGTGGATGCTTTTGGTGTACTCAAGCCGATTTTGCAAAGATAAACGGAGTCTTGAAGGTGATGGCGGGTTACACCGGGGGGCACACTGAAAACCCGACCTACGAAGAGGTTTGCTCCGGCGCGACAGGGCACGTCGAGGCGGCGCAGGTCATCTACGATCCGGACAGGGTAAGCTACGAGCAACTACTCGATTTTTTCTGGAAAACCATAGACCCCACAGACCCCGGCGGGCAGTTTGCGGACAGGGGCCCTCAGTACCGCGGCATAATCTTTTATCATAACGAGCAACAACGGGTTGCGGCCGAGGCCTCAAAGCGCATGCAGGCAAATTCGGGCAACTTCAAGAAACCCATTGCCACCGAGATAGCGCCCTTTTCGAAGTTCTACGAGGCGGAAGGATATCACCAGGATTATAATAAAAAGAATCCGTCGCATTATAGTCATTACAGGTTTTTTTCCGGACGGGACCGGTTTCTCGAAAAATTATGGGGCAAGGATATGGAGAAAGCGAAAGCAAAACCGGAAAGGGTCGAATCGAGCGAGCACGCCGTGACGTACGCAGCACCGGAGGAAAGGACGCTTCGAAGCAAGCTCAGCCCCAAACAATACGAGGTTACCCGCAAAAACGGCACGGAACCACCGTTTGACAACGAATATTGGAATAATAAGGCCGAAGGGATCTATCTGGATGTCGTGAGCGGCGAACCGCTTTTCTGTTCGCTTGACAAGTATGATTCCGGGACGGGTTGGCCGAGTTTTACTCGGCCTCTTGAGCCGGGCAATATCGTCGAGAAAAAAGATCGGGGTTTGCTCAGCATGAGGATCGAGGTAAGGAGCCTGCATGCGGACTCGCACCTGGGGCATGTTTTCAATGACGGACCTCCTCCGAGCGGCCTTCGCTACTGTATAAATTCAGCCGCCCTGCGATTCCTTGCGAAAGAAGATTTGGAAAAGGAGGGGTACGGGCAGTACAAAGGTCTTTTTGAAAAATAAGAGCATATCCTGCCAGGCAGGGAAGCTACCCGGCCAAAAGTCCATTTGACATGGCAGCTTTTGCCGTTATAGCCGCAACGACGCGGCCTTATCGACATTTGCGGGCGCAAAACCGATCCTTGCGAATTTCGGGAATTTAAAGTCACCGGCACAGTCCACTAAAAATTTGCCTCAGGTCCTGTTCGGTTAGATCCTGAAAAATCAAGGCATCGTAATCGGGTTCGAACTGGTCGGTATCGGGTTCCTCGATTGCGGTATCCGATAAGCACTCCCGTTCCCGTATTTGTGTAATGGTGTTTCTTTTTTTGTCGAGATTGGGCTCGATCCAGGCGTTGTGCTTAATCCAATGGTCGCATTCGGCGTGACTGCCCACATAGAGAAAGGCGATTCCGCTCTCCACCAGCACGGCGATCAGCCGGTAGCTCCTTACAAGATCGAATTTGAGGCAGTTCTTTATGCGGGCGTCGCCGTGGCGTGTGAGTCTGCCTGAATTCCTTAGGTTTAGGATTCCGCCGTTTATAAACTGCTCCATTATCGACTGGGCGTGTCTTGCGGCCGGGGCGGAATTCGATCCGCCCCTTAGCAGCGCCTTGATCTGTTTGTTAAGGTTTGCGTCCTGGTAGACATAGAGCTTTTGATTCATAAAGACGACCTCTCATGTCCAGAGCCTCTGTAGGGGCATGCCGACGGCTCGCCTTGCGCCGGCATGCCCGAAAGAGATCCCGCTAAGAGATGTAATTCATTCTCGCGACCGCTGTTATTGTTCGTCGGCATCCGGCGTATAACCCAGACGCTCCCACTGGGCGGCAGCCTCTTTTTCAGCTTCGGCTACTTGCTCCTCATCCCAGGGTTCCAAAACGAGGGTGTCCGCGACAAGCTCCCAGAGATATTTTACTTCGTAATTACAGTCGGGGTAAAATTTCGGTATTCTTTTCATCATCTGATCGTGGCAGTTCGAACAGGCCACCACGACCACATTAGCGCCGCTGTCTTTTATCTGCTGATATTTAAAACGGCCGTGATAGGCGGATTGCTCTTCAAAAGGCATTGGCCAGTTGCCTCCTCCCGCCCCGCAACAGAAGTTGTTCATGCGGTTTGGCTGCATCTCGACAAAGTTATCGACGCATTGATCGAGAATCCAGCGGGGCTCCTCGAAGTAGCCCTTGCCAAAATTTCGCTCAAGTTCGCGGCCATGTTTACAGGAGTCATGCCAGGTGAAGATTTTGCCCGCGTTTCGGCTCTTGTCGAGTTTGATCCTGCCGCTTTTTATGACCTCGATTAGATAGTCGTAAAGATAGATGTGATGTATCGCGTTATTGGGATCTTCCAGTACGCACTCTTTCATCCCCTTGCGGCACCCATAGGACCCACCCCCGCAGTCCGGCATGATCATGCGGGAGATGTGATGATTTTTCATGAAGTTGATTTTTCTTCTCGCAAGTTCCACCGTCGCATGATGGTCCCCGGCAAACAAACCCCAGTCCACAGCCTCCCAGTTCTCGGAGGGTATGGTCCAGTTTTCCCGCGCGGCGTAGAAAATCTTCCACCACCAGAGCATATCGTCGTTGTCGGCAAAGACTTCCTTGGAGTTGGGGAAAAAGAGTACGTCGGCGTTATCCTTGTCGATGGGGACATAAAAGCCGGTCAGCCCGCTTTCGGCAAGCTCTACTCCCATGTCGTACATGAGGAAAAAGTAGTCCTCCTGTGGAATTGCCATATTGTTGCCCGTGGCAAGCACGTTCTGGACTCCCTTTTCCAAAATCCCCGGAACCTTGTCGCGCGGGCGCAAAGACTTTAAATGAAACATGATCGAAACAATGTCTATTTCCATCGGGCACGCATGCACGCAACGGCCGCACCCGGTGCAAATCCAGGGGAAAAGAGAAGCGATTACCTCATCGGCCAAGCCAAGGGCGAGCATGCGCAAGACCTTGCGTGTGTCAAGCCCCTCCAGGCCGGGAGTGCCCGTGGCCGGACACCCATTGCTGCACGTGCCGCACGTAAGGCAGAGGTTGAGGTTGAATTTACTCAGATACTGCTTTACCGGCTCTGCGAGCGCGGGATTAAACAGGGCTTCTTGCATATGAATCATCCTTTTCGAAGAAATGCCAGTCTCAGTAGCGATCTGATTTCAGAGGAAGATTCAGCGTGGAGCATGGACGCCGCAGCCAAACGAAGCTTTGGCGATCAGTCCTGGTACAGAGGGCTGGACACGCTTTTTCGGCCGTTTCTTTTCTCCCGTCGAACACGGACGGGAGCAAGATCGCTGCTTCAGCCATAGCCAAAAAAACGGTACATAGTTAATCTCCAGAGTAAAATCGGCAAACTGCAGAATTTATATCTAGATAGCTCCTATTTGTCAAATAGGAAACGCCGATGGTATGCGATCAAAAAAAAGCTTCCCGCATGGTTTTTATGGCTGCGCAAAAAAAACCACAAAGAAGAACTCGCATGGGGCGAATGGCGCCCGGTAGGAAGATTTGGAATTTGAGGTCCGCCAGGATGCAATAGGAAAAAATGAGCAGGCAAACAGTAACCGGGGCCGATCATGCGGTCCGGTTACTGTTTGCGGGTATCACTGAATTTCCGGGATGCTATCGATACATCCAGTGGCCCGGTATCCAGGCGCCATAAGGGGTGTAGTGGCCTGGCATCCATGCCCTGGAGTAGTAGGGAGCCGGGGTCTGGTAATAGTAGGCCGGCGGAGGCGGTGGAGCATAGGCGTAGTAGGGCTGGAAGGGGGCCGAGACGATCGCGGCGGCCGTTCCGATTGCTGCGCCCGCCACGGCAAAGGGGAGCAGCAAAGGGTTGTAGCAACACTGTGCTTTAGCCGGCCCGGAAGTCATGATCGTTAAAAATGCAAGTGCAATGACTGCGATAACGATCCGCTTTTTCGTACTCATTTTTCTCTCCTTGAGTTTCAAACTTCTATAAGGAATTATAATTCCAGCAAAGGGTCCAATGGTAATTTATCCGTTAAGACGTAAGCTCGTAACGATTAGTCTACTCGTTGCACGGAAAAAATGTGAGCATCTGTTATGCTGCGGAGAAAAAATAGGCGCGAAAACTTTAATCCACCGTTTTTTCGGCCAAAAGGATCTCGTTTTCTTGACTGGCGTGGAATCTTCAGGGATAAAGGGATACGGTTAGGCTTTGTGCGGTAAGCGGACGCAGACGGCGGTGGCTGGCTTCCGCGAAATCTAAACTTTCATTTTTCTGGACGATGGGGTTTATGGTTAAAGTACACTTTAGGGAAACCGAAATGGAAACGCCGGGAAATATTACGATCCGGGAATTGATAAAGGATTTGGGGCTAAATCCCCAGAGCGTTCTGGCGGTAAGAGAGGGCAAGCTGGTAAGTAACGAAACAAGGCTTGGAAAAGATGGGGAAATTAAGCTTATTTCGGTTATTTCGGGCGGCTGAGTCTTTGTGGAATTCGTGTGTCGATGAGATGCCTTGAAAATGCGAAGAGTTTTTGGCGTGGGCGAGGCAATCGGGCAGGTGGTTTTAGCTCCCGCCCCCAGATGGAGTAGAGCGTTGGGAGTTCATCGTTGCCGCAAATGCGCGGCCGACAGTGTGATAAATATGCCTCAGCACAGGCTTGCCCTGTGCGCGCCACACTTTGTGGAATGGGTTGAAAAATCGACCCTGGAATTCATTGGCAAGCACCGTATGTTTGAGCCTGAAGATCGGGTGCTTGTAGCCGTATCGGGGGGAAAAGACAGCCTGTCTCTTTGGCGCATTCTTCTAAATCTTGGCTTCCATGCCGACGGCTTGTACATAGACCTGGGGATAGACGCGGGATGCGCTTATTCGAAAAGATCGGCCGACTACGTGCGTAACTTTGCCCAAACTCTTGCCCCGGATGTGCGCTTGCACATTCTCGATGTGGCGTCCACATACGGCAGGGCGGTTCCCGAACTGGCCGGAAGGAGGGCGGGGGGGCGAAAGAAACTCTGCTCGGTCTGCGGGTTGGTAAAACGCCACGAGATGAATCGGCTTGCCCATGAACTGGGCTACCATGCAATCGTAACGGGGCATAACCTCGACGATGAAGCCGCGGTTCTTTTTGGAAATACGTTGCGCTGGGATGTGGAATACCTCGTAAGGCAGGCTCCCGTTTTGCCGGGCTCCGATCTGGGGCTTGCAAAAAGGGTAAAACCTCTTGCCAGGTTCTATGAGCGCGAAACCGCGGCTTATGCGATCGTATCCAATATTGATTATATTGAGGACGAATGTCCCTTTTCCAAGGGAGCCACAAGCATTCGCTATAAAGAAGTGCTAAATTCCATGGAAACCGGTTCGCCCGGAACCAAACTTCAATTTTATTACAGTTTTTTGCGGGCGAGAAAGAAAGAAATTTTCCCGGGCTATGATCGACCAGAGTTGCAGCCTTGCGAAAAATGCGGGCAGGCCACGGGAATTCCCGGTATGTGCGCTTTTTGCCGGCTGACCGACCCCGCGAGAGCTGCCGGGGAATAGCGGCGGGCCGGAATTTTTGACTTTTGGAGGCAAAAATGAAGCCCATCTATCTCGATTACAACGCTACCACCCCGCCCGATCCGGAAGTGGTCGAAGAGCTTCTGCCCTATCTTACCGTGGAATTTGGCAACCCCTCCAGTGGACATCCCTACGGAAGGAAGGCAAGGGAGGCGGTCGAGCTTGCGCGCACCAGGCTGGCGGGGCTTCTGGGATGCGATCCATCGGAGGTGATTTTTACCGCCGGAGGCACCGAGGCCAACAACCAGGCTATTATAGGGGCGGCCCTGGCCAATAGGGAGCGGGGAAACCATATTATTTCCACTACGATCGAACACCCCGCGGTTTTAAAGCCCCTCGAGCAGTTGGCCCGTCAGGGCTTTTCGGTGACGCTTCTGCCCGTGGACGCAACCGGCCTGCTCGATGCCGACACGGTTCGCCGGGCCATTACCGACAGCACCGTTCTAATTACCGTAATGCACGCCAATAACGAAGTCGGCACGATTCAGCCGCTTGGTCAAATTGGTGCTATGGCCCGTGAAAAGGGGATTATTTTCCACACGGACGCCGCGCAGTCGGTTGGGAAAATACCCGCTAAGACCGAAGAGCTGGGGGTTGACCTCCTAACGGTTGCCGGCCACAAGTTTTACGCGCCAAAGGGGGTAGGGGCTCTTTTTGTGCGAAGGGGTGTCAAGGTAAATCCCTGCCTGTTTGGGGCGGGGCAGGAGGAAGGGCTGCGGCCTGGGACCGAAAACGTCCCCTATATCGCGGCCCTGGGCAAGGCCGCTCAATTGGCCTCCCATCGTCTTGAATCCGACCGGCAGCGCATTGTTTCCCTAAGGGATCGTTTCCATGAGAAACTAAAAGCTCTGATAGACGGTGTAAGCCTTAACGGACATCCGGTCGAGCGGTTGCCCAACACCCTTAACGTAAGTTTTGCGGGCGTTCTTGGCGCCCGGTTGCTCGAGGCAATCCCCGAGATAGCCGCCTCCACGGGGTCGGCCTGCCATGAGGGCAGCGGTGAGCTCTCCGGGGTGCTTAAGGCTATGGGGACTTCGCCAGAACGCGGCTTTGGGGCGGTGCGTCTTAGCCTGGGCCGGACGACCACGGCCGAAGAAATAGAGCTGGCAGCTCAGCTGCTGGTCCGCGGAGTTAATGAACTGCGAACTGCCGGCCATTAAAGCCTGGCCGCTTTCGATCCACTCAGGGAGAAAAGTCATGGGAGTTATTTACGGTGACAACAGTTTGAGCATAGGACGGACGCCGCTCGTGCGTATCAATCGGATCACCGAGGGGATGCCGGGGAGGGTTTTGGCAAAGATCGAAGGTAGAAATCCGGCCTATTCGGTAAAGTGCCGGATAGGGGCTGCCATGATCTGGGCCGCGGAAGCCGAAGGCAAGCTCACAAAGGGCCGCAGGGATGTGACGGTGATCGAGCCGACCAGCGGCAACACTGGTATCGCTCTTGCCTACGTGTGCGCCGCGAGAAACTATCCTCTGGTTCTTACGATGCCTGAGGCCATGTCGATCGAACGCAGGCGCATGCTGAAAGCTTTCGGAGCCGAGCTGATTTTGACCGAGGGGGCAAAAGGCATGCGGGGAGCCATTGCCAAGGCCGAAGAGCTGGTCTCCTCGGATCCGGAAAAATATTTCATGCCTCAGCAGTTCACAAACCCCGCCAACCCCGATATTCACTTCAAAACAACCGGCCCCGAAATTTGGGAAGACACACAGGGCGCAGTCGATATCTTTGTATCGGGGGTTGGGACCGGGGGCACAATTACGGGAGTTACGCGCTTTATCAAGGGGGTAAAGGGGAAAAATATTCGTTCTATCGCGGTAGAGCCCGTTGATTCGGCCGTGCTTACCGCCATTCGCAAAAAAGAGGTTCCCAAACCTGGCCCGCATAAAATCCAGGGCATTGGCGCCGGGTTTAAACCGGAAGTCCTCGACCTTGATCTGGTCGATGAGATAGCCACGGTAACAAACGAGGAATCGGTGGAAATGGCCAGACGCCTGCACAGGGAAGAGGGGATCACCTGTGGAATTTCCTGCGGGGCGGCCATGGCCGCGGCCGTCAGGGTGGCGAGCCTGCCCGAAAACAGGGGCAAGGTTATCGTTGCCATCCTGCCCGATGCCGGGGAGCGTTACCTGTCAAGCATTTTATTCGAAGGCATCGCACCGTAAACCACACATTGGCCGTAGTCGTTACCCAGCGGGACTTGAGAGATGGATTTTAAAAGAAGACCAGCGGGGGGGGACTTTTGCGGTGCACCCGGCTCCTGGGAAATCGCCGGGTCCGCCGCTGATCGACTGTCTGCCGGTTGGCCGCAGATTAAAGTTTGCGGCAAATCCTCAGTACCTCGGTGGAGATCTTTTCAAGGGAAACGATACGGTCGACGGCGCCTTTTTTTATAGCTTCATTGGGCATGCCGAACACGACGCAGGACTTTTCATCCTGGGCGATCGTAAAGGCTCCCGCCTCCTTCATTTCCGCCATGCCTCTGGCACCATCGTCACCCATACCGGTCATAATGACGCCCACGCAGTTTTTACCGGCATAGCGGGCGGCCGAGCGAAAGAGCACATCCACCGACGGACGATGGCGGCACACAAGCGGGCCCTCCTTAACCTCGACAAAATAGCGCGCCCCGCTTCGCTTTAGCAGCATGTGGTGATTGCCGGGCGCGATCAGCGCCCGGCCTCCGATAAGAGTATCGTTATTTTCCGCTTCCTTTACCGAAACCCTGCAAATTCCGTTTAGCCTCTTTGCAAAGGCCGCCGTGAAATGTTCGGGCATATGCTGGACTATCGCTATGGGCGGGGCATCGGGAGGAAGGGCTTGCAAAAAAACCGTCAAGGCTTCCGTTCCTCCCGTGGAGGCTCCAACCACGATCACCTTGTCGGTCGTCTCGATCATGGCCCCTGATTTGGGTTTGGCTATGACGGCGTCGGCGGTGAGTTTGGGATCGACTATATTGCGTTCTTTCAAGCGATTCGGCTTAGCCTTCGATGCGGCTTTTACCGCGTCGCACAGCCTCACCCGGGATTCTTCGAGAAACTGCTTTACGCCAATGCTGGGCTTTTGGACGATCTCCACGGCCCCGTACTCCAGGGCCTTGAGGGTTGTCTCCGCGCCCTTTTCCGTGAGACTCGAACAGATCACCACAGGGATGGGATGCTGGGCCATGAGCTTTTGAAGAAACGTAATGCCGTCCATGCGCGGCATTTCCACATCCAGGGTAATGACATCGGGAATAACGGTTCTAAGCCTCTGGGCCGCGATAAGCGGATCGGAGGCCGTGGCCACCACCTCTATCTGGTCATCGGAAGAAAGTATGTCCTGGAGGGTCTGGCGGACCACGGCGGAATCGTCGACTATCAAGACCTTGATTTTTTTGTTTACTCCACAATCCTGCATTTTACGTTTTCCTGTAGACCGTGGTACCGGTTTGTTCCAGGGGCAGGTCCATCCCGTGCAAACTCTCGGAATGGCCAACGAAAAGATACCCCCCGTGCTTCATAAGCTCCACCATGCGCGTGACGATTTTTTCCTGTGTAGGCCTGTCAAAATAGATGAGCGCGTTTCGGCAGAACACGACCTGCATGCGCTCTTTTATGCCATACTCTTCTTCGAGAAAATTTAGCCTTCGGAAGGTAACGCGGTCGCGGAGTTCGGGGGCAATTCTAACAAGCGCGCTTTCCTTTTTCCTGCTCTTTAGAAGGTACTTTTTGCGAAGCATCATAGGAACTGGAATTACTCTGTCATGGTCATATATTCCGAGCCTTGCCTTCTCCAAAACCATTGTGGAGATGTCGGTGGCAAGAATCGAGAAGTCAAGGACCGGGCAGGTTCGCGCAAATTCGCTAAGAACCATTGCCAGAGTGTAGGCTTCCTCGCCCGTCGAGCACGCGGCGCTCCAGACGTTTATCTTTTTTGCGGCCCCTGGGCGGATTGAAAGCATCAGTTGGGGAAGAACGGTCTGGGAAAGATAGTCGAAGTGATCGGGTTCCCGGAAAAAGTCGGTCTTGTTGGTTGTAACGACATCGATCAGGTCAACGCATTCGGATTTCATACCCGCAGGGCTGAACAGAAATTCGCAGTACTTATGAAACGAGTCGATTCCCAGGGCGCGCAACCGCTTGCGGATTCGCCCTTCTATCATGGTCTTCTTTGCCGGGGGCAATGTGATGCCGCAGGCTTCGTGGATGAAAGTGCTCAGCCGGCGGAAGTCTTTTTCCGATAACTGAGCGGAAAATACTCCCTTGCCGGCGCTTCCGTTTGCATCGGCAGGGGAGGAGGAAGTCCCCTGCCGGGTAGAAGGAACCGTGGATAAGAGTTCAGAGTTTTCAGCGGGCATAGCGTCTTGATTGCCTCCGGTTTTAAAACGGTAAATCGCGATTTAAGCGGCTGATTCCTCACCCATCTCCGCTACCGCGGCGACCTCCTCGGCTGAAAAGATCTTGTCGATATCCAAAATGATTATGAAGTCGTTGTCGCGTTTGCCCATCCCTTTTATAAACCTTGTATCGAGGCGCGTTCCGATGCGGGGGGCCGGCTCTATCTGCTCGGGATCGAGATCGAGCACCTCCTGCACCGAATCGACCAGGGCGCCCAGGATGGTTGTTTCCTGGTCGATTTCAATCTCGACAATGATAATGCAGGTATTTACCGATCTCTCGGTTTTGGTCATGCCGAATTTAAGGCGCATATCGACTACGGGAACCACGCTTCCCCTGAGATTGATAACGCCCAGCATGAAATCGGGGGTGCGAGGCACTCTGGCCACCGTAGTAAAATCGAGCACCTCGCGAACCTTGGAGATGTCCAGGGCGAACACCTCCTCATCGAGTTTGAAGGTAAGGTACTGACTGGTTGTTGTTATTGACGGCACGCTCATTTGAGTCCTCCCTAATATCTTTCAAATTCCTCGTCGCTCAAATCGGTCTTCCCATCTTTTGCCAGGTCCAAAACGATCCCGCTCGCATGCTGTTCCACGTGAGCGTGTCCGTTTGCTTTGGGGGGCGTGTGATGCAAAGCGTGGGCGACCTGCATCTTATGCTGTTTCGGCTTCCTGTCCACAGTCGAAATGGTTGTCCTGGCGGCCGTGGCTGCTCCGTCAAATTTGAAAAATGCTATCGTGTTTTGGAGTTGTTCCGCCTGGCTCAGCAACTCGACGGAAGTGGACGCCATTTCCTCGGATGCCGCGGCATTTTGCTGAATAACCTGATCGAGTTGCTGGATGGCCTTGTTAATCTGGCCGGCCCCGGCAGACTGCTCGTTACTGGCCGCGGCGATCTCCTGCACAAGGTCCGCGTTTCTTTGAATATCGGGGACCATCCGGGTAAGCATCTCTCCGGCCTTTTCCGCGATCTGGACGCTTGAGGCAGAAAGTTTATTGATTTCAGCGGCCGCCGTCTGGCTACGTTCGGCAAGTTTTCGCACCTCCGAGGCTACAACGGCAAAACCTTTCCCGTGTTCACCGGCCCGGGCGGCTTCGATTGCCGCGTTTAACGCAAGCAGGTTGGTCTGCCTCGCAATTTCTTCGATTATCGAGATTTTGCCCGCTATGTCCTTCATTGCCGAAACGGTTTCCGAAACTGATTTGCCCCCATCCCGTCCGTCTTCAGCGGCCTTTATGGCGATC